>DCHV01000095.1:3010-8402 GCA_002314945.1 Prevotellaceae bacterium UBA1743
GACACAGGTTACGACTCTATCGGCACATGGGATACAGCCGAAAGCATGTCACGTTTCCTGAACAAGTTGGACAGCGAACGCATGTTGGCAAAGACCATTCTGTACAACATCAATCCAGCCGACAATTACATGCTGGCCACAATGATTGGCAACTTCCAGGAAGGTCCCACTCCAGGGAAAATACAGTTCGGAAGCGGATGGTGGTTCTGCGACCAGAAATACGGAATGGAGAGCCAGATGAACACACTCTCCGTCCTGGGATTGCTCAGTCGCTTCGTAGGTATGCTCACCGACAGCCGTTCGTTCCTCTCCTACCCCCGTCACGACTATTTCCGTCGCATCCTGTGCAACTTGCTGGGACGCGATATAGAGAACGGCGAGATGCCCATAGAAGAGATGCCACGCATACGCGAAATGGTACGCGACATCAGTTACTACAATGCAAAACGATATTTCCAATTCTAAAATGAATATAGCTCTAAAGCAAAACTGCAAATACGCCATGCTGGTGCCTACCAGTATGGGATTGAGAATCACACCCGAAAACGGACAGCCGGTACATTGTAGCGACTTGTTCCGGCTACAGGCCACGAGTGCAGAAACCAACGTGGCAAGCATCGCCTCTTACTTGGGTATGCCCGTCAAAGTACTCACAGCACTTGTCAAGGGAAACCCTTTCGCACAGTTCATCACATCCAATCTCCGCAGCCGAGGCATGGATTACGAGGCAATGGAGGTAGAACAAGGGGGGCCATGGGGCTACAGGCATCAGATAAACGTTGCAGATAGCGGTTATGGCTCACGCGGTCCGAGAGTTTGGAACGACCGTGCCGGAGAAGTAGGACGCCTACTGAACGTGAAGAACTTCGACCTCGATCGCATCTTTGGTGAGGAGGGAGTGCAGATTGTCCATCTCTCAGGTCTGATTGCTGCCCTGAGTCCAGAAACAAGCCAGTTCTGCCTGGATTTGGCACGTGCCGCACGCCTGTATGGCACACGCATCTCCTTCGACCTCAACTATCGTGCGTCTTTCTGGAAGGGACGCGAGAAGGAACTTCATGACATTTTCTCCGAAATAGCAGAATATTCCGACATCCTGATTGGCAATGAGGAGGACTTCCAACTCTGTCTGGGCATAGAAGGTCCCGAGGCAGGTGGCAAGGATATTGCCTCAAAAATCAACGGATTCCAGGGAATGATAAGCCGTGTGAAGGAAGAATACCCCAATACACAGGTCTTTGCCACTACCCTGAGGCAAGTGAACCACACAAACAGTCACAATTGGGGTGCTATTCTCCTGGATGGTGATGAATGGCACATCATACAGCCACGCGAAATACACGTCCTCGACCGCATAGGAGGAGGAGATGGATTTGTAGGCGGTCTGCTCTATGGCATCCTAAAAGGTTGGGATGCAGAGCGATGCGCTCAGTTCGGATGGGCAAGCGGAGCCTTGGCAACCACCTTCCTGACCGACTATGCGCAACCTGCCGACGAAGAGCAGATATGGAGCATCTGGGAAGGAAACGCACGTGTAAAGAGATAACATCAGATGATATATTACAGCAGAGGCAGCAAGACCGACAACATCTCCCGCGAAGAGGTGAAGCAAATCCTGTGGGAGGTATTTGACAAAATAGGCCCTAAGAAAAGAGTTCTGGCCTTGCCACCCGACATCACACGACTGAACTCCTACGCAGGCCCTATCACCGAGATGGCCTACGACTATTATGGAGACAGGTTGACGGACATCATGCCTGCATTGGGCACTCATTCCCCCATGACGGAGGAACAGCTCCACACAATGTTTGGCCATATCCCCACCAACCTGTTCCGTGTGCATGATTTTCGCCATGATGTAGTTACTGTAGGAGAAGTTCCATCTGAGTACATAAAAGAGGTATCAGAGGGAAAGCTGAATACTCCTTGGTCGGCACAGGTTAACAAGTTGCTGCTCGACCCCACATTCGACCTGATTCTATCCGTGGGACAAGTAGTTCCGCACGAAGTGATAGGGATGGCCAACTACAACAAGAACATCTTTGTGGGTGTAGGAGGCAGCGAAGGCATCAACCTGAGTCATTACATAGGTGCAACATACGGAATGGAACGTATCATGGGCAGAGCGATGACTCCCGTACGCAAGGTGCTGGAATATGCCTCGACACACTTTACACAGCAGTTACCCATCGTGTATGTGCAGACGGTCTTGTCGAAGGACGAAAGTACAGGAAAGATGGCACTCCGAGGAATCTTTATCGGGGATGATGTGGAATGTTTCCTCCGTGCCTCGGAATTGGCGCTCGAAACAAATTTCATCATGCTCGATCGGGAAATCAAGAAGTGCGTGGTTTATCTCGACCCAGAGGAATTCAAGAGCACATGGTTGGGCAACAAGAGTATCTACCGCACCCGTATGGCTATGGCAGACGAGGGAGAACTTATCATTTTAGCTCCAGCCCTGAGAGAATTCGGCGAGGATAAGGCTATGGATCAGCTTATCCGCAAATATGGCTACACAGGCACACCTCATATTCTGAAAGCGACTGCGGAAAACAAGGATCTACAGGAAAACCTCGGAGCCTCGGCTCATCTGATACACGGATCGAGCGAAGGAAGATTCACCATCACCTATTGCCCCGGAGAAGGAATGACACGCGAGGAAATAGAGGGTGTGGGCTTCCAATATGGAAACATCGACAAGATGCTTGCACGATACCCTATCACAACAATGAAGGATGGATGGAATACGATGTCGGACGGGGAAGAAATCTATTACATCTCCAACCCCGCATTGGGATTGTGGGCATATAGAGGAAGATTTGAGTGAGTGGAGGACCAGGGGATATTAGAAAAGGAAAATTGATACATAGACAATAGATATGAATTGCAAAAAGAGTGACATAGGACTTGTTGGTCTCGCCGTGATGGGCGAAAATCTGGTCCTGAACATGGAGAGTAAGGGTTTCCAAGTAAGTGTATATAACCGCACCATAGAAAAGGTGGATAAATTCATCAACGGACGCGGAAAAGACAAGAATATCTTTGGTGCACACAGCCTCGAGGAATTCATCAGTTCGCTGGAACGTCCACGCAAAGTATTCCTCATGGTGAAGGCGGGACAAGCCGTGGATGATTTCATCGAGAAACTACTGCCTATGCTCGAACCAGGTGATGTGATTATCGATGGCGGAAACACTCATTTCCCCGACACGGCACGTCGGACAGCCTACGTGGAAAGCAAAGGATTGTTATATATCGGCACAGGCGTGTCGGGAGGCGAGGAAGGTGCTTTGAGAGGTCCTTCGATGATGCCTGGAGGAAGTCCTGCAGCATGGCCTCTGGTAAAACCCATATTCCAGAGCATCTGCGCCAAGGTGGAAGATGGTTCTCCCTGTTGCGACTGGGTTGGTGAAATGGGAGCTGGACACTTTGTGAAGATGGTGCACAATGGCATAGAATATGGCGACATCCAGTTGATATGCGAATGCTACCAACTGATGAAGGACTATTTAGGCATGACCAACGAAGAGATGCATCAGACTTTCGCAGAATGGAACAAAGGGGACTTGGATAGCTACTTGATTGAAATCACACGCGACATCTTAGCCAAGAAGGATGAGAACGGACAGGAAGTGGTAGATTACATCCTCGATACAGCAGGGCAGAAAGGTACCGGCAAATGGACTGCCATCTCGGCCCTCGATCAAGGTATTCCATTGACTCTGATTGGCGAAGCAGTATTTGCACGTTGTCTCTCAGCTCAGAAGGATGAGCGTGTAGCCGCCTCGAAAGTATTGACAGGCCCCAAAGGAGAGAAATTCCAAGGCGATCGTGCGGCTTTCCTCGAAGACTTGCATAAAGCACTCTTTGCTGCCAAAGTGGTGTCCTACGCCCAAGGATATGCCTTGATGCGTGCTGCCGCCAAGGAATATGGATGGAACCTGAACTATGGTGGCATTGCTCTGATGTGGCGTGGAGGTTGTATCATACGCAGTATCTTCTTGGGTAAAATCAAGGAGGCTTTCGACAAGAACCCCGAACTGAACAACATCCTTCTCGATCCCTATTTCAGCAACAAGATGACGGAGGCACAACAGGGATGGCGCAATGTAGTGGCACAAGCCGTGATGCACGGAATACCCGCTCCTACCCTCTCTTCTGCATTGGCCTACTACGATGGGTATCGTTGCGATCGCCTGCCTGCCAATCTTCTGCAGGCACAACGCGACTACTTCGGAGCTCACACCTACGAACGCACGGACAAGCCTCGCGGAGAATTCTTCCATACGAATTGGACAGGCCATGGAGGTGACACCGTAGCAGGCACGTACATTGCATAACGACACCTAATTGTTATTATATGATAAAGAAAACACTCGTGTGTCTATTGGCAGTTGCCTCCATCATGGTAGCATGTCAAAGCAAAGACACAGCTAATGAAACAGCCAACAACGCCTCGGCATTGCATTTCCGCAATGGCAAGTTCAGAATCGCCCAATTTACAGACATGCATTGGGGAAATGGTGTAACTGACATCGAACAGTGTTCCGAGATGATAAAACAGGTGGTAGCGTCTCAGGATGTGGATTTGTGTGTATTCACAGGCGACATTGTCACCGATGGTGACGCACGACCACTATGGACGCGTTTCATGCAACTGATGGAAGAATGCGGTAAGCCATATATGGTACTCATGGGAAACCATGACCCAGAACAAGTGGCTGCGGACAGCATCTACACTTGGTTGAGAAACGAGGCACCTCTCTGCATCAACACCGATTACGCGAAAGGGATATACGGATACGGAAACAAAGCCATACCTGTAATGGGAGAGAATACAGACTCCGTGCGTCTGGTCATCTATGGTTTGGATTCCAACGACTATTACCTCCCTGATCCAGAAAACAGTTACTACGATTTCATCCATCCCGACCAAATTGACTGGTACACGCAGGAAAGTGAGAAATTCAAGGCTTACAACGGAGGAAAGCCAATTCCTTCATTGGCTTATTTCCATATCTGTTTGCCAGAATATTGTGATGTAGTGCGCGAACACAATTATTACGGTTATCAGTACGAACCTCTTTGTCCAGCTGGCGTGAATATGGGATTCTTCGGAAGAGCCTTTGTTGAACAGGATATTGTAGGCGTATTCGTAGGACACGACCACACCAACGATTTCATTGGCATGTACAGAGGAATAGCCTTGGCATACGGCAGACAAAGTGGTGTGAGTGGCATGATACAGGACACTCCTATGGGAGGCCGAATCGTGGAAATGACAGAAGGCAAGAAATCCTTCGAAACATGGGTGGCAACATCAGCAGGAGCCGAAGCCATCTACTACTACCCGAGTGGATTCAATACATCAATGGCCGAAAATGCAATA
>DCHV01000095.1:8580-26783 GCA_002314945.1 Prevotellaceae bacterium UBA1743
ACCTGGTTCTTGGCAGAAGAAACTGCCCCCTACGTTTTCGAATTATGCTCTGATGATGGTGCCGTATTATTTATTGATGGCAAAATGGTAATCGACAACGACGGTTCACACTGCTCTGCCAAAAAGAAATATTATGTAGGTATGGAGAAAGGGTATCACCATATTCAAATCAACTATTTCGATGATTGCTCAGGACAAGCACTTAGTTTGAAAGTAGGTAGTACGTTTATGGAGATGCAACCCATTCCTGATCGCCTGCTTTTCGTCCAATAACAAACACATCACCCTCATGCAATGAACTAGTCTGATTTGGGCAGGACAAGCATTCATCCAAAAAATATTATGTTTTATTTGGACATTTGTTAATAAGTGTATACTTTTGCGAAGCATTCGATATCAAATCAATAACAAACATAAAAAATATGAAGAAAATTTTCACCTTGACAATGCTGTTGTTCAGCATTTCAGTTTCAGTCTCTGCACAAGAGAAAAAACAAGAGTATGAACCCGCACCTTATTGGTTTGTAGGTGTTCAGGGAGGTATCCAGGACACTTTCAACAAGGAATTCAACAACTGGAAGACCATCACTCCAACTGCAGCCATTTCTTTCGGTAGATTTTTCTCTCCCGTGGTAGGTGCACGTTTGAACTTGAATGGTGCATTCAACAAAGGTGCAGCCTGTTCCGTATTCCCCAACCAACCCACAGCTTACTACAACTACAATTATCTGACGCCGAGCGCTGATGTGTTGGTGAACCTGGTTACCCTTTTCGGGAAAAAGGATTACTATCCCCTGAGTGTGAACTTCATTGGCGGTCTTGGTCTGTACCATGCATGGAACAACGACGAGGCTGCTGAATTGGGAAGTCCCTATCGTCTGTCAGACACCGAAGTGGGCTCACGCAACGCATTTAACGGTCGTGTAGGTTTGCAGGTTGAGTACAACATCATCCGTAACCTCGCCATTAACATTGAGAGCACTTTCAACATGCACGCAGGTCAGCAGAAGACCTTCGCGAAAGAGAATGATCAACTCCTGGTTTTGGCTGGTTTGACCTACAAATTCGGTTACAAGAAGAAACCTGTAGAGGAGGAAAAATGGGAAACTCGCGTGGACACCGTTTGGTATGACGATGTGACATATACTCCCCGCATTGAAGATGGCACTATCACATGGAACGTATTCTACAAGATTCGCGAGAGTGACTTCAACGATCCCGATGCTCAGTTGAAGGCCATTGGTAACTTCTTGAAGGATCATCGCGAGTGCAAGGTTACTATCAAGTCATACGCTGACGTACAGACGGGCAACCCCAAGATCAACATGGGCTATTCACAGCAACGATCAGAGAAAGCGGTTAAGGCTCTGGTGGAAGCTGGTGTTGACTCCTCCATTATCACAGCCGAATATTTTGGTGACACCGTTCAGCCCTTTGCAGAGAATGACAAGAACCGTGTTTCCATCATCACCGCAACAGGTTTGAAGGATGTGAAAGACAGGAATGCAGTCAAGAAGTTCCGCACCAAGGAAACTCGCGTTCGTGTCAACTAAGACACATCTACTATCTCAGATGCAGAATCATCAACAAAGGGGCGCCTAATGGCACCCCTTTGTGTTTTTCAAGTACTTTTTAATAGCTTAAGGTAAAAAGATTGTTTCAGGATAACACTGCAAAGTTACCCTGTTTTTTTATCTTACGCAAGAAAAAATGATAATAAATAGCAATAAATCGGGAGAATTGCTGCTATATGGTCAATTATTCTCCGAATTATGATAAAATAATAGTTTTTTTGATGGTTTTTCGAGAATTTCTCCGAGAATCAGGCCTTCAGTTCGTACAGAAATGGACAATTCCGAAAAAAAATGATAGGCGATACTACCAACAAAGTTGACAGGAAGTTCATTCTGATGATAGGATTTGACATTTCTTTGCAAGAAAAGTGCAAATTGTGATTGTAGGAGTTGCTGCACAAGTGGTTCATTTCGATGTTCATGCACAAATGGCATCAGCGAAGCAAGAAAGACATTGGGCTGAGGTTCACGATATACTTTCGACAGTATTTCTGGAATCGTAAGTCGATAATGTTCCAAAAACAATTGTTTCACCTTCTCCATACGTTCATCCTTCAGCAACATACCCAGAAACATTCGTCCCAATACTGCTCCACTCCCCTCATCCCCTAAAATATAGCCCAGGGGAGATACGTTTTGTACAATAGAATTTCCATCGTAGTAGCAACTATTGCTTCCTGTGCCGAGGATGCAGGCAATTCCAGGCTCTTTACCACACAATGCTCTTGCAGCGCCAAGAAGGTCACTTTCTACGTTGATAGATGCTGTAGGAAAGAGAGAATGCAATACGGATGTCACGCTTTCTTTGAAAGGAGAAATACATCCTGCACCATAGAAATGTATTTCATCGACATTTACGTTCAGGGAAGGTAGCAGTTGATTTTGCACGATATTAAAAATGACATTTTGGGAATCCCTTACTGGATTGATACCAGAAGTACGGATTTCCAAAATGTCACCTGAAGCAGACTGAAGAATCCAGTCTGTCTTAGTCGAACCGCTATCAGCTATTAGCAGAGTATTCATAATTCACATTTCACAGGTAGAAAGATGAACTATGAAATCTGTTTAATTTTCTGAACTTTCCTCTGCAGGAGCTGCTGGTTGAGCAGGAGCCTCAGTAGCAGAAGGCTGAGCCATACCAGGCAGATTGTTGGGATTAGTTGCTTTTTGCTCGGTTGCCTGATTCATAATCACAGAATCGGCAGAACCGGATTTGGGCAGGAAAGCCACGCTCAGCACGCTGAGTACGATCATGGCAATTGCCAGGCCCCATGTAGCTTTCTCTACAAAATTTGTAGTCTTAGGAGCACCCAAGATTTGGTTATTGTTGGAATAATCAGCAGCTAAACCACCACCTTTGGATTCCTGAATCAGAACAATCAGGCACATCAAAACGGACGCCAGGACGACCAAAATTACAATTGAAGTGTACATTTTTTATTATTTTATATTTTTGTTATTTATCAATATTTTCTCCAAAAATCTAATTTGGTCTGCAAAGTAACGATTTTTTTTTGGATATTTCAAGGATAAGCGCTTGATAATTTCGATTGCTCGCTCAAAATTACCTTGTTTGATATATATTTGGGCCAAAGTTTCCGTAAAGACATCGCTACATGCGTTATTTTCCATCTCCATATCGGGTCTATCATACTCCTCATCCTTCTTTTCTTCGAGTCGCAATTTTGTAGGCTCATTCTGAAGGAACTTATCAATGACATCCATCGAATCACTGCTGTCATTCTCGGCGCCCGACATCATCGTTTCTCCCTCCTGCTGCATGAGGTACCCTATGTAATCGGTGGAAGCATCCACTTTTTGTGTACGTTGACGTGGCTGTGCAGGAATATGTTGTAAAAAATTATCCAACAATTGTTGAGTAGGATCTTGGCTCTTTGTTGTTTGTTTCTTGGTTGGCACCGTGGAGGTTGGCAAATATTTGTTGCTTTCAAAAATATGGAAGAGACTCTCTCTGCTTGGCAGGAGGATGGAAGCTTTGCGCAGCTGTGAGTCGAACTTTTCATCGTGTTGCTGATACAATGCCTTTAGCAGGAGCACCCTTGCTGCATGGAAATAGGGGTATTTTGTTACACGATCTGATAGATTGGCAACAGCCTGTACATCCATCAATTCAGGACGTCTCACATAGTCAATCAAATGTCTTTCCATACGTTTTCAATTCATATTACCAATTTGCTACAGTAGCATTGAATATTTGGTCACAGATATCCTTGGTCATCTGTGTGACAAGTTCTTCCTGTACACTGGTCAACTGCTGACTTGCATCATAGTCTGCCGTAGCGGAAAACTGACGTTCGAAATCCTCGTTATGATTCTTGTTATTCACGTATCGTACATTGACAGTCATTTTCAATTGTACCTGCGTACTATATCCATCGCTCGACACACCCTTGTTGAACTGGTCGAAACCTGTAATTTCTCCTGCAAGTTGAAGATCGCCATTTTTCTTCACCTGTTTCAGTTTCGTCTGCGAAGCATAGATGTCGGTCAGTCTGTTCTGGAAAATGCTTTGCATGGGAGCCCACACATACGCGCTGCGCAGGGGGAAATTATCTATCTGAATCGTCTTCGTCATCTCATAGTCGATGCTGGCACCGTTGAATTTATAGCTCACGGTACATGCACTGAGCAACAGCACGAAAAAGATCAAACTATGCCTCAATTTCATAATCTTTTATTTTTCGATAGAGAGTACGTTCGCTGATGCCTAATTCCAGGGCTGCTTTCTTCCGATTGTAATGATTGCGTTTCAGCGATTTTTCTATATTCCTTTTCTCCGTATCGGTAAGGTTCAGGGTTTCTTCGTCCACCACCTCCTCGGGCTGAATATCTTCCACTTCCGGAATATGCGTACTTTCTGGATGAGATATGGTATTCGTGGCAGGAACTGTAGCAACTGCAGGATGAACCGTAGCAGGCAACGTAGTTGGAGCAGGCAGAGAATGCTGACTACTCATCAATGCAGATGCGTTGACAAGTTGTTTCAGAGCATCCACATCCTTTCTCAGTTCGATGACGGCATTCATCAGCATATTCAACTCATGTTCGTAGTCTCGTGCCGTAGTATTATGTGGAGCGCCCGTAGTGATTATGTCAGTAGCCTCTCCTACGTTGGCCACCACCCCGAACTTAGCCAGCGCATCCGACGAAACGACTCGTTCGGTGCACAGGATACTCATTTGTTCCACCACGTTCTTCAGCTGACGTATATTCCCGGGCCACTTATAACTTCTCAGCACCTGCTCTGCTTCGGGCAGAAGTCGGAGAGGTTCTGGTATCTGGAATTTTGCAGCCGTATCCAGGGCGAACTTCTTGAATAGCAGAACTACATCTATTCCACGTTCACGCAGAGGAGGCATCTTCACATAGATGGTACACAATCTGTAGAAGAGGTCCTCCCTGAATCGTCCTTCACGGATTGCGCTCGGCATATCCATGTTCGTAGCTGCCACGATTCTCACGTCCGTCTTCCTCGGTTCACTTTCTCCCACTCGGATATACTCACCTGTCTCCAGCACACGCAGAAGCCTTGCCTGGGTGCTCAGGGGGAGTTCACCCACCTCGTCCATGAACAGCGTTCCACCGTTGGCTACTCCGAAATATCCCTCACGATCCTCCAGCGCACCTGTATAGGAACCCTTCTTGTGTCCAAACAATTCACTGTCGATGGTCCCTTCTGGAATACTTCCGCAGTTGATGGCGATGTATTTCTTCTGCTTTCGCGTGCTGTGGTCATGGATGATGCGCGGAATGATTTCCTTACCTACGCCACTCTCTCCTTGTATGAAGACAGAGAGGTCGGTACGAGCCACCTGCACCGAGGTGCTCAATGCTACATCCAAGGCTTGGTCACGCCCTACGATGCGGTATTTCTGTTTCAAGTTTTGCAGTTCAGTCGTATTCATTCTTGCGTATTCTTGAATTTCTTGTTACCCACTTTCAGCAGGGACATCCCGATGATGATCCAGATAATTTCCCTCAGACGAACCAGGAGGCTTGTCAATACACCATAGCCGCCGCTCATCTTCAGGCCATCGGTAAAGAGAGCCATGCCACCTTCCCTCACACCCATCTGCATGGGGATGATAAAGATCAGGTTGGCAAACAGACTCGTGAAAGCCTGCATGAGGATGCAGTCCCAGAAAGAGATATGGTCCGTAATGATCAGCATACAGAACATCAGTTCCAGACAACTTACGACGCGCGCCAGGAACTCCAGCGAGAGACTCAGATAGAACGTACTCTTGCGTTGGGCGTGCAATGCAGCTATCTGATCATCCACACGACAGATGGAGGCTTCGTTCTCTGCTGTAAACGCGCGGATGGATTTCCCCACCCAGGGAAGTTTTCCTGCCCAGCGCAGTGCTTTCAGAGCAAGCCCGTCACGATAGCCTTTTGCAAAGAAAAAGATACCGAAGGCACAGAATACCGTGACAAAACCTATCAACAGCCACAACGCCACGTTCATGTGGTCGAAATACAGAATCAGGAACAGCACTACACTGGCTGCCCAGAAACAGAAATGGCTGAAGATGTGCATCATGGCATACAGGATCACGCTGCTTGTGGCTTTGGCCGTTCCCACGTAGGGAGTCAGTTCCATGATACGGTATGGTTCACCTCCCAGGACACCGACAGGTGTCACATAGTTCAATGCATATCCACTGATCGTGTATTTCAATAATCGGAAGAAGCCAATGCGTCCCTGGGATTCGCCGTCGTGAATAATGACATACCAGGCCCATACATTCATCACATAGATAGGCAGCCACAGCCCCACCACTGCAGGAAACCACAGGCCAGCGCTCTGCACACGTTGCCACACTTCATCCCAACTCATGTCGAAATTCAGCAACATGATCACCACTGCAGCGACACCGATCAGGAGGAATATATTTCTATACAGGGGTTTCATTCGACTACGTTATTTCGTTTCTCGTCACGACGATCATGATACAGTTTGCCCAGGGGGTTCGTATGCGCCTCTTCATACGCGCGACGATTACTCAGGATATCCTTGGCCCAGAACATAGCTTCTTGCAGAGCGTTGGGGGTTTCCACACCCTTCCCTACCCACTTGTACAAGTTGGCATATACGGGCGAAGTCCACACAAAGGGAAGACCTGCACGATAGATTACGACAGGTTTGTCTGTGACGGTTTCAAAAGGATTCACCTCCTCGTTGCCTCCGATTGCCAGCACACAGTCATAGTGCGTATATTCTCTGTTTTCAAGGAAGTCCTTCTTCTGGAAGGGACCGAATGCAAAGATGCCCGATTCCAATGCTTCCATTGCTGCTTTCTGCACCGTTTCCTTGATGCCATCTTCATCCACCCCTTCCGACACCAGAATGGCGATACGCGAATGGGACAAGAGAAAATCCTTTTTCAGGACTTGGTCCAGCGCTTTCAGTCGCGCGAGCAACGATTCCAGGCTCAGCGTATCTGCCTGCATCGAGTTCAACTTCAGGTCCTCTGTCATCCATATCCCGAGGAAGGGCTCCTGCATTTGGAATGCATCACGCACGACAGACTCTTCGCCCGCGAATTCAGGATGGAACTTCCGCATCTGTGCTTCGTCAATGCTACTTGTCACCAGGACATCCGTTTCTCCCTCCTGCAGTCCTTTCAATGCCGTCCTCAGGCTTTCCTGAGCATCCATCATGCTGGATTCGGATGCATTTCCCATATCCACCCTGATGTTCTTCTCATCACCTTCCACCAGGTATGCCCGTCCTTCCTTGGCCTCCTCTGCGCTTCTCACTCTCATCAACTTCGTTTCCGTCTCCAGTTCCTTGCGATAGAAATCGGCCGCGGAAGCTCTGCCATAGACAACGGGAACACACAGTTCCATCATCGTAGGATCCTCCAGCGCCCTATATATCAGTTCGTACGTGACACTGTTCGAATCCCCTTGCGTAATACCTATCTTAATTTTTTCCATTATTGCTATTTTGTTCGTTCTTTTCTTCTTCCAGTTCGGGTTTTATTTCCAGCACCTCCTGTTCTTCGGGCAGTTGCAGTGTATAGAGCGCCCCCTCAAGACGTCGGATCAGTCCTCGCTTCATTTTCTCCGGAGCATACACGAAGCCTTCCACCACCACCACTCGGTTGTTCTCTGTATCTACTCTGCTGTGGCTCACAAAGGGGCCTCCCATGCAATCGTTCTTCATGATCCACAGTCCGCGTGTCTCCATGGCAAACTGATCATGCACCACGATGGGGCGCACCGTAGTGCACAGCGTATCGGTCTGCATATACATCCCCGGCTTCTCTCCAGGCAGATTCTTCTCCATCACAGAGTCACGCTTATGCAGCATGTATTGCTTGTTGAACGTCTCAGGTCCCTCGTAGGCATAGCTGTACATACACAGGTTCATCAGTCCCGATGCCGTATTGTTGCTTGTCCACAGGAAATCCGTACCTTTCTTGTAGCTCGTTAGTTCCTTCGGTGCATACATACGGCACAGGAAGATCTGCCATGCCAGATCGTAGGTGCATTTCGAATACTTCACAGCCAGTTCCTTCACCAGGCGGTTCATCTCCATCTTCGTGAGGAAATCCACTATCTCCTGACTGTGTTTCTTGCAGAACTGCTGGAACTCCTCTTCGCTGGGACTGTTTATACTCAGTATGATCTGTTCCAGCGCATACTTGTCGCGTATGAATTTCATACGTGTCTGGGTATATTGCTTCGGATCGATGTTCACTCGGATGATATTGCGGAAGATATTCAGTGCCTGATCCATATCCTTCGGCTCAGCCCTCGAGATGCGGAACGACCGTTCGCTCTGCGGCAGTCCCGGCACGTCTGTGTCCAGCACGTCAAACAAAGCCCTGCCTGCAGGACGCATCCATGTGGCAGTGTCCATCACGACCAGCACTTCGTAGGGTCTCCCGCTTGCCAGCGGATAGATCATCCCCTTCTTGCATCCCGTCATTGTCAGGAGCGCCACAGTCATTATCAATAGTATCTTTCTCATCGTTGTATGCTTATTTTTCATCTTTCAGTGCGTCGCGATTGGAATGCAGCAGACCACAGGCTGCAAAGATATCCTGTCCGCGACTGGCACGTATCGTAGTAGTCACCCCATGTTCCGTCAGATAGTCACGCATCCACACCATCTTCTCGTTGCTTGCCTCTCGGAAGGGGCTGTCTGGAATATGATGGAAGCGGATCAGGTTGACCCTGCATTCCATGGGAGAGAGCAGACGCACCAGTTCCTTGGCATGAGCCATCGTGTCATTCAGTCCCCCGAATACGATGTACTCGAAACTCAACCTTCGCTGATGCGACCAGTCCTGTTCACGCAGCAGGGCGATGAAATCAGTCAGACCGTAGGCATTCTCAGCAGGCATCATCTGCAGGCGTTCCTTGGGGAAGGGGTTATGCAGGCTGATGGCAAGATGGCAGTCACTCTGCTGCAGGAAGCGCTCCAGGCCTTTCTTCACGCCCACGGTGCTCACCGTGATGCGCTTGGGACTCCACGCATAGCCGTAGTCGGTTGTCAGGAGTTCGGTTGCCTTCATCACGGCATCCAGGTTATCCATCGGTTCACCCTGTCCCATGAAGACCACATTCGTCAGGTCGTCTCTCTCCGGGAGAGAATAGATCTGATTCAGGATATCCGTCACCGTCAGTTGCCCCTGGAATCCCTGGCGACCTGTCATGCAGAAACGGCAGCCCATCCTGCATCCCACCTGACTGCTCACACACAGCGTGCCACGCTCGCCATCGGGGATGAACACACTCTCCACCTGTTTGCCGTCACGGGTGGGGAAAAGGTATTTCACCGTGCCATCCACGCTGCGCATCGAAGTCACAGGCTCCATGCTACCCACCTCGTACTTTTCCTTCAGCTTCGTGCGGTACTTTACGCTCAGGTTGGTCATCTCCTCGATATCACGCACATGTTGCACATAGATCCATCGTGCCATCTGCTTGGCAGCAAAAGCCGGCATACCCATCTCTGCCGCTACAGATTGCAGTTCGGTCAGGGTCATGCCCAGCAGAGGCTTCTTATCCATCGTTGTACACATTTTATGCAAGATATTCACTTTTACAAATTGCAAAGATACGTCTTTCCTCCTAATAAATAGGTTTCAAAACCATACCTAATATTGAATTTAAGGTTTATTCACATTTAGAAAGTCACTCATATCCCCACATTATATTATCTTTGTCACGAATTTGGATGAAAAAGTAACATATCAAACCAATAAATATAAATAAAATGAAACTGAAAAGCATCTTTTTGTCAGCATTGATTGCCGTGTCCATGACACAGCCCGCAAGTGCCCAGAGTCTCAGTCCCAGCACGAAATGGCATTGGGACAAGGGAACCATCGTTATCGACACCCCCACTCGTGCGGAGGGTCAACAGAACGTCATCGGCCTCACAACACCCAAGTTGGCTTGTGTGCGTGTCGGATTCGTAGGATTGGGTATGCGCGGCCCTGGTGCAGTGAACATCTTCTGCAACCTGCCTGGTGTGCAGATTGTAGCCCTGTGCGATTACGAGGAGGAACGTGCCGAGGCATGTCAGAACTACCTGCGCAAGGCAGGCCTTGCACCTGCCACCGTCTATAGTGGCGAGAATGGGTACATGGAACTCTGCCAGCGTCCCGACATCGACCTCGTGTATGTCGCCACCGATTGGATGCATCACTTCCCCGTAGCCAAGTGTGCGCTGGAGAACGGGAAAAACACCGTGGTGGAAGTGCCCAGCTGCATGAATCTGGAACAGTGCTGGGAGCTCATCGACCTGAGCGAGAAGAACCGCAAGCATTGCATGATTCTGGAGAACTGCTGCTACGACTTCTTCGAGATGAACGCACTCAACATGGCTCAGCAGGGTGTCTTCGGCGAGGTATTGCGTGCCGAGGGTGCCTATATCCACAACCTGGAGCCCTTCTGGGAAGCCTACTGGAAGAACCCCGATGGCTCCGACCCCGACAAACTGGGATGGCGCATGAAGTACAACATGGAGAACCGTGGCGACGTCTATGCCACACACGGATTAGGCCCCGTGGCACAGGCTATGGACATCCATCGCGGAGACCGTTTCAAGACCCTCATTGCCATGGACACCAAGAGTGTGAACGGCCGTGCATACGTGGAGAAGAAGACAGGCAAGCCCTGTACCGAATACCGCAACGGTGACCACACCACCACCCTCATGCGTACCGAGATGGGCAAGGTGATAGAGATCCAGCACAACGTAATGACCTACCAACCCTACAACCGCCTCTACAAACTTACGGGCACCCAGGGTTACTGCACCAAGTACCCAGAGGAGAAATTTGCTCTTGCAGGCGAAGCCCTCAAGGAGACAGGTGTGCCTCAGATAGACAAGCTGGACACCCACGACTTCATGAGCGACGAGCAGAAGGACAAGCTCGTGGAGAAATACTACCACCCCATCCTGAAGAAATACGGCGAGTTAGGTCGCGAGATGGGACATGGCGGCATGGACTTCATCATGTGCGCTCGTCTGGTATATTGCCTCCAGAACGGTCTTCCCCTCGACATGGACGTGTATGACCTGGCAGAATGGTGTTCACTGGCCGAACTGGGAGCCATCAGTATGGACAACAACTGTGCCGCCGTCGATTTCCCCGACTTCACCCGCGGTTTCTGGGACGTACAGAAGGGTTACAAACATGCGTATGCCACCCCCGAGGATGAGGCCGCTGCCGAGGCTGCTGCCAAGGCCAGCACCGAATCACAGAAGGCACTTGTCATAAAGAAGAAGCTCTGGGAGAAGTACGACAAGAACAAGAGCAAGGCACAGGCCAAGGCAAAGGCTAAAGCAAAGAAATAATCATCCTATAGCAACAATACGATTATGAAGAGAATATGCATCAGCCTTATCGTCCTCCTCTCACTGAGCACCTTTGCAGGGAAGAGGGAAACGATCTGGCCCAAGGGAAAGATGCCCGACTTCCAGGAGACGCAGATAGCCGCCATGACCGACGAAGCAGGTCAGGAGGGTTTCAAGCCACAGGATCATCGCACAGCCTATCTGGAATGGTTCGACGCGCCAGCCAAGGAAGTCAGCAACGGTGCATGTATGATACTCATCTCCGGCGGCAGCTACATGTGCTGCTGCGATGTGGGTCTCATCCACACCTGGAACGAGGAACTCACCAAGTTAGGTTTTCAGTGTGTCAATTTCGTATATCGCACCCCGCGTCCTGAAGGTCTGCCCATCTATCAGTCAGCATGGGAGGACGGACAGCGTGCCGTGCGTATGGTACGTAGCGAGGCCAGGAAACGCGGTTTCGACCCCGAGAAGATAGGCGCCATCTCCATGTCGGCAGGTTCGCATCTCGCCCTCATGCTCGCCACCAGTTCGCAGACACGCTCCTACGAACCCATCGACAAGTTGGACACCGTACCCTGCCATATCAACTGGGCCATCGTCAATGCTCCCGCCTACGGCACCACCGACGGAGAAACAGGCACCCCCGCCATACGCGACGGCTACGGAGTCGATGTCCAGCTCAGCAAGGCATTCCAGTTCGACAGCAAGACCTGTCCAATGAGTCTCCATCACGGAGGTCTCGACCCCTACACCCCCTGCACCTCCACCCAGGTGTATCGCCAACTGCGACGGATGAATATCCCAGCCGAGTTGCATCTCTATCCCGATGTGGGACACGGTGCCTTCGGTTTCGAGCGTGGCGTGGAATTCATGCGCCAGATGGGATTCATGGGCAAGGTAGAGAGCGATGTGGAGCTCATGTCACGCTTCACCAGCGACGAGGCAGTAGCCGAGAAGATACACCAGGAGATATGGCCCGAGGGTAAGATGCCGGATGCACAGGAGCATCAGTGCCATCCCTATCTGGAATGGTATCTCCCCAAGAATGTCAAGACAAAGGCCATCCAGATCATCTACTCTGGTGGAGGATACTACGGCAACAACCCCGATGGCTTCGAGGTAGTCCCCGCACGCCGTTACCTCAACGAACTGGGCATGACCGTCGTGGAAGTCAAGTATCGCACCCCGCGTCCCACCCCCGAGAGCGGACTGGCCAAGCACACATCGGCATGGGAGGACATCCAGCGTGCCGTACGTGTCGTACGCAGTCAGGCAGCCGAGCGTGGTCTCGACCCCGAGCGAATCGGTATCATGGGTAGTTCGGCAGGCGGTCACCTCACCTTGATGGGCGTCACCTCCTCCAAGCATCAGTCCTATCTGCCCATCGACGACATAGACAAACTGCCCTGCAACGTACAGTGGGGCATCGGCATCTATCCCGCCTATTCCCTCACCGACGGCATCGACATCGAGAACGTAGGTGGAGGCAATGCCGACGATGCCATCCTCGTACCCGAATTCTCCTTCGACCTCGCCACCTCGCCCATGCTCTTCATCCATGGCGACAGCGACGGATGGGCCTCCATGAACTCCGTCAAGGCATGGGAGAAGATGCGCAGCATGGGCATCCAGAGCGAGTTGCACACCCTTGCCACACGCAAGCACTGCTTCCAGTACGCAGCAGCCCCCGGCACAGGCAGTTACACATGGCTCGACCGCATCTGGGAATTCCTCTCAACGAAAGGGTTTAACAAATAACAACGACCTATTATGAACAAAGAAACAAACGTCGTCTATCTCTATTCCATCGTACTCACAGCCGTGATAGGCGGGCTCCTGTTCGGCTACGACACAGCCGTCATCTCAGGCGCCGAGAAAGGTCTGCAAGCCTTCTTCATCCAAGCCCAGGACTTCGTCTATACCGACACATGGCACGGCATCACCTGCTCCAGTGCATTGATAGGCTGCATCATCGGTTCAGCCATCTCAGGCATGTTGGCCAGCAACCTGGGTCGCAAGCTCACCCTCGTCATAGCCGGCATCCTGTTCTTCATCTCAGCCCTCGGCAGCATGGTACCCGAGTTCCTGTTCTTCCCCAAGGGCGTGCCCACCTTCTCACTGCTCATGGCCTTCAACGTATATCGTATCATCGGAGGCGTAGGTGTAGGACTTGCCTCCGCCATCTGTCCCATGTACATCGGCGAGGTAGCCCCCAGCAACATCCGCGGGATGCTCATCAGCTGGAATCAGTTTGCCATCATCTTCGGCCAGTTGGTCGTATATTTTGTCAACTTCCTCATCCTCGGTCCGCACACCCAGCCCATCATCGAGAGCATCGGTCAGGGCGTCTGTGCCCTCAATCCCGCCTCCGACCCCTGGACCATCAGCACAGGGTGGCGCTACATGTTCGGATCCGAAGCCGTGCCAGCAGGTCTCTTTGCCCTCCTCATCTGCTTTGTACCCGAGACCCCGCGCTACCTCGTCTCCATCGGCCGCATGGAAGCAGCAGAGCGCATACTCACCCGCATCAACGGAGCCACCAAGGCAGTCCAGATACTGCAGGAGATCAAGGAGACCATGCACGTCAAGACCGAGCGCCTCTTCACCTACGGTTATTTGTGCATCTTCGTAGGCGTCATGCTCGCCGTGTTCCAGCAGATAATCGGCATCAATGCCGTTCTCTACTATGCACCCCGCATCTACGCCGACATGGGTCTGGAAGACCCCATGATGGTCACCGTGTTCAATGGAGTCGTCAATCTCTCCTTCACCCTCATCACCATCTTCACCGTCGAGAAGTTGGGTCGCAAGCCCCTCCTCATCACAGGTTCCATCGGTATGGGGATCGGAGCGTTGGGAGTAGCCCTCACCTTCGGCAATCCATCCCTGCAGCTCCTCTGCATGATCAGCATCATGGTATATTCCGCCAGCTTCATGTTCTCCTGGGGTCCCATCTGCTGGATACTCATCGCCGAAGTCTTCCCCAACACCATCCGTGGTGGAGCGGTAGCGATCGCCGTAGCCTTCATGTGGATAGCCAACTGGGCAGTATCCACCTCCTTCGTCCCCATGTTCAACATCGAGCTGACCAAGGGCGACGGCTTCGGTCACTGGTTCACCTACGGTCTATATGGCATCATCTGCTTCATAGCCGCCCTCTTCGTATGGCGTCTCGTACCCGAGACCAAGGGAAAGACCCTCGAAGACATGACCCACCTCTGGAAGGGCAAGAAATAAGATACTCATCCCGCATAAAAGGAACAGGAGGTAAACAACCATTGAGTAGCGTTTACCTCCTGTTTCTTTATTATACTAAGCTTTCAGGACTATTTATGCACGGGCCGCACCGAGTGAGCTATGTAACGCCAATCAGAGATACCTGCACCGTAAGAAGTAAAGTAAAAGTCATACGCAAATTTGATATTTTCCTCATCGACATTCCCCGCCCAATAGAAGAAATCATCACCTGCGTCCAAGGGGTATCCGACACGCTTCTTGCCAGCAAAAGGTAGAAAGAGTTGATTTTTATTCTGTCCTGTAATCAGAAGGCCTCTCACCCCATTGTAGGATGTAATTGAAAATCGATTTTTGAAAATGAGTTCAGTCAGTTGTGCATTAGTCGGCATACACCACGAATCACCCATCTTCACGTGTGCCACATCGTATGAAGTCCCCGTAATATAAGAGCCAATATTTATGTATTTAGCCGTGTTGTTATCGAAATAAGCATACGTATTCTCGTCATACACACTCTTCTCGCTCGTCTCGCCCCAAGCGTAATATCCGCCGAACTCCTCTGGCGCTGTTGCATCCACATTACAGCAGCACCACTTCGTGCCGGAAGGAAGGCCGAGGTCAATGATATGGGGATGATTGTCATCGGGACATATCAGACTCGCAGTGCCACCCATACCATCCATACCATCACCCTCTGCATCATCCGCATTATCTTCGTCCAGAATTTGTCGGTTCCATATCATAATCTCTTTATCACCATCAAAATTCCAGCGGAAAGAATCCTCATTGATCCACTGAACCACAGCTTTGTCTTGGTAGGTATCCCAATAAACAGTCAGCAGATTTGTTTCAGCATTATAATTGTATGTAAATGCCTTATTCTTATCAATCTCACCATTATCATATTCAATCATATACCCAGTACTATCAGCATTCAGAAACATGACGATAAAATCCTCGTCCCCGAATGCATATTTCCACATCCCCTGAATTTTATGTGAAACGACCTCCTTCTTCCCTACCTCCTCCTCATCGTCCCCACACGAAGTAGCGACCATCGAGCCCAAGAGAGCCATCATGAGCATAGATACATACAAAAATCTATTCTTCTTCATTATTCTATACCCTGTTTTGTGTCGGGCGCAACTTCAATATTAACCAACGAATGCAAAGGTAGCACAATTTTTAATATATGCACAGGATAGTCGCTAAAATAGTGGAGGCGTATATTCTCCGGAAGTATTTTTTATGGCTGAAGACCAATTTTGTAAGCGAAGCTCATTTTGCTCCGTCTTATTTTGTCGCGACTCGACCAAATGAAAGCAAGCTTTGATCTAAAAAACCAAACAATTCTACTCAACTAAGCAAATCGGTTTATTAGCGAGGAACGAGCGATTGGTTTATCGCTTTGGAACGGCTTGGTAGATGAGCGAGCCTTCATCAGATGGTAAGCTCGCTTACCAGCGGAGGGAGGATCACTCAGATACAGAGGTCTCGAAGAGAACTCCAAAAGGAAGCCATCGCAAAGTGTTTTTTATGTTTTTGTCCAATTTCCTAATTTCCTAATTTCCTAAATGTCTAATTTCCTAATTTCCTAAATACGTTTGCCCTTTTACGTAGGCAGGATTGTTTGACACTCCGTTATGGATGTCTTCGGGGTTGGCAGAGCACGCTTGAACCACATTCAGCGTCAACTGATTTCCATTTTTTGCCTTGATGATCATTGTATGCCGACGGTAGAGTGACGTCGTATTTTTCGTCACTTCCAGCTTCAGACTGTGGGTACTGCCTGCTTCCTGGCTCACTTTCAGCCATTCTGCAGGGACAAGACCACCCACCACTTCGTCTATCTCATTTGGCAGGGTATAGCTCTTCGTGCCTCCTTCTGCAGGAAACTCTATCTGGTACGATTGTGGTTCTATCGTGTTATCATCGCCGCCACAAGCCATTATCATCATACAACCTGCCATCGCGAGCAGTATCATTTTTATCTTATTCATAGAGAGGATTATTTGTGGATGAATACTTTTTTGCCATTCATTATATAGATACCAGTACGTGTAGGCTCATTCACTTTGCGCCCCTGTAAATCATAGCAGGTCTGCTCTTCTGTAGGTTCGCCCGTGGAATCATCGGCACCCGTTTCCATGAGGAACGCACTTCATGTTGCAGAACCCTTGGGAATAGCCAGCCAAGCACGATGTCCGTCTATCTTGAAGGCTGCCCCATTGCTGGAACCCCAGAACCAGCCAAACACATCACTCTGCAAGTCATTCCCCTTTGTCAGTTTGTAGAAATAGCAATTGCCTTGCGCACTTGTGGTGGTTTCGTCATCACTTCCATACAGACAGTTGGTTCCCGTGTAGGTCGTATGGCTATCTGTATGTTTTAGTCTTATCGTTTGCCCTCCTAAAGACGCAGCGACCAGAAGGACGGCCGTGTTTTTCGGAATGATGTTCGATGTGGCTTCCCCTGCTATCGTCTCGTAGGTCAGTATATTGTCATTGCAACCCGTCACGACCTGTGCCTTGCAGCCAGAAGGCATCGTGTAGTCGTATTCCGAACTGAAGAACGTAGCATAACCGGCAGCGGACAGTGTCACATCCATATCCCTCGATGCAAGAACCGTCACATTGCAAGAGGCGGAAACGCCACTGCCATCCTTTGCGGTACAGGTAAGGGTAGTCGAACCGACAGCGACAGCCGTAACGAGACCTTCTTCGCTTACCGTCGCAACTTTCGTATTGCTGGAAGTCCAGGACACCTCCTTGTTCGTAGCATTGCCAGGCAATGCCGTGGCCACCAGTTGATACGTCTCATTCGCATAAATCTTCAGACTGTTATTATTGAGAGAGATGGATTCCACGGGTACTTCGGCACCAGGATCCCATTCTTGAATCTCAGCAAAATTGCCCCATACATCCGCAGCCAAATAGAGATTGGTTTTTCCTATTGGCACATACAGTGTTGCAACTATTTTTCCTTTTGAACTATGGTCAAAAACATCCGATGATATTGATACAGGCTTGCTCCATGGCACATATACTTCCTCCAAACTTGTACAATAAGCGTTTTTTCAAAACGTTGTATATCAGGTTAATGAATGTATAAAGGCAGAAAAGTAGTTTCAGTGTTTTGTGGATGTTGGTGGAATGATAAAGATTTAACGTTTTTAACTTTTATTATTGCGAAATTGAAAGACTTATATGTCGTTTTGGATGAATTCGGGAAGAAAAATGTGAAAGAGTAGTTAAAAGCATTGAAAATTGCAGTTATTAAATAAATAAAGTGTATCTTTGTAAT
The DNA here is from genome assembly GCA_002314945.1 of Prevotellaceae bacterium UBA1743. Lineage (GTDB taxonomy): Bacteria > Bacteroidota > Bacteroidia > Bacteroidales > Bacteroidaceae > Physcousia. The sequence continues at coordinate 26,545 of DCHV01000095.1, forward strand.
CGAAAAGTCAGCTAACAAGGCTGGTGCAATAGATAATATGGTAAACTCTTGCCCTACATACCCACATCTTTCGGAAGTCACAAAAGTGACCTCTCTGGGATATTTGTGCACATTTATGGGGGGGGGAAAAGTATTTTATATATCAAATAGTTATAAAAGTAAAGTCTGCTATAGATGCTCTACGTGAGTGCCTGTAGCAGGCTTTTTTTGTATGTACCTTAATTCCGCAACACTTTTGT
>DCHV01000041.1:0-33432 GCA_002314945.1 Prevotellaceae bacterium UBA1743
TTGCTCGACCTTTATCCGGTCTCCGCAGATCCCTCAACCCTCAACCATAAACCCTCAACCTTCATCGAAATCTGGTGCAAAATTACGGGGTTTCGGTAGTGTCTAAAATTATCAAAATTATACTGCCGAAAAATCTTTGAAAATCTCGTTGAGAGCCTTTCGTTCGTCGGCTTCGAGCCAGTACTTATCCATGTTGGTGTAATAGACATTGCGACGAGTGGCGTGCTCCACACGGAGGTGCAGATCGACAGCCGTAAACTCCTCCTTGCGATACACCCCACGGTTCAGGAGGATGGTGGCAATGGCGGTAATGCGATACTTGTTGGGCTCACCGCAATGACGACCCTGGCGCATGATGAGCGAAGGCTGGATGGTGGGGTTGTTCACGATACAATTCCAAATGGTACGCACATGTGTACGATAGGAAGTGGAGGCACAATCCTCGATGGAAGAGACATACTGAAGGATAGCAGCAATGGCTTGCTGCTGTTTCTGGGTTTCAGTGGTTTCAGAGGGTTTCAGGTACAATCTGCCCTCGCGTGCAGCCTGACGAAGCAGGCGAATGTCGAAGTCCTCGATGCGGACCTGAGAAAGGTTTTTTGAGTCGATTTTCATAATTTTGAACTTTTGTTTTTGGTGAAATCGACTGCAAAAGAATATGGACTATAAACCTTGTCAAGGACTATAACGGATAAACTCAGTTCATGGTTTTCAGTTCATGAAGGGCATCTGCAAGATATTGCTGATTTGCCCACGAAATCTGCAAAATCCTGCATATTGGGGCAGACGAAAAAATATTTTATGAACTGAAAAGAGTTTGCATTCAGTTCATGTTTCAGTTCATATTTTGACACTATGAACTGATTTTAACACTAACTGAAGCAAAATGATATGGAGATACAAATAACAACAGAAGAAAAACAAACCTGCTCGTCGGACATGCTCACGGTTCTGAATAACCTGGAGCTGATGTTCTGTTCGTGCAGGAACTGCATAAACGAGTCGGCTTCGCGGGCTTTGATGATAGCCATGGCTATAGAGGCTGAGACACTTGCCTTGAAGATGAAGGCCATGCTGGACAGGTGGGAGAACTACCTGCCGTTCAAGGAGGTGATAGATGTTCGCTTCGAGGAATGGATGTCCAAGGTAGCTGCATGGATTGAGGTGCTTGACATGGAGGTGGACGAAGAGATAGCCAAGAACTTTCCTTGGTTCATGGCCGACGCTACCTATATGCTAGACCTCTACGCCCTACTGCCGGAGGCTGATGAAAACGATATGCCCATCGAGAAAGAACCGTTCTTCAAGATTTCGGGCAACAAAGACTTCCAGTTGGAGACCGCTGAGTACATGCAACGAGTTGATGATCTGCTGGAGGATATGGACAACGACGATACGATGGACGGTTGGCGTACCGACATCAGCGGCTATGTGACGCATGTACTCTGCGAGCGTTTTGTGAACGACCGTTGCATTCCGTTTGGAGCTGACTATACGCGCGTGCTTCGCGAACGTATTGAAGATCAGTTCTCCACCATACGTACCTTTGAGGATGCAAGCGCATGTTGCGTGATGGCATTGGGCAATGTGCAGAATGCCTTGATAGACCTGCAGTCGCTCTTCGACAAGGCGCTATCGAACGATATGTTCATCCGTCTGAGCACACGCCTGTTCTTCCGTCATTGCCTGAAGGACTATCAGGATGCAGAACGTCAGGTGACCAAATGGCGCAATACATGGCCGGAGGCTCGCGTGAAGGCGAACTCAAAGAAGCGCAAGGATGAACTGAAGAAACAGCTGATGGGTCAGCCATGGGGCGAGGAATTGTCGGAATATCTGGATTTTGATGAACCAAACCTCTTTGGTGACGCCAGTTTCGGAAAGTTTCTCTTCAAAGGGCGGCATGAACTGAAGACAGAAGACATCCAGACCATCCATCGCATCTGTCGCGAGATCATTCTGCTCAACGAACTGTCTGGCGATAAGCCAAAGAGTGAGGTTATCAACTCGGCTCCGATGCGTAAACTGAATGAACTGGAGCAACAGATTATGAAGAAGCTGATGACGCTCGTGAAGAAGGGCAATTGGGAGAATACGACCGAGGAAAATATAGCCGCAGGACTTGCTCGTGCCTTGGGTGTTGGACAGGTTTTGCCCAAGCAGGAACTGAATGAACTGAGCGAACAGCTCTGGGAACTGCTGAAGCACAGACGAGGCTGTGATGCCGACAAGAGTCTGATGGTGGCATGGCTCAATATCGTGGGCTATTGCGTGAAGCGAGGCTTCCTCTCGGGCGGCAGTCCGGCACTCTGCAAGCAGTTCTTCCCTAAGTGCCATGCCGATGACTACAAAGCCATCGACAAGGGAAAGAACGAAGAAGTGAAATCCTTCAAAGCCATATCCCCCTTGCTGAATCTGTGCCTGAAGGGAGGGGTTGATTACGTATAAACAACGCGAATCTTACGGTTCTTACAGTTGACAGTGGTGTAAGGCGAGGGTGCGGAGACAAGAAAAATAGATAAATATATATTTATATATATTTAAATTTTTACTCGGATATTTTGAGGGAATGCCGGCCGGTGTAAGACTGTAAGAACTGTAAGATTTCAAGTCATTGGACAAAATCCTGTCGAGGTGTTGGACAAGTATAGGTCAGGTGACGAGAAAGCTATACTTTTGCATCGGATTTGAAAACGATTCTGATACACGCTATTTACCGTACAGACACCGTACAGCCTACGTATAGCGTACGTACATGTACGGTGATGATACGATGACTCTACGGTAACTCTACGGAAACAATTCGTGATCTCTACTATGTCAAACTTCTTTCCTGAAGTCAATTAGCATCTCTGTAATTTCCTTATCCGAATCGCTCAGGGCAAGAATCAAGTTCTGGTATTTTTCACGTTTTACGAGATCCTGCATAAAAGGCCATACGGGAACCTCCTCAGTCCAAAATTGGCTGCCTAAGAATACCATTGGGCTTGCATAACCAAAACTAAGGTAATGGTTCTGTACCGCTTCCTGAAAGATTTCTTGCAATGTACCAGCACTACCTGGGGTGAAGAGGATGCCTCCCCGTGCAATGGTCAAGATGCCGTCCTCGCGTATGCTATTGTCGAAATACTTGGCTATGTGTGTGGCAAAGGGGGTTGCTGGCTCATGGCCATAGAGCCATGTAGGTATTCCCAAGCTGTTGTAATCCGTCTGTGGATAGCGCTCGCGTACCTCCATTGCATGATCAAGCCATCCGGAATCCTTGTAACAGGGGCTCTGACGCAGGATATCCAAGGCATTTTCCACCTCTTCTTCGTCCCTTCCTGCCATCCATGCGCCCAGGTGGGTGGCTTCCATAGCACCAGGTCCGCCACCGCTTATCATCAAGAAATCTGCCTCAGTCAGCCGTTTGCTTAGTTTGACAATCTGCTCGTATGCTTTGTCTGTGCGTTTTAGTGAATGTCCTCCCATGATACCCACCAGTGAACGTTCGGGGTAATGCGACAGAAAATCGTGTAAGCAATCGCTTATTGAGTGGTCGTGCAGACTGCGTGCCAGGGTTTCCTTTACGTTGGAGGCTATTTTCCCCATCTTCAGATAATGGTGATATACCCGTCCGTCGTAGCAGGTGTCGTAAGAAGATGGATTTCCTGTCTGGTATCCCTCGTAGAGTTCCTCTGGCGAATAGAGGTGATTACGCAGATGAAATGTCTCACCCATGTTGGGGAAATACAGGCAATCGACTCCTTGTCGTTTGAATCCCTTAGGCAAGCTACAACCAATGAACAAGCAGTCGCGATACGTATGACTCAGGGCAAGTTCTGTCTCTGCAGTCAGGTTTACTACCTGAAAGGCGTATCTGCGTATCTCTTTCTCCGATTGGTGCAATACCTTTGCCAACTCCCAATCATCTTTGATAGATATGTAGTTTTCTCGCATATTCGCGTTACATTTACTGCAAATTTATACATTTTTTACCGAACAAGCTCCTCTGTCCAGTATTTTTTTTCTATTTTTGTGGTATGAATCTCTTGAGTTTAATAAAAGAAGGAGAACACCAGCGGCAGGATTTCAAATACAAGATATCCAATGTGAACAAGATTGCTCATAGTATTTCTGCCTTCGCAAATACCGATGGAGGACGGTTGCTCGTAGGAATCCACGATGATGGTCGCATTGCTGGTGTCGATAGCGATGAGGAGATTTATATGATTGATGCAGCGGCACAGAGCTTCTGTCGTCCCGCTGTGGATTGTGCCATGGAGAGCGAGGAGATTCATGGACGTAAGGTGTTGATAGTCTCTATCCCAAAATCTGAGGCATGTCCCGTTATGGCTAAGGAGGAAGATGGTACCTATCGTGCCTATGTCCGAGTAGATGACGAGAATATTGTGGCCAGTCCTGTACATCTGGCATTATGGAGGAGTGGGGATAAGGAATACACGTTCACTCAGAAAGAACTTTCGTGCCTTTCGTTCTTGACGGAACAAGGTATTACCCTCAATCGCTTCTCGCGCCTTTGCCCGCTTTCCCGTAAGGCGTCGGTATGGCTCATGGCATCATTCGTTCGTTTCGGGCTTGCAGAAATCTATCTCGACAACCATATTTGGCGATTCAGGGAAGTCTGTCAACGGAAATAAGCACTTGATAAAACTGAAAAATATAAAAATATATAAATATGAATGTCAAGTCAATAGCCATTTATCTATGTATTATTGGTATAACAGCATCCCCGTGCTGTTTTGGACAAGAAAACAATGTGCCATCAGGCCTGAAAGATGCCTACAACGATTACTTCAAGGTGGGTGTAGCTCTCAATACTCATAACTTCTCTGAAGAAGAGCAGAAGCTTATTCTCGACAACTTCAATAGTGTGACCTGCGAGAATGCCATGAAGCCAGGTGAGATAAATCCCCGGGAAGGGGTATGGCAGTGGGAGGGGGCCGATAGGATTGCCAACTGGTGCCGACAACACAAGATTTCCATGCGTGGTCATTGTCTCGTATGGCATAATCAGTTTGCAGAATGGATGATGTATGACCAAAAGGGTGAGCTTGTCCCGAAGGAAGTATTCTACCAGCGACTCCGCTCCTATATCCATACTGTGATGAATCGTTACAAGGACATCGTCTATTGTTGGGACGTAGTGAATGAGGCTATTACCGACCAACAACGGCCAGCGTGGGGAAATCAACCTGCCGGTACTCCCTATCGAGAGAGTAAGCTCTATGAGTTGTGTGGTGATGAATTCATAGCCAAAGCATTCGAATACGCACGTGAGGCAGATCCTGAAGCACTCCTTTTCTACAATGACTACAATGCAACCGACAAGGGCAAGAGCCAACGTATCTACGACATGGTAAAGAAAATGAAAGATAGTGGTGTACCTATCGATGGAATAGGTATGCAGGGCCATTACAATATCTATGGACCATCTATGGATGATGTGTCAGCTGCCATTGAGAAATATGCCTCTCTCGTGCCCCATATACATATTACGGAGTTGGATATACGAGCCAACGAAGAGATGGGCGGACAACTGCAGTTCTCCCGTCAGAACGAAGAGATCAAGCCCTATATCCAGATACTGCACGCCTATCAATATACACAACTTTTCAAGACGCTCCGACGATATAAGGATGTGATAGATGTAGTGACTTTCTGGAACCTTTCCGACCGTGACTCCTGGCTTGGAGCATCCAACTATCCCCTCCTGTTTGATCGAGAATTGAAGCCAAAGAATGCATATCATCTTGTGAAGAATTTCGAACCATATAGGGATGATTCCCTCCCTACCGAGGACTTCCAACCAAGCGCACTCAATCAGCCAGAGCAGGAATACCCAATGGTAAACTCCGAGGGATATGCACGCTTCCGCATAGACGCTCCACAGGCTAAATCCGTTATCGTGAGCCTATCTCCCGAAGGTTCAGGCGGTACGGTACTCCGCAAGGGTAAGGATGGATATTGGTGGGGTACAACAGATGGCCCTCTGGAACCAGGTTTTCATTACTATCATCTCATTTTGGATGGTGGTATATTCAACGATCCAGGAGCTCTCAACTATTTTGATTCTCACCGTTGGGAGTCGGGTATAGAGATTCCGGCTCACTAATTCAGTCTTCAGACGCCCCTCTTGCAAATATGATTACAAAGAAAGATAATCGGGATGCAATAGATTTTGGTAAGGATCCTGTGGTGAGTCTGTTCCGAAGGATGTTTCTGCCCACTTTGGTTACTATGATTTCCATCGTGGTGTTGAACATCACCGATGGTGCCTTCGTGGGACATGGTGTGGGTAGCAATAGCAGTCAGCGAAATAGTCACTCTGTCGATTGTCGTTTCGAGAATATTGGCAAAACACATATATTTTCAGCAAAGATGTGGGAAATAATGATAATCACCTTTATTATCGCAATCATCTTTGTGAGATGGAATTTCTGTCGTGACAAACTTTTTATGGTAAATATACGTCCGTCTGTCAAGATATAACTTCTTCGCAATCCCTTCGCAATCCCTTCGTAATCCCTTCTAATTGAGTAATGGAGGATTCAACGTTTTCTCTATGGGGCGAAAAACAATTTGGAGTTAAAGATTACAGTTGAATTGAAGAAAAACCACAAAAACTTTTTTGTAAATCGATAAAATAATTTTGTTGTTTCTGCGTTTACTAATGTGTAAACGTTACCCGGAATGGTGGGTGTATGTGATGGTGAAAAAATTATTAGTCATTTATGAGAAATTTTGAAGATATCAAGGTGGCAGTTGCTGGTACAGGCTATGTGGGCCTGAGTATAGCAACTCTGTTGGCACAGCATCATTCGGTTGTTGCAGTTGATGTCATTCCTGAGAAGGTGGAGATGATAAACAAACGAATCTCGCCCATTCAGGATGAGTACATAGAGAGGTATTTTGCAGAGAAAGAACTGGATCTGACTGCCACCCTCGATGGAAAGGCTGCCTATGCGGATGCTGACTATGTGGTGATTGCAGCTCCCACTAACTACGATCCTGTTAAGAACTTCTTCGATACGCATCATATCGAAGATGTGATAGACTTGGTGATCAGCGTTAATCCGGATGCTGTAATGGTGATCAAATCCACCATTCCCGTGGGCTATTGCCGTTCGCTCTATGTAAAGTATGCCTTGCGCTTCATGACTGATCCTGAGTTGAATGGTTCGACAGGCTCACCACGTAGGCACTTTAACCTGCTTTTTTCTCCCGAGTTCTTGCGCGAGTCGAAAGCCTTGTATGATAACCTGTATCCTTCGCGCATCATCGTGGGTTACCCAAAGATGCTTCCTTCAGGTGAGGAAAAGAAGTGGGACGAGGAGAATGCCGCCATTAATGCAATAGGCAATCCTGAAGCAGAAGCGTATGCCAAGACCTTTGCTGCTTTGTTGCAGGAAGGTGCTATCAAGGGGAATATCGACACGCTCTTTATGGCACTCAAGGAGGCAGAGGCAGTAAAGTTGTTTGCCAACACTTATCTTGCCCTTCGCGTATCGTACTTCAATGAATTGGATACTTATGCAGAAGTGAAGGGACTCGATTCTGCTGCCATTATCAACGGCATCGGACTTGATCCCCGTATCGGTATGCACTATAATAACCCAAGTTTCGGATATGGCGGCTATTGTCTGCCTAAGGACACCAAGCAACTGCTGGCTAACTATACCGATGTGCCACAGCAAATGATGTCGGCAATCGTTGAGTCGAACCGCACACGTAAGGATTATATTGCGGATGCAGTCTTACGCAAAGCAGGCTACTATGCGGAAAATGCATCATGGGATGCAAGCAAAGAGCAGAACTGTGTGATTGGTGTTTATCGCTTGACTATGAAAAGCAATTCAGACAACTTCCGCCAGAGTGCCATTCAGGGTATCATGAAGCGCATCAAGGCCAAGGGAGCTGAGATTATCATCTACGAACCCACCCTGGCAGATGGTGAGTCGTTCTTTGGAAGCAAGGTAGTAAATAATCTGGCGGCCTTCAAGGCTCAGAGCAAAGCCATCATTGCCAACCGCTTCGATGAATGTCTGAGCGATGTGGAAAATAAGGTCTATACAAGGGATATATTCCGAAGAGATTAGCAAATCGCAATATAAAAAACCTGAATAAGCCGTACTCAGTAATGTGAAGTTGCTGAATACGGCTTTTATATTTTGTCTTTTCTTTTGTAGTCACGTAGTTTTTCTGTAATTTTGCATTCGATTAGGATATCGCATAATATAATTAAAGATGGCATATAACAAATTCAAAGGGTTGGGTATCGCATTGGTCACTCCCTTCAATCCAGATGGAAGTATAGATTTCGACAGTCTGGCTCGTTTGGTGGAATATCAGATAAAAGGCGGAATCGACTTTTTCTGTATCATGGGTACAACAGCCGAGACACCTACTCTGACCACTGAGGAGAAGAAAATACTGAAGAATTTTCTGGTGGAACATATCGCAGGTCGTGTACCTATCCTGATGGGATGTGGTGGAAACAGTACGGCTGGTGTGTTGAATGACCTGAGGACGAATGACTGGACGGGTATCGATGGTATCCTGAGCGTATGTCCGTATTACAACAAGCCATCGCAGGAAGGACTGTATCAGCACCTGCGTGCTATCGCCGAGGAAAGTCCTGTTCCTGTGGTACTCTACAATGTTCCTGGACGTACCGGAGTGAATATGACTGCCGAGACGACTCTGCGACTGGCCAACGATTGTGAGAATATCGTTGCCATCAAGGAGGCAAGCGGAAATATCACGCAGATGGATGATATCATAAAGAATAAACCGGCGAATTTCGATGTGATAAGTGGTGATGACGGTATCACCTTCCCCTTGATTACCTTAGGTGCTGTGGGTGTGATAAGTGTGATAGGTAATGCGCTTCCCGCTGAATTCAGCCGTATGGTACGACTGGCTCTGAAGGGCGAGTATTCCTCATCCCTGACGATTCATCATAAATTCACGGAATTGTTCAAACTCCTCTTTGTCGATGGTAATCCAGCCGGTGTAAAAGCGATGCTCTCGGAAATGGGACTGATACAGAATCAACTGAGACTTCCCCTTGTTCCCACCCGGTTGAATACCATGGAGAAGATTAGTCAGATAGTACGCGAATTAGGGTATTGATACTGAATATGACGCAAGAAGCCATGAAACCTGTGATTATCGCTGGCCCCTGTGTGATTGAGAGCATGGATATGCTACACGAGGTGGCCAAGGAGCTGGTACGTTTGCGCGAGAAATATGCGGTAGATCTCTATTTCAAGGCTTCCTATGACAAAGCAAACCGTACGAGTCTGCATTCCTATCGGGGCCCTGGAATGGAAAAGGGACTGGAGATGCTACAGGAGATAAAAATGACCTATCACCTGCCCATCTTGACAGATATCCATGAGAGTTGGCAAGCACAACCTGTAGCTGAAGTTGCCGATGTGCTACAGATTCCAGCTTTCCTGTGCCGACAGACGGATTTGCTCGTAGCAGCTGCACAAACGGGACGTATCGTAAACATCAAAAAGGCACAATTCCTCTCTGGAGCAGATATGCAATATCCTGTGGAGAAGGTTAGTGAAGCACGTGTACAGGCAGGATTGAAGGATGAGAATGATTCTGTCTGGTTGACAGAGAGAGGGAATATGTATGGATACAACAATCTTTCGGTAGATTTCCGTAACTTGTCGGATATGAAACAATTCACTTCAGTGGTGATAATGGATTGTACTCATAGCGTACAGAGGCCAGGCGCTGCCGGAGGAAAGACGGGTGGCAACAGAGAGTTCGTGCCCTCTATGGCTCTTGCTGCCAAAGCCTTTGGAGCATCAGGCTATTTCTTTGAAGTACATCCAGATCCTGACCATGCCCTGAGCGATGGTCCAAATATGCTCTATCTGAAAGATTTAGAGAATGTAGTCCTATCGTTGTTATGAAGAGTCAATACAGGGAAATAGCGGAACGATGTCTGAAGGACGAGGCACAGGCTTTGATGAGCCTGATTCCTCAGTTGGATGACAACTTTGATGCGGTAGTAGAATTGATTCTGCATTGCAAAGGAAAAGTGATCCTGACAGGGGTGGGGAAGAGTGGCCATATAGGTGCGAAGATAGCTGCCACCCTGAGCAGTACGGGTACTCCTTCCTTCTATATCAGCCCCTTGGACGTCTTTCATGGCGACTTGGGTGTGATGACATCTGATGATATTGTAATAGCAATCAGCAACAGTGGTCAGACGGACGAACTGCTACGTTTTGTTCCGTACCTGGTAGAAAGACATATTCCCCTGGTAGGGATTTCCGGTAATCCAAATTCATTATTGGCACAAAATGCAGATTATCATATCAATGTACAGGTGAATGCCGAGGCTTGTCCCTTGAATTTAGCTCCCACGAGCAGTACCACGGCCCAGTTGGCAATGGGGGATGCCCTTGCCTGTGCTCTGATAGAGGCACGTCATTTCAGCAAACGTGATTTCGCCCGTTTCCATCCAGGAGGTTCGCTTGGTCGCAGATTGCTGATGAAAGCAAGCGATGTGATGCGTACCGATGACCTGCCCATCATATCACCCAAGATGAAGTTGGGAGAAGCGATTATTCAGATAAGTATCGGAAAACTTGGGCTTGGAGTAGCTGTAGGGGAGGACAACAGAATCGTAGGTATCATCACCGATGGCGATATTCGCAGGGCTACACAACGTAACCAAGATCGTTTTGCCAGTGTGCTGGTGGAGGAGGCAATGACTCTAAACCCCGTCTGTGTACGCCCCGAGATACGTATTAACGAGATATTGAAGATCCTGCACGAAAGGAAGATTCATGCTGTACTGGTGGTGGATGAAGCACATCACCTGATGGGTGTGGTAGATAATTTCCGCTGTATGATATGATGTCATACTGCCGTTTCGTATTCCTTCTCATCCTGATAGGTTGTTCCCTTTCTGTAGCAGCAAAGGAAACATCTTCTGAGCGTACGTTAACACAATTTCGCGCGATGAACCTGCCTTATTACGAGGGGAATGACATCACCTTGCTGCCATCGGGTGAAATCAAGTTTCGCGATATGATGGAAAGGATGCGACAAGCAAAGCATTATATCCATGTGGAGTACTTTAAATTCAAGGTGGATAGCATCGGTACGGCCTTCTTCCGTCTCTTGGGTGAGAAGATGCGCGAAGGGGTAGAGGTTCGGTTTATCTACGATGGATATGGTACACGTCACAGCAACGACACGGAGGTGTTTGATGCCTTTGTGGATAGTGTTCGAGCAACGGGTATGCCCCTGTATGCCTATGATCCGATGCGTTTCCCGTACGTAAACCATGCATTACACAGAGATCATCGAAAGATAGTGGTAATAGATGGTGAAATGGCTTATATCGGGGGGATGAATGTGTGTGACTATTACATCCATGGCAGACCCGAGTTGGGAGAATGGCGCGATATGCAGGTGCGTATAGAGGGTCCTGCCGTAAAGGAACTGGAACACATTTTCTCCGTGATGTGGTACGATCAGACCAAAGAGGTGCTGGAATTGAATAAAGCCTACGATTGCGACATGTCCGTGAAAGGGAGTGTCCCCATGGTGATAACGGATCGCCAACCCAGATATCAGAGTTCGGTGATGCGTGATACGTATGCCGTAGCCATAGATAATGCCGATTCGATCGTGCAGATTGTCAACCCCTATCCTATGTTGGTGAGAAAGGTGAAGAAAGCGCTCGATCGTGCCTTGGAGAGGGGGGTACGTGTAGAGATCATGGTATCAACGACCTGTGACAACAAACTGGTTCCCGAAATAGTGGCCATCGAGATGCGTAAACTGTTGCGCAAGGGAGCGCATGTCTATTATTATGACGGAGGGTTCCATCATACCAAGGTGATGACGGTAGATGATACATACTGTACCGTGGGGAGTACGAATCTCGATGGTCGTTCACTTGTCTTCGACTTTGAAGTGAATGCCTACATCTTCCATCCAGAAGTCACACTTCGCTTCAAAGAAATTTTTGAACGAGATAAACGCGAACATTGCAAGGAAGTTACGCTAGAGAACTTCAATCAACGCTTTACTCGAAAACAAAGACGAATAGGGAAAATGATGAGACCCGTGAAATTCTTTATGTAGGGCTATGCAGAAAGGTGTCGCGCATCAATGCAAAATCCTGCAGGGAAATCCCACGTTGTGAAAGCTTGTTCCAATCGTTGAGATAATAGAAGGAAGGATCGGATGAGTCTTTTTCGTGTTCTTTCAGATACACCCCGACATATTCCCGATAGAGTGATACGGCTCGATGCCATTCCCCTCTGATAAATGCAATATGGCCTGCAAGAAGGTAATCATTAAAGGCTTTCTCTCCAGGTAGGGAAATCAATTTATCGGCGTATTTCCATGCATTATCCATCCGGTCGGATTCCCAATAACACCGGATGATGTAACGTAAGGTGAAGAAGTCACCAGGCAATTTGTATTCCATTTCGAAGAAATACTGCAGGGCCTTCTCAAAGTTGTCCTGACGATAGTAACATAAGGCCAATTCCTTGATATAGGAAGTTTTATCAGGATTCAACCGTATCAATTTGAGAAGCACTTGCTCCTGCTGTTCGTAGTTTTGTGTACGGTTGAGGCAAGTCTGTAGTGAGGAAAGAATTTCCTCATCACTATCATCGAGAATCGATGCCTGCGTGAAGGCATAGATTGCTGCAGAATCATTCCCACACTTGAGGTGACAGGTAGCTTCCATCTTCAGGAGTTCGGCAGTAGCTCCCAAGTCATGAGTGACATCTTTGATGAGAGGTAAGGCTTGTGCGTGTTCACAATATCGCATCAATAGTTTGGCAAAACGTATCTTGCCTTGAGCCGTGAGATGAGACTCTATCTGGGGTAAATGAATCAGTTCAGGGAAAGGACTGAAGGGGTCGGCAAACTCCTGTGACCAGGGAGATAAACAGGTGAGGCGAAAGAGATTACGCAACCAACACGTATGGGGAGAGTAGGGGATTCTATGTACATCTGTTCCACCGAAGTGTTCAAGAAGCTGGTCTTGCACTTGTTGGGGGAACATCTTTTCGTTGTGCTGTATCAGAAAAGAGAATGCATACTGGTCGTTGTCACATTCGAACATCTGACGGATGACGGACGAAGAGAGAAGGGTTGACCCTGCATTCTTTTTTTCTGTATTCGATACCGTACATTCGGGACGCTCTATATCGAAGGGTGCCATCCAATGACAAACACGCTGGAAGAAAAAATCCTTGCGGCCGATAGCCATACTGTGTGCGTGAAAATCCACACAATCTTTGCGCCAACGATTCAGCTGACGAATATGCTTATCCTGGCTTTCTTCTTCCTCGTCTGAAGACGATTGAGAAGCATCCACATCGGATTTTAACAGTTGGTAGATAGCCTCTTTCTCCATCTTTTTCTGGATGGAAATGCTCTGAGGAATGATGAATGAGTTGCGAAGAAACTCCTCCAACTCGGAAACAGCTCTCTCTGGGATGTCTTTATTTAGCTCGGGAAGAAAGGAGAGTAAGGAAGTGTATTTTTTGGAGAGAAGCGCGTATGCACATACCCCTTGTGCTCGTATGGCCTCTGTTTCACTATCGAGAAACAATCGAAGGAGAACCCATTTCTCTTCGTCGAAATATTCCCAACTGGATAGAAATAAAGCCGAGAGCAGGTATCGCTGGAAATCCACATCCTGAGAGTCTATGAACTCGAACCACAGAGCGGTATCCTTGGGAATGAATGTGGGGGAAGTCCAGAGATAGTCGAAGAAGCTATCCTGTATCTCGAATCGTCGTGTTGTATCTTTAACTTCCTTCCACAGAGTGAACAAAGCATCGGCAGAAAGTGGTTGGGGTGCGTTTTTCTGTAGGTGATGATAGGTAGTGGCATAGATATCCCGTCCATCATTGATGCGCCAACAACGATGAGTAGCCTGGAGCGTATAGTAGATGTTACGCGCCAATTGAATCTGTATCTGCTGACGATTGTCGTCATTTCCCCCATGGCTGAGAAAACTGAGCATGGAATCGTAGTTTTGCTGCAAGGTATGAGCTTGATGTGACAATTGCTGATTGTCGCATTCCGAGGTTAGCGCCAATAGACAGGCAAGGGCATCGGAGAGCTGGAAACGTGAGAGTGCCTGAGTTGCTTCCTCTCTCACAGCATTGAGCGTGTCAAGATCCATCATCGTGTAAGATATTGTGGGTCGAGCAGACTATCTGATTTACATTTCTCTGGTAACCGTTCGCGTTGTTTCAACCATTTGACAGCCCGTTCAACATCCTGTGAGGTAGGTAATACGGCAGAGGCAAACTGTGGAATGGATAAGGAATCCACAAAAGCCGAAGGAAGATGATACTCTTCTCGAAGGATCGTTTTCAAGGTGTCGGTCTGAGGAGCCTGGTTAATAGCTGCAACAGACAACTGATAAACTTCCATAAAGGCGTGTATCTGATTTCGTAAACAATCAGTGAGGGTAGAGTCATTCCGTATGATCCATGCACCAAAGAGGCAAGAGTCGGTGGGAGATTGAAAAACGCGTGTATGTCCTTCCTGCTCCAACCATGTAGCGTAAGGCTCAGGCAATATAGCAGCATCCAGCAACTTGTTATATAGCATCTCGCTACGTAATCTCACATCATGAATCTGTGGACGATAAATATCTTCTTGCGTTAGAAAGTCGTTCTGGTCTATCAATGCGTCACACCAATAGTCCGTTGCACTAAGGCGACTGATAGCTATCATACGCTCTTTCATCTTCAACAAATCAGTCAACGTACTATCGCGCATCATGAGTAGAGAATACGTTCCCTGACTCTGTAGAATAGCACGTATGGAAGTCTCGGACTCCATCCTGAGTGCACGAAAGAGATCGCTGAAGGCAATGTCGGCATGTCCTCGGAGCAATGCTGTATCCACATCCATCTGAGCCTGATAAGTAGCCAATGAGGAATGAATGCCTCGCTCATTCATCAGTCCCATTCTCTGGGCATAATAAATAGGAAGACAATCCATTACAGGCATCAAGGCAATACGAAGCGTAATGCTGTCGGTATTATCTTCGGCCTGAGAAAAGGTGGCCCCCTGTGGTTGACAGGAGGCCATCGTTATTGCTGTAAGAAGAATATATAGAAAAGTATTCTTCACTTGTTCAAAAAATTAACCCTTGATAGCAGCTACACCAGGCAGAACCTTGCCTTCGATGGCTTCCAGCAAAGCGCCACCACCCGTGCTGATATAAGATACCTTGTCTGTGAGACCGAACTTGGTACAGCAAGCTACAGAGTCGCCACCACCAATCAGAGAGAAGGCACCTTCGGCAGTAGCCTTGGCAATAGCCTCACCGATGGCTTTGCTTCCTGCTGTGAAATCGTCACACTCGAAGCAACCAGCAGGACCATTCCAAAGAATCGTCTTGGCGCCCTCGATAGCAGCAGCAAATTTAGCACGACTTTCAGGACCGGCATCCAAACCCTCGAATTCTGCGGGAATTGCAGTAGAAGGGAATACCTCAACCTTTTCACCTGGCTTGACAGAGAACGTTCCGAAATCATAGCCTGTGCAGCATACAGAATCGGTACCGAGTACGAGTTCCACGCCATTCTCCTTGGCTGTTTTCTCTACATTGAGGGCTGTATCCAGCTTATCCAATTCGACAATGGAACCGCCAATCTCGCCACCATGTGCTTTGGCAAAAGTGTATGTCATACCACCGCATAGAATCAGCTTATCTACTTTGCCCAACAGGTTCTCGATAATACCAATCTTGCTGGATACCTTGCTACCACCCATGATAGCTACAAAAGGACGCTTGATATTGCTCAGTACATTATCCACAGCCTGTACTTCCTTTTCCATCAAGAGGCCCAACATCTTATTGTCGGCATCGAAATAGTCGGCAATAACAGCTGTACTTGCGTGCTTACGATGTGCTGTACCAAAAGCATCCATTACATAGCAATCCGCATAACTTGCCAATGTCTTGGCAAATTCCTTCTGGCTTGCCTTCATAGCTTTCTTTGCCTCTTCGTATGCAGGATCCTCCTTGTCGATACCAACGGGCTTACCTTCCTCTTCGGGATAGTAACGAAGGTTCTCCAGCAAAAGAGCCTCGCCCATCTTGAGAGCTGCAGCAGCATCGGCAGCCTTGGCACAATCAGAAGCAAAAGAAACGTTTACTCCAAGGGCTGCAGCTACAGCATCCTTGATCTGTCCCAAAGAGAGTTTGGGATTCACTTTACCCTTGGGTTTACCCATGTGGCTCATGATGATGGCAGCACCACCATCAGACAATATCTTCTTCAGGGTAGGTAAAGCACCACGAATGCGGGTGTCGTCTGTAATCTCACCATTCTCGTTCAAGGGTACATTGAAGTCCACGCGAACAATTGCCTTTTTACCGGCAAAATTGTACTCATTAATTGTCATAATCAGTTATAAAAAATTGGTTCACTTTATTACGCGGCAAAATTACCGCTTTTTACTATCATCTGCAAATTATTCCTATTAAAAATCCACTCCCTTACGTTGGCATATTCCCAACAGTCCACATGATTCACAGAGCGGTTTGCGTGCCTTACACACGTATCTTCCGTGCAGGATGAGCCAATGATGTGCCTTGGGGATGATAGCCGGTGGGAGATAATGTGTGAGTTCCTTCTCCACACTGAGTGGTGTGGTACATACAGGTCGTACCAATCCGATACGATGTGAAACACGGAATACATGTGTATCGACCGCCATACGTGATTTCTGAAAGACGACGGCCTGGATGACATTGGCTGTCTTGCGGCCTACACCAGGGAGTTTCTCCAACTCTTCGCCAGTAGAAGGGACATCTCCATGATATTCCTCGACCAACATACGAGCCATCCCAATGAGATGTTTCGCTTTATTGTTAGGATAGGAGATGGATTTTATATACGAATAAATCACTTCGGAACTGGCCGATGCCATAGCCTCTGGAGTAGGATAGTCCTGAAAGAGACGTGGTGTGGTCATATTGACACGTTTGTCTGTACATTGGGCACTGAGAATGACTGCCACAAGTAACTGGAAAGGGTTCTCGTAATGGAGTTCCGTCTCAGCCACTGGCATTGCTTCCTCGAAGTATGCAATCAAACGTGCATATCGTTCCTTTTTCCGCATAGTGTCTTATTCAATCACAAACCAGGTATAGCCATTGGCAGGAATCTCCACCTTGAGATCGATGGAGTAATCACGGTTGAGTGTGTAAGTACGTGCTTTACCTTCCTGCTCACGCACCTTGGCCTTCTTGGTAAGACCGGTATAGTACAGAGGTAATTGGATGGTACGAGTGATGGGTTCTGACAGGGGGTTGTAGAAGACAGCAAGGCCCTTTTCTTTCAGATTGGGATTAACGTGCATCATACCATCCCAGTCGCGTGCATCCGCCTTACGCAAGTGAATGATATCGCTATTGAGGATGTCGCGATATTTCTTGTACCAAGAGATGATATCCACTACAGCTTGTTTCGTCTCATCGGTATCGTACAGGCGAGGACCACGATAACAGGCTTGTACACCTGAGCTATAGTTCTGGAACATGAGGGCCTTGTACACATCCAGATGTTCGTTCAAGGGCTCGATTGTAGCAGCCGCACCACCTCCATGATATTGAGTGAGAGGAACGAAACTCCAGCATCCTGACTGCGGACGACGATAGGTGCAATCGTTATTCAACTGTCGAGTATGGATAATCTGCTGTTCACGTGGGAGAGACCAGTTTACTTCTTTGTAGCCGATACCCACCTTGGTGCTACCGTTGAGGAAATACAAGTCGGGAACATTCAGATAGACACCACTCTCGCACATCCTATGGTAGAAATTGGCAGTGGTATAGAATTGGTTCCATTGCGAATCTGCCAATCCCTTATGGCCAGGATGTTTGGTGCTGGCACAGAGGTCACCAGGATATGAACCATCATGTTCGAAACAATCCATTCCAGTTTCGCGAATAAACTTCTCGATATTACGGTAATATTCGATACCCCATTCACTACAGATACAGGGGGAATTGCCGAATATCATTCCACCTGTCGTACCTGTCTTGGGATTGATACAATCGTTCTCATCATCGATTCTACGACTGGCGAGGAGTGAATAGCATCCCATCTCGATACCTTTGGAATGAGCATAATCCACCAGTTCCTTGTAGCGGGCAATATTCTCCGGGGATACATCCTCGGCATTGAGGCCACATCCAAAACTGAGGATTACCATCTCGTAACCCGTCTCCACACATTGATCCACTGTGGTGCGTACGACCTGAGGATCGTTGGAGGTGAGATGTACGAAGATTGGATTCTCGGTCGTCCATGGAGCTACTGTACGGTAAAATCTACGTGTGAAGAGTCCCTGACGCTCACGCTCGTAGCTGTCGAATGGCATTTCATATACGGTGAAAGAAAGGAATGATTCGCCATTGCCTACTGTCTGAGAAGGACCTATGGGAGTATTTACATCCAACATACAAGGAGTTATGCAACTATATTGTCGTTGGCTGGTATATGCGGGATCGACCGTCCAATGAGTCGTACGGTCGGTCGTCACATGGAAGAAATCTCCACCACAGTTGTAGTCACTCTCCACATAAATATTGGGCAACATAGCGTTTGGTGCACCACATACACTCTCGGGTTCCACCATGGCGAGATGTTCCAGACGGAAGGCATCTACGCATATTTCACGGCCCGAATTATTTATCACTTCCAACTGTTTGCTGAGGGTTGGGATATGATCAAAGGCTGCAAAGGTGATTTTTAAGGTGACGCCTTCCAAGGGTGCTTCTCCTTCAAGTGTAAAGGTGACAGTTTTACCTGTGGCTGCCTGTTTATTGAGAGCCCAGCGTTTACGTGCCCAATGAATCTTTTCCTCTATTGTTCCTTCCGAATACCCTTTCAGATGGAAAGGACTGTCGAGTGCTGTCATTTTTTCCAACCATTCGGCTGTCATATATCCTCTTTCTGAAATACCTTGAAGACCGCCGATATTGTATTCCACATCGTCTATCTTGATTGTTCCCTCGGGGCAAGCTGTACGTAACATCTCTTCACCCGTCATGCAATTCGTCATGCTAATGGTAGCTAAAGCAGGAGTCATACGGAAGGTACGAGTCACCATGGAATTTCCTATAGTGAGTTCTTTCCCATCGGAAGATACTTGTACAAAGGCTTTTGACTTTTCGGGATTGATCAACCAATCAAATTTTACTTTCTCGGCACTTAGATGAGTTGCCGTCAGTAAAACCAAAACAAGGATGGATAGTAATCTATTGTTTGTCATGTTGTTATATTTATTATGTTAAAATTTTACTTCTTGAATTACACCTGGTTTCAGGTTGACGGTTTGAATGGAATCTTGGTAACGCACAAGGTATTCACCCTCCTTATCTGCTGTAAGGGTAGCATGCTGTAGTTTACCTTCCGACCATTGCATATCCACGGTAACACCCCCTCTGGCCCGAAGACCTTTCACATCGCCATTTCCCCATATAGTGGGCAATGCAGGTAAGAGATGGATTTCACCTGCATGTGATTGGAGTAAAGCCTCGGCAATACCAGCAGTACCACCAAAGTTGCCATCAATCTGGAAGGGTGGGTGAGAGTCGAACAAGTTGTTTTCTGTGTTCTTGGCAAGCAAGGCGTTCACATTGGCTCCTACCTCCTCGCTATCTTTCAGACGCGCGTAAAAATTGATGAGCCAAGCACGACTCCATCCCGTATAACTACCCTGACGAGTAACAGGATCCTCGTTGAATTTGCGACGACGTTCCAGAGTCCGACGAGCTCCATTATATAGTGTAGTGTCCTTATCGTTGATAGTAGTGCCAGGATGGAGACCAAACAGATGTGACATGTGGCGGTGGCCTGGTTCTATTTCTTCGTAATCCTCGATCCACTCTTGGATCGTATTATAACGTTTTCCAATCTTCACGGGAGGAAGACGTTTCATGGTGGTTTCGAGTTGCTGTTTGAAGTCAGCATCGGTATTCAAGATGTTACACGCTTTGATACACGCAAGGAAGAGTTCGTTGATAATCTCAACATCGTGTGTAGCACCATACGTGAAACGATATACTTCTCCATTCTCCATACGATAACCATTCTCAGGCGAATTGGATGGTGCTGTAACCAAATAACCGTTCTTGTCTTCTATCATGAAACTGAGCAGGAATTCAGCTGCCTCCTTCATCGAAGGATAAGCTTCGGTACGAAGGTAATCTTCATCACATGTAAAAAGATAATGCTCCCATTGGCTAAGAGTAAGCCATGAAGCGGCAATAGGATAGGTTCCCCAACCTAATCCATCACTAATGGACGTATGTCCGAAAGGATTGGATACATGGTTGATGGTCCATCCCTTAGCGCCAAATGTCTTCTGTGCCGTGACACGTCCAGGTACACGCACCTTGTTAATCCAGTTGGAGTAGGGTATTGCACATTCCGAAAGATTACAGATTTCTGCTGGCCAGTAATTCATCTGAATATTGATGTTGGTATGGAAATCAGAATTCCATGCAGCATCCATATCCTTGCACCAGATGCCTTGCAAGTTGGCAGGAAGACAACCAGGTTCACGCGAAGAATCCATAAGCATATAACGTCCGTATTGGAAATAGAGTGCAACAAGGTTGGGGTCGTTCTGACCCTCCCTCACAGCCTGAAGTCGTACATCCGTAGGAATATCCTTCATAGCAGGATCACCTATATTCAGACTTACACGATTGAAGAGTGCGCTATGTTCTGATATATGTTGTTTCCGAATCTCATTGTAGCATGACAACTGAATATCCTGAAGTTTTGCATGGCAATTGGCCGATGGATCAATGTCACGATCGAAATCAAGTTTGTCAAAGTTGTAGTCTGTATGCATGGCCATATAGAACACCACCTCATCTGCAGCAGATACCACTAAGGAGTTGTCGGAAGCAGTTATCGTACCACCCTTGTTGAAACCCTTGAGTAAACCGCTGAATTTCATGTGGTCTCCTGCTGGGCCGACTCCATCAATGGGTGCATCGTGTATCTGGCCATTGATAGCCATTGTGTTGTCATTTTCAACGGTAACTGCCGCATCCTTCTCACGCGAATAGGAGACACGGAAATTGAGAGTTCCTCTCTTGTCCACTTTGAAACGGATTACTAAGATATCCGCCTGTGCAGGAGTAAATACCTCGCGTGTATATGTCACACCATCTGCAACGAATTTGGTGGTGGCTATTCCATATTCCAAATCCAACCTTCGTTCATAAAAGCTCAGACTGTCGGAAGAAACACCCTCGAAATCCATATTCAGGTTGCCGAACGATTGATAGGAACGTATGCGAAGTGGGTCACCTACCAAGTATTTCTCACCTAAGGCAACCGCTTCGTCCACCTTGCCACTGAGTAATTTTTCCTGTATCTGAGGCAAATACTCTGCAGCTGGTGCATTGCCATCATCCTGACATCCAGCCCAAAGGCTCTCCTCGTTTAATTGAATTATCTCATGCCATGGATCACCAAAGACCATAGCACCAATGCGTCCATTACCCACAGGTAAGGCTTCGTCCCAATTAGCAGCTGCTTGCTGATACCATAGCGTGTTCTCTCTTGTCCTGATTTCTTCTTTGTCACAGGATGAAAATATGGCAAGTGTAGCGATTATAACGCTAAGAAATGAAAATGTTTTAGATTTATTCATATAAAATAGTGTATAATTAAGCAAAAAGACGACTTCCCTAATGAGCATCCATAGGGAAATCGTCTTATTTGTTACTATATTCCTAATGTGGTGTGTTTCATTCTTCCACGGCTGCCTGTGCGGCTGCGAGTCGTGCGATGGGCACACGGAAAGGAGAACAAGAAGCATACTTCATGCCGAGCTTTGCACAGAACTTAACTGAACTGGGCTCACCTCCATGTTCACCACAGATACCAGTACGAATACCTGGACGAACTGCATTACCTTTCTCACAAGCCATCTTGATAAGTTGGCCAACACCATTTTGGTCAAGAACAGCAAAAGGATCAGCTTTCAGAATCTTCTTTTCGAGGTACTCAGGAACGAAGGAAGCTACATCATCACGTGAATAACCGAAGGTCATCTGAGTCAAGTCGTTGGTGCCAAATGAGAAGTATTCAGCTTCGGTAGCGATACGATCTGCAGTCAAACAAGCACGAGGAATCTCAATCATAGTACCTACTTCGAATTTAATCTCTGTTCCGTACTCCTCAAATACCTCTTTTGCGGTCTTGAGGATAATCTCTTTCTGTTGTTTCAACTCGTAGAGAATACCTACCAGAGGAACCATAATCTCGGGACGAGGATCATATCCTTCTTTCTTCAATTCACAAGCGGCAGAGAGAATAGCACGTGTCTGCATAGCCGTAATTTCGGGGAAGGTAACTCCCAGACGACAGCCACGATGACCAAGCATAGGATTGGCTTCGTCGAGAGCCTCGGCACGTTTCTTTATTACTTCGATATCCACACCCATCTGTTCGGCCATTTCTTTTTGACCAGCAGGGTTCTCCTTGTTAGGTACGAACTCATTCAATGGGGGATCCAGCAAACGGATATTTACCTGGAGTCCATCCATAGCCTTCAGAATGCCATAGAAGTCAGCCTTTTGATAGGGAAGCAACTTAGCAAGAGCCAGTTCTCGGTCGCTTACATTCTCAGCCAGAATCATTTCACGCATAGCCTTGATCTTCTCACCCTCGAAGAACATGTGTTCTGTACGGGTAAGGCCGATACCTTTGGCACCAAAATCGCGTGCCTTCTTTGCATCAGCGGGTGTATCCGCATTGGTGCGAATTTCCATCTTGGTGTACTTATCGCAAAGATCCATCAACTCCTTGAAATCACCAGACAACTCGGGATCAATGGTCTTAACCTGACCGGCATAAACCTGACCGGTGGTACCATTCAGAGAGATATAATCGCCCTCTTTGTAAACCACACCACCAATCTCTACTGTCTTAGCCTTGTAGTCCACATGAATTTCACCTGCTCCTGATACGCAACACTTACCCATACCGCGAGCTACTACAGCTGCATGAGAAGTCATACCACCACGAGCCGTCAAGATACCTTCAGCAGCAGACATACCTGCGAGATCCTCTGGAGAAGTCTCTATACGTACCATGACAACTTTGTGTCCATCCTGATGCCATACTTGTGCATCATCGGCATGGAATACGATTTGTCCACAAGCAGCACCTGGAGAAGCAGGAAGACCCTGAGTGATAACCTTAGCTGCTTTCAAAGCACTCTTCTCAAAAACAGGGTGAAGAAGTTCGTCGAGCTTGTTGGGCTCACAACGTAAGATGGCAGTCTTCTCATCGATTTTACCCTCACGAACAAGGTCCATAGCAATCTTAACCATTGCCGTACCAGTACGTTTGCCGTTACGAGTCTGCAAGAACCACAATTTACCCTCTTGAACCGTAAATTCCATATCCTGCATATCGTGATAATGATTCTCCAACTTATCCTGAAGAGCATCTAACTCCTTGTACAAGTCGGGCATTGCCTCTTCCATGGAAGGATACTTGTCAATACGTTCCTCTTCGGAAATACCTGCTCGCTCAGCCCAACGCTGACTGCCAATTTTTGTAATCTGTTGAGGTGTACGGATACCAGCTACTACATCTTCACCTTGTGCATTGATCAGATACTCACCATTAAAAAGGTTTTCACCATTTCCGGCATCACGACTGAAGCAAACACCGGTAGCAGAAGTGTCACCCATATTACCGAAGACCATAGCCATTACAGAAACTGCAGTACCCCATTCATCTGGAATACCCTCCATCTTACGGTAGAGGATTGCACGTTCGTTCATCCAACTACGGAATACGGCACAGATAGCACCCCATAATTGCTCCTTAGGATCTGTGGGGAAATCACTACCTGTCTGTTCCTTGATAGCTTTTTTGAAAAGAGTAACCAACTTCTTGAGAGACTCTACAGAGAGATCCTTATCGAGTGTGACGCCCTGTTCCTCCTTCACCTTTTCGATAATAGCCTCGAAAGGATCAATGTCTTCCTTGTTCTCGGGCTTCATACCGAGAACAACGTCACCATACATCTGAACAAAACGGCGATAACTATCATATACAAAATGAGGATTCTTTGTTTTTGCTACCATTCCTTCTGCCACCTCATCGTTCAATCCAAGGTTGAGGATAGTGTCCATCATACCTGGCATAGAAGCTCTGGCACCAGAACGAACGCTGACTAATAGAGGGTTCTTTGTGTCTCCGAACTTACTATTCATCAGTCCTTCGATATGATTTACAGCTGCATTTACATCATCCTTCAGTAGTTCAACAATTTTTTCTTGACCTACTTGATAATATTCGTTGCAAGTGTCTGTTGTGATTGTAAAACCAGGAGGAACAGGTACACCAATCAAGTTCATCTCAGCTAAATTGGCACCTTTTCCGCCCAGAGCCTCTCTCATCTGGGCATTTCCTTCTGCTTGACCATTGCCGAAGGTGTAAACTCTCTTTTGATTCATCATTTCTTAGGTTTAATTATCATTTTCTAATTTTAACACGCAAAAGTACATCTTTTTCCGAATACAGCCAAACAAAAGGTTCTTTTGTGGAATTAATTATGTACTTTTGCAATCGAATTTAATATAATCACACAATAAATGGCAAGAAAGAAGAAAGATTTTCCCATTTTGGAAAAAATTGAGATAATAGACGTGGCTGCTGAAGGAAAAGCTATTGCAAAAGTCGAAAATTTGGTCATTTTTGTTCCTTATGTAGTACCTGGGGATATCGTTGACCTGAAAATTTTACGTAAGAAGCACAGTTATGCAGAAGCCCAAGCTGTAGCCTTTCACTCGTATGGTACAGGTCGCACAGCACCTTTCTGTCCGCATTTCGGAGTCTGTGGCGGATGTAAATGGCAATGCCTTTCATACGAAGAACAAATACACTATAAGCAAAAGCAAGTGATGGATAATCTTACCCGTATCGGAAAGGTTGAACTTCCTGAGTGTAGAAAGATTCTCGGCTCTGCAAAAACTCGTGAGTACCGTAACAAGTTGGAGTTTGGCTTCTGCAATAAACGGTGGCTCACTTCTGAACAGATTGCTTCGGGAGTGGTGTTTGAACATCCTGAGGCAGTAGGGTTCCATACAAGCGGCTCTTTTGATAAGATTCTTCCTATAGACGAATGCCATTTGATGGACGATGTTAATAATCGTTTGCGGAATGGAATACGCGACTACGCCTATGCACACAATCTGTCCTTCTATGATCAACGCGAGCATAAGGGCCTGTTGCGAGGTATGATGATTCGACTCAGTAATACAGGTGAACTGATGTTGCTACTACAATTCTGTTTGACAGAGGGAGAAAAGGCCGAAAAAGAGGCTATGGATTTACTCGATTATATCAAGATTACCTATCATGAAGTAACCTCTCTTCTATGGGTAGATAACCAAAAATACAACGATACCTTTGGTGATCTTCCCATTCATTGCTACTCAGGAACAGACCATATCTATCTCGAAATGGAAGAGCTCCGTTTCAAAGTCGGTCCAAAGAGTTTCTACCAAACTAACACAGACCAAGCGTACGTTTTGTATCAAGTGGCTCGTGAATTTGCTGGACTTACAGGTAATGAGTTGGTATATGACCTCTATACGGGTACAGGTACGATTGCCAATTTTGTGGCTCGTCAGGCTCGTCAGGTAATAGGTATAGAATATGTACCTGAAGCTATCGAAGATGCACGTGTAAATAGCCAATTAAATGGTATTGATAACACCTTGTTTTTTGCTGGCGATATGAAAGATATACTAAACAAGGATTTTATTAGCCGTTATGGGCGTCCAGATGTCATCATCACCGACCCACCTCGCGCCGGAATGCATCAAGATGTGATAGACACCATCTTGTTTGCATCCCCCAAGCGTATCGTCTATGTTAGCTGTAATCCTGCCACTCAAGCACGCGATTTGCAATTGTTGGATTCAGATTACAAGGTAACAGCTATTCAGCCTGTGGATATGTTTCCACATACTCAACACGTCGAGAATGTGGTCTTGTTGGAAAAGAAATAAGGTTACGGCCTTATTTCTTTTCTATATCCTCTATAGCTTTTAGTACTGTCGAGTCATCTTCGTTGATGAACTCGATGTATTCACTCATCGTTTTGACGTTGTAAATAATGTTGCCATGAAGGTTGCGTTCCATCATTCTGCGGCTCTTTTCCATCAATATATTTCTACGCTTCAGACCATGCTTATCGCCAAAAGAAGCGAATTGTTCCAAAAGATTCTGACTCATTAGATACTTCTCTATCTGTTTGGTATTCTGAAATGCATTCAGTTTATCTCTATTGGTGTCTGTATATTGAAAGGCAAATTGACGCAACAAACCTGTATAGACAGCTTCCTTGTAATAAGAGGTGATTCCAGTTGTATCCTCTGGGACGAAGATATCAGGCATGATACCACCTCCACCATAGACGATTCGTCCACCCAAAGTAGTAAATTTCTCACCATTCTGCTTGATGCTATCTTGAGAGAAGAATTCACCTCTTTCGTAACGTGCTATCAGGTCCATTTCGTATTCTTCACCTTTTCCTTTTTCGTAAGGCTTTTGGATGCAACGTCCGCTGGGAGTGTAATAACGGGCAATGGTTAGACGCACAAGACTGCCGTCTCCGAATTCAATAGGCTGTTGTACAAGTCCTTTACCAAATGATCGACGACCGATGATAGTTCCACGGTCATTGTCTTGGATGGCACCTGCCAAGATCTCACTTGCACTGGCACTACCTTCGTCGATGAGGACTGTAATGGGCATCTTCTTGAAAGAGCCTCTTCCATCAGCTCGGAACTCCTCCCTCGGGCTCTTGCGCCCTTCGGTATAGACAATCAACTGGTCACGAGAAAGGAATTCATTGGCCATCTTGATGGCGGTAAACATATAACCACCTCTGTTTCCTCTCAGGTCCATAATCAGGTTCTCCATTCCATCCACATTCAACTTAGCCAGTTCTATTATCATTTCGGCATACGTTTGCTGTCCGAAATTCTTAATACGGATGTACCCTGTCTTCTCACTAATCATGTAGGCTGCATCAATACTGCTTACAGGGATGTCACCTCTTACCACATTGAAATAGCGCAAAGAGTCACACCCATGACGTTTGATGCCTAACTTTACAGTAGAATCCTTGGGACCTTTCAGTCTTTTCATCACTTTTTCCGTATCCATTCCTACGAGCGAAGTATCATTAGCTGTCACGATGCGATCACCTGCAAGAATACCTATTTTCTCAGATGGACCACTCTTGATAGTGGACATCACGTTTACCGTATCTTTCTGCATTGTAAAGGTGACACCAATGCCAGAGAATGAACCCTTTAGGTCTTCCGATGCTTCCTCGGCATCTTGGGCAGGAATGTATGTGCTATGAGGATCGAGTTCGCTGACCAGAATTGGCATGGCACTTTCGACAAGTGAATCCATGTGGATAGTGTCCACATAATGATTGTCGATTAACTGTAGAAGATTGTCCAGCTTGTTGCCACGAAACTCCATTTTCGTAATGTTCCCTGACGAGAATTGCTGATTGTAAAATTTGCCTGCCAATATTCCAATTATCAGACATATTGCCACCAAGAGTGGTATGAAACGATGTTTTGGATTTTCCATATTGTATTTGGATTATTGATTCATTGATTTTGTTCCAAAGGCATGAGGGTAACTTCAATTCCAGCCTTGCGTAATAATTCTACTCCATCTTTCAAACGGTATTCACGTCCATAGACTACTCGTTTGATACCAGCTTGAATGATTAGCTTAGCACATTCTATACAAGGAGAATCAGTCACGTACAGAGTACTTCCCTCGCTGTTATTGCCGCTTCGTGCAATCTTGGTGATAGCATTAGCTTCTGCATGTAGTACATAGGGTTTTGTAACGTTGTTCTCATCCTCACACACGTTCTCAAAGCCAGAAGGAGTGCCGTTGTATCCATCGCTGATAATCATCTTATCTTTTACTACAAGTGCACCAACCTGTCTCCTAAGGCAATAACTGTTTTCACTCCAGATGAGAGCCATCCTCAGGTAGCGCATATCCAATTCTTTTCCTTTGCTCATTCCGATGTTATTCTATCTTGTTTTGTTATGTTGTTTTCCCATAAGCGTGAAACTTGTGGGATGAATATTTCATTACGTTTTAGACAAATGATTCCCTGTTCGTCAAGTGTATGGAGCATATTCGAGACGTTCTGTCTGGTCTCTCCCAACAACATGGCAAGTTCGCTCATGCGTATTCTAAGAATTTTCCTACCTTTCGGGTAGCAGTTGATGCTTTTGGTGAAATTGGCGAATTTTGTACCGATTTCTCCATTGTACCATACGTGAGAAAGACTCTCCTCTTGATGTACGAGTGAGGAAAGATAATTCAGGTAATTCAATTGAAATATGCTATTAGCCATCAATTCTTTCATCATCATTCCCTTGCTGATTACCGCCATATCACATTCTGTGTTGGGTGAATAGGTGGCTTTTATTTTTGGTGAAAGTCCAAAGAATGACTCAGGCTCAATCACAGTAGGGTAGTTGCAGAATTCGATATAGGAAAAAGGAATTTCTGAAAAAGTACGTTCCCTACGTATCTCTCCTTCTACTAAAGCCATCAGACGGTTGCATCTATCTCCTTGTCTTGCTATTATCTCCTTTTGTTTGGTTAAATGTACGATTTTCATTTTCGTCTTATCCTCCAATTGAGCCAGTTCCATCCCATTGATACCTTGTAACAAGGGAATTCTAACCAAAAGGTGGTACATCTCAGATAGTTCCATAGAGTAAAGACTATTCTAATAGAAAAGAAGACAGGGAAGGACTATGCCAAATCTGGTAATTACCTGTTTCATCAGCATAAATAAAGTAGGCCTTCAACTGAGGATTTCTGTTGAGAACTTCTTTCGCTTTTTCAAGTCCCAGGACCATAAAAGACGTGGCAAAGCCATCCGCTTCGGCACAAGTTGGTGCAAGTACTGTACTGCTCAATATACTGTGTTGAACAGGATATCCAGTTTTTGGGTCTATCGTATGTGCCACTTTCTTCCCATCCTTGTAGTAGAAGTTGCGGTAGTTGCCACTTGTAGCAAGGGCACAATTGGGTATTTGTAAAACCTGTTCTATCTCGTTCTGCAGTAATGTGCTATCGTTTTCGGGCTTGTTGATGCCTATGCGCCAGGGTTTCCCTTTGGGGCTATTCCCACGTGTCACTACTTCTCCACCTATCTCTATCATGTAGTTTTTGATTCCTTTACGTTCGAAGAGTTCGGCTACTCGGTCACTACCAAAACCCTTTGCTATGGCGCTGAAGTCCATAATGATACGTTCGTCCTCCTTGGTCATTTTCCCATTATCCAGATGTACACGATCCCATCCAATAAGTGATTTCAGACTGTCGATTGTTGTAGAATCGGGTGGTGTATCGTGCTTGAAACCGAACCCCCATGCATTTACCAGAGGAGCTACTGTTACATCAAAAGCGCCATTTGTCTCCTTGCTGATACGTTGTGATAGCAGAAATACTCTTTCGAGCAAACTATCAGCATTCTCAGATGTGTTGGAGTTTATACGGCTAATGGTACTTTCTGAATTAAACATTGATAGTGAGTTGTCCACTTCATTGAGCGTACTTTGTATCTCTGCTTCCAAATCTTTGGGGTATTGATAAGTAGAGTGATAAATTGTTCCAAAGATATTTCCCTGATTCTGCTGGTATGGGGCGTTGTCGTCAACGTGATGCCTCTTCAGAATAAAATACGTACCCAATACAAGTAAGAGAAGGAAGGGTATATGCCACTTTTTCAAGGAGTGTTTCATAGTGAAAACAAATGTTCTATCAATATTTTTATTCCTATGGAAATCAATATGATTCCACCTATTAGTTCAACGTTTAAATTTAGTTTCTTTCCTGCGATGATTCCTATACCTAAGCCGAGTATTGTGAAAAGGCTTGAACAAACACCTATGATGATAACTGGGATGAGAATACTATTCTGTGTCATAGATTCCATACAAGCGAAACTGATTCCTACGGCCAGCGCGTCTATACTGGTAGCAATAGCCAAAGTAGGTAATTTGCGATAACAGAGAATCTCACCTCCGTGTTCATTTTCTGGATGGAGGCTACCCCATATCATATTTCCTCCCAAATAGGATAACAATGCAAATGCAATCCAATGGTCGATACTCGTGAAATATTGGTAGAAGAGAGAAGTTCCTATATAACCTATCCATGTCATTCCACCTTGAAATAATCCGAATAATAGTATCATAGTAATCATGGGGAAGAGAATTATTTTACGTGCGGACAAACCTGCTGCAATACTTACTGTAAAACAATCCATTGCCAAGGCAATAGCCAATAGCCAAATTTCTATAATACTCATTTCTTCTGTTGTTTAGCGCTCTTCCCCACGTCTAAAATAAGTTTGAAGGTGCCACCGAAAGCAGTACTTCCATTCTTGCCATATCCTGGAACATACCATGGTTCTCCCATCGATATGTCTCCCTGTTTGATACGTCCTCTGTAACGCAGGTCCCAACCAAGACGGACGATACTCCATAATTTAGTCTCCACTCCTACAAGAAGCTCCAGCCAATGAAGTTCTCCTTTTTGGCTTTCGAGATTCAATGGAGTACATACGCCCCACACAGGGTCCTGAAAATCGGGATTGGTGTAATCGTAGTGGTAGTTGGTGTATGCATAGCGAAATCCTGCAAAGAAGCGATTCCCATTGACCTTCTTGTTGATGTTGTAATCCATACCTATGCGGAAATAGGGTGCGGTAGTTTTGAAAGTGTTGTTATTTTCGTTTCCCACCTTGTCACAATCACCCAATCCTAATTCAAAGATTGGGAAAAATTTCTCTTTGAAATCCAATCGTGCAGCCACTTCCATATTGCTGTAGGTCGTATTCATGGCCTTCATCGTCAATCCAATCAAATCTGCTGAGATGGCAATACCAGCAAAGAGAGGTGCTTTCTCATCTTTCTTGGAATTGACTATCTGCGAAACCTCTTTTGCCCCTTCCTTTACTTTTGTTTCTTTCGAATAGGGCTTTTGAGGTTCCTGTGCTTTCAGGACGCCAGAAAACAGACTACTCGCCAGAAATAAGATGAATACTGAGATTTTGTGTTTCAGCATAATTGACAGAGGGTTGAAGGATAGATATACTGTCTATGAAGGTATGGGTGCATCGAACACCTATTATTTCATGAAACATATTGGTGGGGCAATCTGGTGATTCGTAATGGGGCGTGTTTTGTTTGGCAATCCATACTGTATCATGCATGATGTAATCCTTGTTGCAAACAGTAAACACAAGCGTGTCTTCTGCATTCCAGAAACTCATGGGTAATTTCACGCTTCCTGCTCCTGCTTTCTTGTTCAATAGTACAGAGTCTGTTCCACATGCGGTGATAGTGAGCGTATCGTTGATTGTCACAGCCTTTCCGTTGGCATAGAATACAGTAGTGTATGATACGGAGTTGTAGAGTGAACAGTCGATAGAGTCGCAGCCGCATATAACACACAGTATAGCAATAACAGCTGTTACAATGTTTTTTTTTCTGCCCATCAGAATTCCGCTTCTATTTGATAGTTGTTTCGCTCAGTTGCATTTCTACTAATTAATTCTCCAAGGAAACCTGCCACAAAGAGCTGTGTTCCCATGATCATCATGGTGAGCGCCAAGTAGAAGTACGGGCTGTCCGTAACCAGAGGATGAGCTACTCCGGTAGATAGATAATAGAGTTTAGTGCAACCTACAATCATTACCGAGATAAAACCAAGAATGAACATCAGTGTGCCTACAAATCCGAAGACATGCATAGGCTTTAATCCAAAGCTATTCAGAAACCATAGGGATAACAAGTCCAAGTAGCCGTTCACAAAGCGATTAAGACCCATAAACTTGGATTTTCCAAACTTACGTGCCTGATGATGCACCTCTTTTTCTCCGATTTTGTTGAAACCTGCATTCTTGGCCAAATAGGGAATGTAACGATGCATTTCGCCATAAACCTCGATATTCTTAATCACTTCTTTGCGGTATGCCTTCAATCCACAGTTGAAGTCATGCAGATTGGGGATTCCACTTACCTTACGTGCTGTGGCGTTGAAAAGTTTTGTAGGAATTGTCTTTGATAGGGGATCGTAACGCTTCTTCTTGTAGCCACTCACGAGGTCGTAACCCTCTTCTGTAATCATGCGATAGAGAGCTGGTATCTCGTCTGGCGAATCCTGCAAATCAGCATCCATAGTGATGACAACATCACCTTCTGCTTTTCTGAAGCCACAGAACAGAGCAGGACTTTTGCCATAGTTTCTGCGGAACTTGATACCTTTCACACAAGTGGGGTTCTCATCATGCAGTTGACAGATAATATCCCATGAATGGTCGGTACTACCATCGTTGACAAAGAGAATCTCGTAAGTAAACTGATTCTCCTCCATGACACGTTTTATCCATTTATAGAGTTCGGGCAACGATTCGTCTTCGTTGTACAGAGGTATGATAACTGAGATATCCATACGCAGGTTATTGGTTGTTGTTCGTTGTTTGTGGAGTTGCTCTTATCGAACTTGTCCAGGTACATACAATCGAGAAGAGCAAGGCGATAAGCATGTTGAAAAGGATTAATGAAAGGATCATGTCTCCTATGTTCACAGAAGCGAGTATCTCCGTCATTTGTTCGATAGTATAAGGGGTGTTCGTCTGTTTCAACAGGGACTGGTATTCGGGCGTGTTGAAGATTTTCTCTATCGACGAAACAATGTGCCCATTGTCGAGAAACTGGAAATACAAGTATTGTCCCATTGTGGTAAGAAGCGAAGCGTACATCCCAATAAGCATAGCCATGTTCCATCGGTAGAGAGGAGAAAGTGGGGTAGTGTCACGCTGAAATTTCTTCATGAGCCGTATTTCGACAAAGATAGACAGAAGGGCTGTGAAATTACCTACATGTCCTAAGAGTGGGAAATCCAGAGAATACATCGAGCATAGGAAACTAACGATCCACATTATTCCGATAGTAAGCCCATATTGGCCGGCATAGGCTCTTATTAACCTCAACTTATTTACTTCTTGTTCCATTATATTAAAAAAGACGCGCAAAGATATGAAAAAAAATAAGATTTCTTTCCCTGTCGATTGTTTTTCTCGTTTTCGTTCAAAAATATGAGTGCAAAATTTGGTGGAATCATACATTCTGTGTACTTTTGCAGCCGCTAAACGGGAAAGTCCTGTACGGCATGCTCCCTTCGAATCCCCCAG
This sequence comes from Prevotellaceae bacterium UBA1743, assembly GCA_002314945.1. Lineage (GTDB taxonomy): Bacteria > Bacteroidota > Bacteroidia > Bacteroidales > Bacteroidaceae > Physcousia. The sequence goes on from DCHV01000041.1 coordinate 33,352, forward strand.
GGTTTGATCGCAGCAAGGGTAGTTGGTCGTAGCGGCGCGATATAGTAAGCTTTCCCACCCGCCTCTTTAGCTCAGTTGGCC
>DCHV01000041.1:33442-53418 GCA_002314945.1 Prevotellaceae bacterium UBA1743
TGGCCAGAGCACGTGATTTGTAATCTCGGGGTCGTTGGTTCGAATCCGACAAGAGGCTCAAGAAAACGAGGATGATTAAAGACTCTCATTTCCATCCCACCATTTATGCCCGACTTACTTCTTTGATAGATACGGGTGATTTTTCCACATTGATTTCTTATTTAGATTCACTCAGCAATGCTCATTTCCGTACGGCTGGCTATATGCTTGGTGAGAATCTGATGGCTTCTGTTCAGACAGATGTCTTCTGGGAATTGTTTGTGACGCTCAACGAGTACAACTCTCGTGCTTTTCTCGTTACTACACTCAAGGCTCTCAGCATCAGGATGCAGAACGAGGGCGTTTCTTTGCATCATCCATCCTTTGTCGCGTATTGTCATCGCATACACGACAATGAGGTGGAGCGGAAGAAGATTCTCCTCCAGTTACTTCCCGTGTTGCGTGAGGTGCATGACATTCGCAATTTGTTCGACTACCTCGGAATGAGAAATATGACAGAATGGGATCCTTATCTTATGCGATTCCAGACGCTTCCTTGCCTTTATCTGCTCTTTCTTTCACTTCGACAGTCAGAGGATAATAAAGATTACCTGATACGTGTGGCTTATTATCTGATGAAACAGGGAGATACACTTGGTTTTAATTTCGCCAGTCTGATGAAGACGTATTTCGGATTATCGGAGTTGAAAGGCGTTTTCTCTCTTACGTTGAAGCCTTTTGAACTTGCCCGTTTGGAAACGTCCTATGATGCTTTTGTCGGTGTGATGCGATTCTGAGGCTTATTAGTGTAAATAAATTTGAATTTTTAGGGGTACGATAGCCCTTCGATAACCCTTCGATAGCCCTTCGTAATCTGTTTTCACTACAATGTAAATAATTTTCTTGACTATGTGACTTCTTTAATAAAAAAAAGAGACCTTGTGTGAACAAGATCTCTTGGAGTAGCGCCTACGGGAATCGAACCCGTGTTCCATGCGTGAGAGGCATGTGTCCTAGCCGCTAGACGAAAGCGCCATTTTGCATCAGAGAAGAACTCTGCGGAAGCTGGGGGATTCGAACCCCCGGTACGGTTACCCGCACGTCAGTTTAGCAAACTGGTGGTTNNTTCAGCCACTCACCCAAACTTCCAATCTATTCCGCACTTTCGTGCTGACTCTTCAGCATGTTTTTCTCAAATGCGATGCAAAAGTACAGGTTTTTCTCTAATCGTGCAAGCATTTCATTAATTTTTTTTACCTTTGTGGAAAATTTTACTCAAAAGATGAACATACCAGATAATAGATTCCCGAGGGGATGTAAACTGATAGAATTGCCTAATGTGGTGGATGACAGAGGAATGCTCGCATTTGGGGAAGGGGGAAGGCAAATTCCCTTCGAGATAAAGCGTATTTTCTGGACCTATCATATCAAGGGGGGTAATGTCAGAGGTGATCATGCACATCGCAGTTGTTCCATGGTACTCTTTCCTATAGGTGGTTCCTATTCGATTGAGTTGGACGATGGATCTATGCGACTCACTCTCCGTATGGACGACCCTCACATAGGAGTACTCATTCCTCCTGGAGTATGGTGCAGGCTATTTGATTTCACACAGCAGGCTGCTTGTATCAGTTTGGCCTCTGAACCCTACGAGGCAGAGGATTATATACATGATTATTCCGAATTCTTAGAATTTGTATCACAATTATGATTATCATACCCTATTCTATCAATAGAAAAGCGGATTGGGACGAGTTTGTCACGAAGTCCAAGAATGCTACCTTCCTATTCCAAAGGGGATTCATGGATTACCATGCCGACCGCTTCTTCGATTGCTCATTATTGATATACGACTATCATGATTCGTCGGAGGATATAGAGACATACGCTTCCTCGCATATCATAGCGCTTTTCCCTGCAAACTGGAATGAAAAGGAACGATGTGTGTATTCTCATCAGGGACTTACATACGGAGGACTTCTACTGAGGGATGAAACAACCCAGAAGGAGGTTATGGTCATGCTGCAAAGCATTCTCCAATATTACAAGCGTATGATGAATGCAGAACGACTCGTCTATAAGCCAATACCCTATATTTATAGTGCCTATCCCTCGGAGGAAGATCTGTACGCCTTGTTCAGAGCCAATGCTACTGTGCGCAACCGGCTGGTAAGTACGGTCATTTGTTTGCGCAATGTGATGCCTATGCGCACACTTCGCCAGCGTGGAGCAAGGAAAGCAATAGATCACGGTTGTTATATTGACCGTATGAATGAGGGTGACTGGGACACTTTGCGAGAATACTGGACGTTACTCGAGGATGTCTTGCGCACTCATCATGATGCCACGCCCGTCCATTCCTTTGAGGAGATACAACTTCTCATGGAACGTTTCCCGCGCGAAATACGTTTGTACCTCGTCCGTGTAGAAGGACGCATTGTGGCTGGAACAGTCATTTTTGAGACAAAACATGTAGCACATGTCCAGTACATCGCCTCTGGTGATGAGGGTAGGGAGTTTGGAGCGTTGGATCTCCTTTTCCGACATCTCATCAACGAGCGTTTCAAACAGATGGAGTATTTGGATCTGGGTACTTCCAACGAGGATGGTGGTCATGTACTCAACGAAGGACTTATATTCCAAAAGGAGGGTTTCGGAGGTCGTGCCGTATGCTATGATGCCTACGAAATACGTATGGACGATGTGATTATCGATGGTATGAACGGAATCCCTAATACCGAATCTTCCAACAAAATACCATTCCTCGATTTGAAGCAAATTAACAATCTCTTTGAACCAACTCTGACAAATACTGTCAGTCGTGTCGTGCAAAGCGGTTGGTATCTTCTTGGAGAAGAAACTTTCAAGTTTGAACAAATGTTTTCTGAGTATTGTGGAGCTACCCATTGTGTCTTGACAGCCAATGGGTTGGAAGCACTTACCCTGATTCTGAAAGCATGGCGACAACGCTATGGTTGGGAGGAAGGAGACGAAGTAATTGTTCCGTCCAACACCTATATTGCCACTATCCTTGCAGTCACCAATGCTGGTCTTACTCCAGTCTTGTGTGAACCCGAGTTGCGTACTTGCCTGATAGACCCAAACTTGATAGAGTCATGTATCACACCACGTACACGTGCCATCCTGCCTGTTCATCTCTATGGTTTTACTTGTGATATGAAGCGCATTTGCGAGATTGCCAAGCAATACCATCTGATGGTGATGGATGATGCAGCACAGGCACATGGGGCGATGTATAAGGGTAATAGGGTAGGACACCTTTGTGATGCTACCGCTTTCAGTTTCTATCCGACCAAGAACTTAGGCGCATTGGGTGATGCCGGTGCTGTAGTAACTGACGACGAGGAGTTGGCTACTTTGGTGCGCCAGATGGCTAACTATGGAAGTGTACGCAAATACGTCAATGAATACAAGGGGATGAACAGTCGTATAGATGAGATTCAAGCTGCAGCCTTATCAATAAAATTACCTCTCCTGGACACTCACAACCAACGACGTAGGGAAATAGCTCTCCAGTATCAGCAACAGATTGTTAATCCTCTGGTTACCTTACCTTACATGCCCGACGACATTACTGAATCTGTTTATCACATATACCCTGTACGTTGTCCTAATCGTGAAGCCTTACAGCAATATCTTGAATCTTGTCATATTCATACGATGGTACATTATCCTATCCCTCCTCATAAGCAGAAAGCTTATCAAGAATGGAACAATTTGTCATTCCCTATTTCCGAACGGATTCATCGAGAGATTGTATCATTACCTATTGCTCCTACACTTACGGACGAACAAGTACAGAAAGTAATAGAAGCAGTAAATGACTTTGTATGGGAAATGTAATCGTTATTTCAGTTCTACTACAGTGATTCCAGCACCACCAAACTGAACATGTTCGTCACGTGCATTATCTACCGATGAAACCGTTTTCAGATACTGTCGGATGAGCTGGCGTAGAATGCCATTTCCCGTTCCATGCAGGATGCGTACTCGACTTGCACCTACCAAGATAGCATCATCAATAAAATAGGTAACAGCTTGTAGGGCTTCATCTCCTCGCATTCCTCTCACATCTATATCTTGGTGAAACTGCAGATGACGTTCTCTCATTTGGTCTTGCGTCTGTCTGCTTAAATAGGAAACAGAGTTGTTTTCTTCTTTCGGGAGAGGCTTCGCATGTTCCAGACGATTTGCTTTCACTACAGTACGCATCATACCAAATAGAATTACTGCATCTCCATTCTCTATTTTCTCTACAGTACCTACCGATGTCTGTCCCTTGATTCGTACAGTAGAGCCTTGTTCTATAGGCTTTTCTTCTGTCTGTGTTGGCCTTGTATTCGTCAAAGCCTTTTCGTCAGCCTTTTTCTTGTTTCGTCGGTTTTCCTTTCTCTGCTTCCTTTCCTCTATCTGACGCATCTTCTTCTCAATCATTTCATCATGTGCATGAAGAAGTTCATCTTGCAGAGAAGCCTTATATTCTTCCAGTTGAGCACGAATCTCGCGTGTACGCTCCTTTTCTGCCTGATTCTCCCGAATTTCGCGTATCGTGTTTTCTATCTTGGCATTGGATTCTTCCAGTATTCTATCGGCTTGTGCTTTTGCTTCACGTATGATTTCCTTTCTTTTAGCCTGTAGCTCGGCTATTTCTTTCTCGTATTTCGCGATAGTTTGTTCCATCTGTTTCTCTTGCGAATGGATGGACTGCCTTTTTCCTTCCCAGTATCGTTTATCGCGTGTAATGTCAAGCAGGTACTTGTCTGCATTCACATATTCTTGTCCTACAAGGTTGGTGGCATCCTGAATCACATCTTCCGGAATACCTATCTTTCGTGCGATTTCAACGGCAAAACTACTACCGGGATTTCCTATTTGCAGTTGGAAGAGAGCTTGCATCTTGTGTCGGTCATAGAGCATTGCTCCATTCACCACACCAGGAGTGTCTTCGGCGAAATGTTTTAGGTTTTGATAATGTGTCGTAATAACTCCGAAGGTTCCTTTTGCCACGAATCGTTTAAGGACGGATTCTGCAATGGCACCACCTATTGTGGGTTCTGTTCCTCCGCCGAACTCATCTATCAGTAAGAGACTTGCTGGATTGCAACTACGCATCATGTTCTTCATATTCAGCAGATGGCTACTATAAGTACTCAGATCGTCCTCGATACTTTGTTCGTCACCTATGTCGATAAAGAGATGATGGAAAATTCCGGCTCTGGAACTCTCTGCCATCGGGATAGGCAAACCGCATTGTAGCATATACTGAAGAAGTCCTACTGTTTTCAGACAGACACTCTTGCCACCTGCATTAGGTCCACTAATCAGGAGGATGCGTTGCTTGCGAGTGAGTTCAATGTCCAAAGGTACTACTTTTTTCCCCTGTTTCCTTAGGTTGATGGCAAGCAAGGGATGTCGTGCCATTGACCAATCTACCAAAGGCGCGTCACTTATTTCAGGTGTAATACCTTCTATTTGGTCGGCAAAATGTGCCTTTGCTCTCACAAACTCAATATCGGCTAAGAATTCAAATCCGCGTAACAATTCCTTCTGGTTGGGACGAAGTAAATCACTGAATTCCTTCATGATTCGTATCATCTCCCTCCTTTCGTCTGATTCCAGTTCGCGAATGTGATTATTAGCCTCAACAACCTCTGCTGGTTCTATGAAAACGGTCTTTCCAGTTGCACTTTCATCGTGTACAATACCTTTAAGGCGTTTCTTCAGGGCTGGTGCAACAGGAATCACCAAGCGTCCATCACGCAAAGTAGGAGTGACATCTTTCTCCACCAGTCCGTCTTGTTTTGCTGCATTGAGGATGTGGTTCAGGGTCCTGCTTACTGAGCCTTCCGCTCTTCTCAGTTCATGACGTATTGAGGCGAGTTCAGCAGATGCTTCATCCTTTATCTTTCCGTATTTGTCCAATATCTGCTCCACACGCCGAGTGACAGCACGAAAGGTGAATACTCCTTCGGCAAGTTTTTCCAAGGCAGGAAAATTGACGGTTTCTTCGTCATCTTCTCTTCCTTCTGCACGAATGAGATCTATCCACGAGTGTAGTGTACAGAGTGAGCGGTACAAGTTCCATATTTCTTGTTCTTCGAGGTATGTACCTTCTATACGTAATCGGTGAATACTTTCACGTAGGTCGAAGAAATCTTGTTCGGGTAATTGTGTTAGCGAACTCATGATCCATCGATATTCAGCCACCTGTTGATGTTTCAGTCGGATAGAGGCCGGTTGGATGTCGAAGGTCATTTCATCTACTCTTTCTCTCCCCAAAGTGCTGATGCAATGAGAATAAAGTAGTGTTCTTATTTCGTTGAAACCGATCTTTTGTTCAAAATTGTTGGGGTAAATCATAGTATTTCAATAGCGTGTGATATTCTTCACACCTTTCACCGTTTTCAGTTTTTTGATGAGTTGTTGCAATCGTCCCGTGTCGTCCAATGAAACAGTCATAGTACCGCTAAAGAGACCGTCATTGCTATCTATACGGATGCTTCTCAGATGTATTTTTTCTTCTTTTGAGATGATGCTCGTGATATTGTTCACTATACCAAGATCGTCGTTTCCTACCACATGCAGAGTGATAGGGTATTGGCTGCCTCGTTTACCAGCCCACATAGCCCTTACAATACGGTAACTGAAACGTGACTTCATCTCGGGGGCATTTGGACAGTCCTCGCGATGTATCTTGATACCTCCACCAGTTGTTACAAAGCCGAATACCTTATCTCCATAAACTGGTTGGCAGCATCGTGCCATCTTAAAGTCGAGACCTTTCACATCTTCACCTATCACCATTACATCATCACCTGAATTCTGGCGTTGGTACTCTTCCTCGGTTTGCATCACAAACTGGTCGGCACTTTGAGCAGGTGCAACCTTTTCATCCTCACCTCGGTCATGTCGTAACTGATTGGAATAGGCCTCTAAGACATTATTCATGTCAAGAACTCCATTCGTGAGGGCTGTATAGAAGTCAGTCACGAACTTATAGCCTAATCGTGCAATAGTATGCATCAGAGTAGCCTCGTCATATTCCAACTTCTTGTTTTTCATCTTCCGCTCCAAATCCTCCTTGGCCATCAGAGCTTGTTTGCTTTGTATCTCCTTCAGGCTCTGTCGTATCTTCGATTTGGCGCGTGTGGTTGTAGCAATCTTCAGCCAGTCATTCTTAGGCGTCTGATTGTTGCTTGTCTGTATTTCCACCTGGTCACCACTCTGTAGCTTCTGCCGGATAGTTACGTTCTTGTTGCCGATTTTGGCTCCTGTACAATGATTTCCCACCTTGGTGTGTATGGAATATGCAAAGTCCAGAATAGTAGCTCCCATAGGTAGTTTGAAGAGATCTCCCTTGGGCGTAAAGACAAAGATACTATTTTCCTTTAGGGTGGGTTGGAATTGTTCGTGCAGTTTTATCTCATCATTATTCTCAAGCGCACTCCTTACCTGAGCAAGCCATTCATCCACTCCTCCATTTGTGTCCTTTATGCCCTTGTAGCGCCAATGTGCAGCAAGTCCATGTTCAGCCACATCATCCATGCGTTCTGTGCGTATCTGTACTTCTACCCATTTGTCTTCAGGGCCGAGGACAGTAATGTGTAGGCTCTCGTAACCGTTGCTCTTTGGTACGGACAACCAGTCGCGCATACGTTTGGGATTACTCTGGTACATATCTGTGACAATGCTGAATACCTGCCAGCAATCCTGTTTTTCATTTTCAGGTTCAGAGTTGAGGATGACACGTATAGCAAAGAGGTCGTAAACACCCTCGAATCCCACTTGTTGCTTCTTCATCTTCTGCCAGATGCTGTGGATGCTTTTAGTGCGTCCTTTCAAGTGGAATTTCAATCCGGCAGCAGAAAGTTTTTCTTCAATAGGTCCGATAAAACGGGCTATATATGCATCTCTGCTCTTCTTTGTTTCGTTCAGTTTCTCTTTGATGTGATAGTAGGCATCTGGCTCCAGATATTTCAAACTCAGGTCTTCGAGCTCACTTTTCAATTTGTAGAGGCCTAATTTGTGTGCTAATGGGGCAAACAGAGAGCTTGCACTTATGGAGAGACGATGTTGTGCCGCTATATTCTCCACTCCTTTGATTTGTCGCATCACACATACATTACGAGCTATCATAATCAAGATAGAACGCATATCTTGTGTACTGCTCACAAGCAGGCTTCTCAGATTCTCGTTCTCCAGATTGCTGCTCATAGCATAGAAGTCACGAGCCTTCTGAATACCACTCAAGATGTGGGCAACGTCAATTCCGTATTCGCGCTCTATCTCCTGGAGGGACAACAAGCCATTGGTACACATAGAATAGAGAAGGGTAGCAACAGCCGAGGCTTTTGTCACACCTATTTCCTCGCTCATGATGCAAAGTGTTTCTATGTCTGTCAGAATGGGGGACAAACCAAATTCATCCGCTTCAATCAGTCCTTTTTGCATCATGGGGTATAGTACAGATTCCAACTTATTGCATGATTCTTCATTAATCACTTCACGTGACTTTTCTGGAAGAATGTCCCACAAGTGTGGTGTACTATTTGAATCGTTGAATCTTATTTTTTCCTTTATGTCCATGGATTGATATCTATTTTAACGCAAAAGTATAAAAAATGTGGCAAATAGCCCTAAAATGTCCTATTATTTATATACTTTTGCAAACCAAATTTAAAGATAATGGATATATTCTCATCAAACGACTTATTGTATCTCAGTTCCAAAGGAATCACGAAGGAGCAGGTAGAACGTCAACTTGATAGTTTTCGTACTGGTTTTCCCTATTTGCGTCTTCAGTCAGCCGCTTCACTTGGCAATGGTATTCTAAACCCTCATGAAGACATGATAGAATCCTGTGTACAGAACTGGAATGATTACAAGACGCAAGGTCATCATATCACGAAGTTCGTTCCTGCAAGTGGAGCTGCAAGTCGTATGTTCAAGAATCTCTTTGCCTTTCTCGAAGCACCTTACGAAGTTCCTACCACAGATTTCGAGAAGATGTTCTTCGATCGAATTAACGATTTCGCCTTCTATGATGCGCTGGAGGATGCTTGCTTCTCTCGTTTGGGAAAATCTATCGAGAGCCTTCTTTCTGAAGGGGAATATAAAGAAATAGTAGCCAGTTTGCTGGAAGAAGACGGACTCAATTACGGACAGTTACCTAAGGGATTACTGCAATTCCACCTTTATCCTCAGGAAGCCCGCACACCAGTAGAAGAACATCTCACCGAAGCTGCTCTCTATGCAAGTAGCAGAGGTGAAACTGATATTCATTTTACCGTAAGTAGTGAGCACAGGGTTTTGTTTGAGTCACTTATAGAGCGTGTACTACCTGCCTACGAGCAACAACATGGTATAACCTACCACATAAGTTTCAGCGAGCAAAAGTCATCTACCGATACTATTGCTGTTAATATGGACAATACACCCTTCCGTACCGAGGAAGGAAAACTCCTCTTCCGTCCTGGAGGTCATGGAGCATTACTCCAGAATCTCAACGAGTTGGACTCAGATATTGTATTTATCAAGAACATTGACAATGTAGTGCCTGACCGTCTGAAGAACGACACAATCCTCTGGAAACAAGTTTTGGCAGGCCTACTCGTACAAGTACAGGCTCAGACATTTGCCTACCTTCGTCTGCTCGATTCAAATAATTTCAATCATGCAGACCTCGAGGATATGATACGTTTTGTCCGACATACGCTAAATTGCGATATGCCTGGCCTTAAGAAGATGTCGGACGATGAACTGTATAAATTCCTGCGAGCAAAACTCAATCGACCCATTCGCGTGTGTGGCGTGGTGCGGAATGTAGGCGAACCAGGTGGAGGTCCTTTCCTTGCATATAACAGCGATGGTTCCGTCTCTCTCCAGATACTTGAGAGTAGTCAGATAGATCCCGATAATGCAGATGCTCAACGAATGTTCACCCAGGGTACCCATTTTAATCCTGTGGATCTCGTATGCGCCATACGTGACTTCAAGGGAGAACCATTCGACCTAACTCGTTTCTCCGATCCTTCGACTGGTTTTATCTCTCAGAAAAGCAAGAGCGGACGAGAGCTAAAAGCGCTCGAACTGCCTGGTCTCTGGAATGGTGCCATGAGCGACTGGAGTACTCTCATGGTCGAAGTACCCTTATCCACATTTAATCCTGTAAAGACAGTCAATGACTTGCTCCGCGAGCAGCATCAGTAAATAGAAGTATGAAAACAGATATAGAAATAGCACGCGAGACACCCCTGAAGCCGATTCAGGAGATTGCCTCACAGATTGGTATTCAAGCCAATGACATTGAACCCTATGGCCATTACATTGCCAAAGTACCCGAGTCCCTGATTGATGATGAGAAGGTACGCCAACACAAACTCATCCTTGTTACTGCAATCACTCCTACTAAGGCCGGTAATGGTAAGACTACCGTTAGTGTGGGTTTGGCTCTCGGACTCAACCGTATAGGAAAAAAAGCAATCGTGGCACTTCGTGAGCCTTCTCTCGGTCCTTGTTTTGGCATGAAGGGTGGGGCAGCAGGAGGCGGTTATGCCCAGGTGTTACCCATGGAGAAGATTAACCTGCATTTTACAGGTGATTTCCATGCCATTACCACGGCACATAACATGATTTCAGCTCTGCTCAACAATTATATGTTCCAGCATAAGGATGATGGCTTTGCCTTGAAGCAGGTACTATGGAATCGTGTGCTTGATGTCAACGACCGCACCTTGCGTTCTATCATCACAGGCTTAGGAGCAAAGACTGGTGTCAGAGCACTCGAAACAGGTTTTGATATCACACCTGCCAGCGAGATTATGGCTATCTTGTGCTTAGCTCAGGATGAGAACGACCTACGTCGTCGTATAGACAATATCTTGCTGGGTATCACGGTAGATAATAAACCTTTCTTTGTACGCGATATGGGTATTACAGGTGCCATTTGTGTTTTACTCAAGGATGCTCTTCACCCCAACTTGGTACAGACAACGGAAAACACACCTGCTCTGGTACATGGTGGTCCTTTTGCCAATATTGCACACGGATGTAATAGCGTCCTGGCAACTCGCCTTGCTCTTACTTTTGGGGATTATGTGGTTACAGAGGCTGGTTTTGGTGCGGATCTTGGTGCAGAGAAATTCTTCGATATCAAGTGCCGTAAAAGTGGACTTCAACCAGCCCTTACTGTTCTTGTAGCTACGACACAAGCGCTCAAACTTCATGCAGGGGTGTCAGCAGATGAAATAAAGGAGCCTAATAGTGAAGCCTTGATACAAGGTATGGCCAATTTGGACAAGCACATACGCAATATGCAAGCCTTTGGTCAGACAGTAGTGGTATGTTTCAATCGTTTTGCTTTTGATACAGATGAAGAAATAGCCCTTTGCCGTCAGCATTGTCAGGAGATGGGTGTTGGTTTTGCTGTAAACAATGCATTCAACGAAGGTGGTTCTGGTGCTGTAGAACTGGCTCAGTTGGTAGCTGATACTATCGATATAAATCCCAGCAAACCACTTAAGTACGCATATCCAAATGAAGCATCAGTCGAAGAGAAAGCCTTGGCAGTAGCAAAACAGGTATATGGTGCATCAAGCGTCACATTCAGTTCCTCTGCACGCAAGGTTCTGACTCGCATTCAGGAATTGGGATTCTCCCATTTCCCCATCTGTATTGCTAAGACGCAATATTCTTTCAGTACCGATCCTGCACTCTATGGTGTTCCTGAAGGATTCAATATCAATGTACGAGACATTGTTATCAACAGTGGTTCTGAAATGATTGTACTCATAGCTGGAGATATTATGCGTATGCCTGGTCTTCCCAAGAGCCCTCAAGCAGAACGCATTGATTTGGTGAATGGGGAAATCGTCGGTTTGTCATAACATAAACATCACAACAATGGAAACTGAAGAAAAAGTACAGAAAAGAATTATCATCACAGGTGGAGCTGGTTTCATCGGTAGTCACGTAGTACGTTTGTTTGTCAATAAATATCCCGAGTATGAGATTTACAACATGGATAAGTTGACATACGCAGGCAACTTGGCCAATCTGAAGGATATCGAGGAGCGACCCAACTACCATTTTGTAAAGGCAGACATCTGCGACTTTGATTTTGTACTTAAATTCATTCAGGAAAAGAATATAGACGGTATTATTCATCTTGCTGCTGAAAGTCACGTAGATCGCTCTATCAAAGACCCATTTACATTTGCTCAGACGAATGTGATGGGAACTCTCAGCCTTCTACAAGCCGCAAAACTCTATTGGGAAAGTTTGCCGGAGAAATACGATGGTAAGCGTTTTTACCATATATCTACCGATGAAGTGTATGGTGCATTGGAAATGAGTCATCCACAAGGTATCAAACCACCATTTTCCACTCAGGCCTCCAGCGACCAACATCTGGCATACGGTGATACATTCTTCACCGAAGACCTGAAGTACCAGCCACATAGTCCCTATTCAGCATCCAAGGCATCAAGCGACCATTTCGTACGAGCTTTCCATGACACGTATGGTATGCCTACGATTGTAACCAACTGTTCGAATAATTATGGGCCATATCAGTTTCCAGAGAAATTGATACCTCTGTTTATCAATAATATACGTAATAGAAAGCCGTTGCCTGTATATGGTAAGGGTGAGAATGTGAGAGATTGGCTTTACGTAGAGGATCATGCACGTGCAATAGATATTATCTTCCACAAGGGTAAGATAGCCGAGACCTACAATATTGGCGGTTTCAACGAATGGAAGAATATTGATATCATCAAGTGTGTCATACATACCGTAGATAAAATGCTGGGACGTAATGAAGATGAGGATATGAATCTGATAACGTATGTGACAGATCGCCTTGGTCATGACGCTCGTTATGCCATAGACAGCCGCAAGTTGCAGAGCGAACTCGGCTGGGAACCCTCTTTGCAGTTCGAGGAAGGCATAGAGAAAACCGTCCGTTGGTATCTTGACAATGAGGAATGGCTTGAGAATGTCACATCGGGCGACTATCAATCCTATTATGAACGTATGTATTCCCAACGTTAGTTCGTAGATTGGAGTATTTCGTCAAAATACTTGACAAAATACTCCAAATTTATCACGAAACGATTACGAAGGGATAACGAAGGGATAACGAAGGAATAACGAACCTCTGTGAATAAGGAAATTATTTTACACATGCCTCATACTGTTCTCACCATGAATTACCATAAGATACTATTTCTTCTTTCTCTCGCTTTTTGCTGTTCTCTCTCTTACGCGAAAAAAGAAATTGATTTCAATGATTTTCGTACACAAATGGGAGGTGAAAAGGATGCAAGGATTGTGTTCAACACTCTCATGAATGAATACAAAGATACGGAAGAACTGACAGTCTCGTTTCATCGTGAGAGATATGATTTCTATCCTGAAGATTCTACCGTCACACATGCGCAATGTGCAGGATTAGACATTTCTTGCAGAAAAGGACTTACGATAGAGGGTAATGGAGCGCAATTCATCTTTCATGGTATCATGGGCATTTCACGTATCACTCATAGCAAGAATGTCACGATGAGAAATTTTAGTGTCGATTGGGTGAGACCTGTGTTTTCTCAATGTGAGGTGATACAAACTGCAGAGGATTACATGGATGTATATATTGACTGCAAGAAATATCCATGTCATCTCTCGGATGGCAAACTCATTTTTACAGGAGAGGGATGGCAAGGTCCTATTCTCCCACTTTTCCTGAATGTCTATGACAGTAATGGCGAGATTCAGTATAACACTTGGGATGCTACCATCAACAAAGAGTTTGCCAATGCTGGGATAGAAGCGTTGGGTGAGGGAGTTTTCCGCTTTCACTATCATCCAAAATACAAACCAGTACCAGGTTCCATTATTGCTCTCATCCATAGTCATTATGCAGGTTACGGAATATCTGCCTATCGTTGCAAAAACTTACGATACGAGAATCTGACCATTTATCATTCCATGGGACCTGGCATTACTGGTGATTTCTGCGAGAACGTAACAGAGAAACACGTCCGTATCATAGCAAATAAGGAAAAAGGACGTGTATTCAGTACCGAAGCTGATGCTCAACACTATAGAAATTGTAAGGGATTGATATGGTTTGACGGATGTGAGACTTCTGGCCAGGCAGACGATTTTGTCAATGTTCATGGAACTTATTACAGAATGCGTGGTAAGGTTGATAATAGGACGCTCAATATAACAGACCCACGTGATACAAACAGCAAATCCCACGACTTTGCTCCAGGAGAAAAAGTTGCCTTCCTACAACCCAAAAGCGGACAACGAGAATACATCCTGACCGTGGATAGTGTGAGTGATCAGCATGTAACTTTCAGAGAGGAACTTCCTCAGGAAATAGATTCTACGTTCTATGTGGAGAACTATACTTGGACACCTTCCTTCCTGTTCGAGAACTGCAAAGTAACGAAAGGGAATCGTGCACGAGGGATTCTCTTCACAACTCCCAAACCTGTAGTGATTCGCAACAACTACTTTCATTCGGCAGGAACAGCCATTCTTATTGAGGGAGATATTGATGTATGGTATGAATCAGGTGCATGTACAGATGTGGAAATCTACGGAAACACCTTTGACAACTGTCTTACCTCGGGAAACAGAGACGGAGACAGGTGGCAATGGGGTGATGGAGTCATTACAATCACGCCCTCTCACCGCCCCATGAATGAAAAAGCCTCAGCCTATCATAGAAACATCCGCATACACAACAATATATTCCGTGTTTTCGACACTTCTCTGTTGAGAGCATGTTCTGTGGATGGACTTTTCTTCCGAAAGAACAAGATAATAAAGACCTACGACTATAAACCATACTTGTATTACAAAGACTCATTCACACTCGAAGGTTGCAGAAATGTGATAATTGAAAAGAATAAATTTGATAAGGACTACATCAGACGAACAATTAAGACGACACTTATGTCATCAGAAGATGTAGAAAGTGATTTGTAACAGAAAACAGCAAGTCCCGAATTGGAGAATTCGGGACTTGCTGTAGAGTAGGGGATAAACACTTATTTTTCAGCTATTACTTCTATCTCGATAAGTGCACCTTTGGGTAGTGTCTTTACAGCTACTGCCGAACGAGCAGGATAGGGTTCTGTGAAGTAATTGGCATAGATGCCATTTACAGTTGCAAAATCATCCATATCGGATAGGAAGACAGTCGTCTTTATAGTTCGGCTAATACATGTACCAGCCGCCTCAAGCAAATGTTTTACGTTTGTGAAAGCTTGATGTGCCTGTGCCTCTATACCAGTCGGCATATTGCCGGTCGCAGGATCAATAGGTATCTGACCACTACAGAAGACCAGATTGCCAACTTCTACCGCTTGACTATAGGGTCCTATGGCAGCAGGTGCTTTATCTGTACTTATAACTTTCATTTTTGTGATAATTTATTGTTTCTCAGTACGGATAGGTACAAATCGGAAGGATTCTGGATTGGGAGATAGAGGCGTACTTCCTGTCTGATACCAATAGACGTGACTACGTGCAAAGTTGTCGAGAGTGGTGTTGGCATTAGCCTCATCAGTAGGTTGCCATTGTGTGCAGAAGATAGGACGACCATAACGATAGGCAACTGCCTTCACCCATCCCGTTTCAGGCGCACTCTGGTTGCTGCTGAAAGCTGTGACATCACTCATTTTCCAGATGAGGAAACACAGATCGGCATTAGCTACTCCCTCGTACGCAAGTTTATCCCAACCGGATGTACGACCATGCTTCATAGCTGCACGATAGTCAAAGTCGGCAGGAAAATCCTGAGCCTTGACAACAGGAGTAGCCATCACAGGTTGGTTGGGGAACTCATATCGTGCATAGCGGAACAGGAGTTTCAGCAAGTCCGCAAGTTTTTCTCCATCTTTACGTTGTTCTCCTGGATGGTAATACAAATCCCAAGCCTGAATGCGAGGATCGGTATAGTGTGCTCGCATAACTTGTGCCTCATAACGCGCAAGCTCCTCATCACTCGCACCTTCTGCTTCCTTGTCATTGAGTAGGGTGGCGAGGATAGTGATACCCTTGCTCTCTGCCATAGCAAGAAGAGCCTCCATATTGGCAAAGAAAGCATTACAGTCTTTTTTGTATTCGGAATATGAGAACGTGACATTCAGGCTGTTGAATCCCTGATAAACCTCCTTGCCATCAAGCCAGCGGAGAGCTTCTTCTACATTAGTGGCCGTTTTACCTTTGATAGGACCAGAAGCCATCCAACGCCAGGCACGAGCGCTTTCCCATTTATCCGTAAATTCTGCTCCAATATCAGTAGGCTGTCCGTTGGTGAACTTATAATTACGTACAAGGGCAAGATCGCGTGTGTTGATGGGCTCGTCATCAGGACGTAATAGGTTATGGAATTCTGCATCGTAGGGGTCGTATGCCGAGTTGTTCCACTTTACTTGCCAGTTGGCATCATTGGAATAGAATCCCCATTGGTAGAAATGAATATTGTTGCGAGCAAAAACAGCAAAGGTACGGCTAAGACCTGAATTATTGAGATGCGTGAGACATTCAGTACATACGATAGGACGATTTCCCAGGGTACGCAAATAGTCGATTACAGATTGTATCTCTTTTCCTTGGTCATCACTATTTCCTGCACATTGATAGGAATGGAAGTTATGTATATCCATCAATTTCTCAACTCTTGCAGCTGTCTCATAGAGGGGATTCTCAGGTTTGATGATATCAGGTTGCCAGAAGATGGAAGAGGTAATGGGTTGCGTGGGATTCATCTCGAGTGCCCACTCTACCATGAGTTCTACTCCACGACAACAACCGATAAAATATTCATCACCTGCAGCAGCAAAGTTTGCACCACATCCTGGTTCATTCCAAATATCCCATAGTACAATTCTTTCCTCTTTAGCGAGTGTGCCAATAATTTTCTGGGTGTATTCCTTCATCACCTTCAATGCTTCTTCATCAGTTCCTTTGCTGCTCCAGAATGCATCTGGTTGAGGAACACAGACAACAGGACTAATGGTCATGCCATATTTTTCTGCTATTCGGCAATCTCGACTTATATTTTCGATAGCTTTATCTACAGGTCCTGCATACCACCACCTCAAACTATTATAACCCAATTCTGAGGCTTTGCGCATCACTTCTTCTTCCGACATGCCAGGATAAGGTGGAGTGGGTGAGTTGAAACCCTTGATTACGCCTATTTTTTTCTCCCAAGCCCATGCTTGTTTCTCTGTCCATTGCTTTCTTGCTCCGACTGGGAGAACGCATAGCAATGCTAAAATTCCAATTAATTTTCTCATATTTGTGGATTTGTTTAAATTTTAATAAGTTATAAGATGTCCTTAAGGAAAAAGACGACGTATGTGTCGTGTGCCGATATTTTCTGCTATTTGTTTTCCGATGACATCAGCATGTTTCTCCAGAGCGGGGAAGAATTCGGCACGTAATTCAGCTGCAATCTTGTAACTAACGTGTAGAAGTTGTCTCATGGAGGGATTGAAGAATTTGTCATCGGGATTGTGTCGTAAAGCACGTGCAAATCGCTCGGCATCCCATCCATCTACTTCCTCGCAACTGGGTAACTCATTTATATCTATGTCTATTACCGTAGCATACGGAATGGTAAGCTCGTCCATTCTGGAGAGTGACTGTCGATAGATTTTCTTTGACAAGGTGAGCGCGTTGTCATCTGCAACAGAGAGACCTATTATCTCCTCGAGCCAGGTTGTACCGGCTGTTTTGATATGAATACCTTTGTCATATTTCCTGAGAAGACGACCCATAATGGGGTAGATACTAAACTTGTCTGAACCGGAATGAATGGAAAGTTTAAGATTGGATGGCAGACCATATTCCTTCACACATTGTTCAATGACAAGCAGATCTTCCTCAAACTCTTTCTCAAACAGATTGATGTCACCACGATAATCCACACCTTTGTTGAATCGTCCTGTAAACTTGGGTGCTATCGTTTGTGCAGGAATGCCCTCAGCAGCCAATTCGCGTAGAATATAACGCAATTCCTCAGGTGTTTGAGCTACATCCACCTCGTCCATGGAGACCTCTGTCACGAAATTCTCTGCTCCTTTCTTCTCTGCAATATGACGGTATATCTTTCCTGCTTCGCGAATTGCAGGAAGAAAACGCTCCTCCATTGTACCACTCTTGCCAATGTAATCTGCAACATCAATCGTGAAGAAGTCAGAGGAATCAATAAACTTATCTACATTACTCAGGTTGATATGGTCTGCATCTACGAAATAGGGTGATGTGTAACCTAATGTGCGAACTGCTTCTTCAGCTTCTTTACGTGTTTCTGCAGGAATGGTTCCTACTATCTGATGTTCGCGGTTGGACTTGTTCCACACGGGTACAAAATGTACACCAAACTGTTGTTCAGCCTCGATGAGAGCTTTGAGTTGGTTTACCCCTTCATGTGCGAAACGGTCACCAATACCAAAAGAATATTTGCCAATTTCCATAATTTTAATGTTGTTTTGCTATGTTATATACTACAAATTTAGGTGATTTTTCAGAAACATAATAGGATAACATGTATTTTTTCCGCATTAAATTAGTTTTGTGACACGAAAAAATAGGAGTTCCTCTCTGTTTTATGTAAAAAATATGTACCTTTGTACAATCGTAATAGCATTTGAATATGATAATCGGAACAACAAAGGAATTAAAAAATCACGAATATCGTGTAGGTTTAACACCAGGTAATGTGAGTGCTTTCGTGGCAAAAGGTCACAAGGTGTTGGTGGAAACAAAAGCAGGTGAAGGTGCAGGTTTTAGCGATGAAGATTACAAAGCAGCAGGTGCTGTAATCTGTGATACGCCCGTAGAAGTGTTTGCCAAGGCCGATATGGTGGTAAAGGTGAAAGAACCCGAACAATGTGAATACGGCTATCTGCGTAAGGATCAGATTCTATTTACCTATCTGCATCTTGCCCCTAACCCAGAACTCACTCAAGCCTTGATGAAGAGTGGTTGCAAAGCAGTTGCCTTTGAAACAATACGTGACGCACAAGGAAATCTTCCCTGCCTTCGTCCAATGAGTCAGATTGCAGGACGTCTCTCCATTCAGCAAGGTGCCAAGTACGTAGAGATGAGTTATGGTGGACGTGGCATTCTGTTAGGTGGCGTGCCAGGAGTTGAAAAGGGAAAGATTGTGATTCTGGGTGGCGGTATCGCTGGTACCTATGCAGCAAAGGCTGCTATTGGTATTGGTGCTCAGGTGACCCTCTTGGATGTTAATCTTAACCGTCTTTCTTACTTGGATGACATCTTTGGCAATTCTGTAGAGACATTATATAGCACAGAGGAAAACATTCGCAAGGTATTGAAAGATGCCGACTTGGTGATCGGTACAGTTCTCATCCCTGGCGGTAAGACACCAAAGTTGGTACGTAAGGAACATCTTACTCTCATGAAGAAAGGTGCCGTGATTGTGGATGTTGCAATAGACCAAGGCGGATGTTGTGAAAGTTCGCATGTGACCACCCACGACAATCCAGTTTTCGTTGAGCAAGGCGTTGTACATTATTGTGTGGGTAATATGCCAGGTGCAGTTCCCTACACCTCTACGGTTGCTTTGGCCAATGCTACATTCCAATATGCCATGCTGATGGCAGAAAATGGTCTGGAGAAAGCAATAGAAATGGATCCAAACTTCGCTTTAGGAGTAAATATCTACAAAGGACTCTGCACGAACAAGAATGTGGCAAAAGCCCTGAATCTTGAATATACAGCTATACAGGACGCAATCTGATTTCCTGTAAACACACATAAAAAAGAATCTCCCATAGCCTTCGCGACTATGGGAGATTTTATTATTTATATTTGCTGAACAATTACTTGTTGAGCGCAAGAGCTACGTTTACGGCACAAGCTACGGTACAACCTACCATGGGGTTGTTTCCAATACCTAAGAAGCCCATCATCTCAACGTGTGC
>DCHV01000012.1 GCA_002314945.1 Prevotellaceae bacterium UBA1743
TCCTGATTGAAAATTTTCCTTCCCCCAAAAAACTCCACGGTAGAAATATTTTTTTTCCGAGGAAGAAAATAAAATTTCTCGAGGCAAAAATATTTTTTTTTCAAGGCAAAAATTTTTGGTTTCCGAGGCCGCAATTTAGAAATAGCGTGGGATGCAAAAAATCTTTTTTAAAGACTTATTCTTCAATAAATTAGTGGATGTTAAAGGCCAGAGAAGTGAAAATTATTTACGATGGTTCTGCATACGAATCTGAGGATAATCAGTATGATTTTCAAACGTCATGGGAGACCAACCATTCTTAATCCATCGGATATAGAGCAAATACCAGCTAAATACCGGACAAATACCAGCCAAATACCGAGCATATACCGTAGATCGATAGTGGAAATACGTACGCACTACGTACGATGCACGTACGATGGACGTAGGAAGATAGGAAAACGGAGGCAGATGTCTGTCAAGATATTTGCTTCTTTACATTCCTTCGTTATTCCTTCGTAATCCGTTCGTAATTCCTTCTAATTGAGAAATCAGGCATTTGTCAGTATTTTTCTTTGGACAAATACAAGGAATTTCAGCGCATGAATCATCGCAAAAGGTCGATGGTGGACGGGCAGTATTTTAACCCGATTAACATTTTTTAATAGACACAATTTCGAGGCTCTTTATTTTTTTCTGGAAAAAATCGTAATTTTGTGACATAATTTCTAAACGTAACGCGTATGGACATAGTATTTGATTGGTTCAACAGTATGGATTCCACCCAGAAAGTATATTGGGGGATCGCCATCTTCTTCAGTCTTTTCTTCTTGTTGCAGAATGTGATGACCCTGATAGGCATAGGAGATATGGACTCAAGTGCCGATGTAGGTGATGTGGATGTGCCCGATACCAATCTCGGAATGGATGGCCATGATGGCACTTTGGGTGCTGGGGGCGCTTCTCAGTTGTTTACGTTGCGTAACATGGTCAACTTCATGTTGGGCTTTGGCTGGGGTGGTGCTTGTTTCTTCCACACGATATCTCACCCTATGCTACTCTTCTTGGTGGCTGTCTTGTGTGGTTTGTGCTTCCTGGCAATCTTCTTGTTCCTTTTCCGCCAGTTGATGAAGTTGGAGAGCAATGGAACGATGCGTATCCAGGATTGCGTAGGGATGGGATGTGATGTGTATTTGCGTATTCCTGCTCATCGCGAGGGCATGGGCAAGGTGCAGATAAGTATCCATGGTTCGGTACAGGAACTGCCTGCTATGACAGATGGCGAGAAATTGTCTTCCGGCACTCGTGTTACCGTGGTGGAGGTTATCGACGGGCATACGCTTTTAGTGAGTCAAAATTCTTAAATTTATAATAGTATGGAACCTGTATTTTTGATTATTGTGGCTGTAGTGGTGGCCTTCTTTGTGGTCGTCGCTCTCATCAATCGTTATCGTCGTTGCCCGAGTGACAAGATTCTGGTGATTTACGGTAACAAGGGAATGAACAAGAGTGCCAAGTGTGTGCATGGTGGTGGTGCCTTTGTGTGGCCCGTCATCGAAGATTATGCGTATCTGAGTCTGACGCCAATCAGTATTGATGCCAATCTGACCAATGCCTTGTCGCGCCAGAATATCCGTGTCGATGTACCATGCCGTTTTACGGTAGGTATCAGTACAGAACCTGAGAGTATGTTGGCTGCAGCAGAGCGTTTGCTGGGACAGACAGCACAGCAGATTCAGGAACTGGCTCGCGATATCCTCTTCGGTCAGTTGCGTCTGGTTATTGCCACGATGAGTATCGAGGAACTGAACTCTGACCGTGACAAATTCCTCGAGGCTATATCTGCCAACGTAGAGGTGGAACTGAAGAAAATCGGTCTTCGCCTGATCAATGTGAATGTAACGGACATCAAGGACGAAAGCGGTTACATCGAGGCTCTGGGTCAGGAGGCAGCTGCCAAGGCTATCAACGAGGCCAAAGTGCGTGTGGCAGAACAAGAGAAGGTGGGTGAAATCGGTAAGGCAGAGGCTGTACGTGAGACCCGTATCCGTACTGCAGAAGCGAATGCTCAGGCAGTACAGGGAGAGAATGAGGCGAAGATAGCCATTGCCAATAGCGATGCGATACGTCGTGAGAAAGAGGCTGAGGCACAGCGAAAAGCTACTGCTGCCGAAAAAGTGGCTCAGGCACAAGCCTTGGAAGAAGCGTATGCTGCCGAACAGAAAGCAGAATCAGCCCGTGCCGATCGTGAACGCTCTACACAAACTGCCAATGTGATTGTAGCACAGGAAATCGAAAAGAAACGTCTCGTGATTGCTGCCGAGGCAGAAGCAGAACAGAAGCGTGTCAATGCCAAGGGTGAAGCAGATGCCATCTTTGCCAAGATGGAGGCAGAGGCGAAGGGCTTGTTTGAAATCCTGACGAAACAAGCCGATGGTTATGACAAGATGATTCAGGCGGCTGGCGGTGATGCGACCAAGGCCTATACTCTGTTGCTACTGGAGAAACTTCCCGAATTGGTGAAGACTCAAGTGGAGGCTATCAAGGGTATCAATATCGACAAGGTGACTGTCTGGGACAATGGCGGAGGTGCTGCCGATGGTAAAACCAGTACGGCCAATTTCTTGTCGGGGCTGATGAAGAGCGTACCTCCATTGCAGGAACTCTTTGATCAAGCCGGTATGGCACTTCCTGAATATCTGGCAAAGAAGAAAGAAGAGGCAACAGAGGCAACCGAAGAATGATGCGTTCTATTATTGGGCATGTCTTCACGTTTGTCGCGTATGTGATATTCGGCCTCAATATAGTCATGTGCAAGGACATCAGCAATGCGGATGTCCTTTCGCCATTTGCCCTGTTCTTTTTGCGGGCTTCGGGAGCTACGATCCTGTTTTGGGCATGCTCAATGTTCATCCCTCACGAACATGTGAGTCGCCATGACCTATGGCAGATTGTTGCGGCTTCTATCATCGGTCTTCTGATTCCTCAGTTGGTGTTTCTGATAGGCATCCGTCAGACTTCCTCCATCGATACGTCACTCATCACGACCCTGTGCCCCATCTTCACTATGCTCTTCTCGGCTTATTTCCTCGGGGAACCGATTACATGGAAGAAGGTACTTGGCGTATTGCTCAGTTTTGCAGGTGTGGTTCTCCTTATTCTCAACTCCCTCTATCACAAGGGGGATGGAGCGACACAAACCACGATAATAGGCATGTTGCTGCTCTTTGTCAACTGTATCACCTTTGCCCTCTACCTGGGCATGTTTCGTCCGCTGATTGTACGCTATCATGTGGTTACATTCATGAAGTGGATGTTTCTGGTCACCATGCTTACGAGTCTCCCGTTATGTATGTCAGATTCGATACGTTTTGCCGCATCCGCATTGCATGTGAATGCTCGTGTATTATGGGAAATCGCGTACGTGGTGGTAGGTGCCACGTTCCTCTCTTACCTGCTTATCTCCATTGGCCAGAAATACATACGCCCCACTCTGGTGAGTATGTATTCCTATCTGCAACCGGTGGTGGCCGTGGGTGTGAGCATCTATATTGGGCTTGACCGCATGACGTGGGAGAAAGGTATGGCTGTGGCCATGATATTCACAGGTGTGGCAATCGTTACCCAGAGTAAAAAGAAACCCAGGCAAGTATGATACAGATAGAAAACGTAAATCATGTGGCGGTCATCTGCTCTGATTGGAAGAAATCCCTTTCTTTCTATTGTGATGTATTGGGTTTCGAGGTACAGGACAAGACGTACAGGGAAGAAAGGGATTCGTGGCTGATCCGCCTCTCCCTTCATGGCTCATATTTGTTGGAACTTTTTACTTTCCCCAACTCGCCTGCACGCTTGTCTTATCCCGAGGCTTGTGGTTTGCGCCATCTTGCTTTCCGCGTGAAGAATCTGGAGAAAACATTGCATCAACTCGACCTGATGAATGTACCGCACGAAACGATACGTAACACTCCCGAAGGAGAGAAGTGCGCCTTCCTGCACGACCCAGACGGACTGCCGATAGAACTTGTAGAAACGAAAGCATAACATATATACTATTGATATTATGAAACACTTGAATGTAAAGAGAATTCAGGCGGAGAAGGTCACAGCCAAGGACGTGCCCGCCTTGTTTGAAAAGAAGGGAATCGTGTATAATCAGATTTCCACCGTAAATTGGGCCAAGGAGTTTCCCTATTGTCCGGATGTACGATTTGCAATAGCTACTTGCGAGGATGCCATATTGGTACATTACAAGGTGAAAGAACGTAGTGTGAGGGCAGCAGCCACACAGGATCATGGCAAGGTGTGGGAGGATTCTTGTGTGGAATTTTTCTCTTGTCCTGCAGGTGACGGAGTTTACTACAACGTGGAATGCAGTTGTATAGGTAAGTTGCTGATTGCTGCCGGTTCTGATCGCAATGTCCGTGAATCGGCTCCTGCCGAGGTGATGGCATCGGTGGATCGTTGGGCTACCCTGGGAAATGAACCATTCGAGACACGCGACGAAGAAACGGAATGGGAAGTGGCTTTACGTATTCCCCTCACCTTCTATTTCCGTCACGACATCCAGTCGCTATCAGGAAAAACCATCACAGCCAATTTCTACAAATGTGGTGATAAGTTGCCCGTACCACACTTTGTCAGCTGGAATCCCATCCTGATAGAGAATCC
>DCHV01000020.1:0-22450 GCA_002314945.1 Prevotellaceae bacterium UBA1743
GGTACCGATTCAGCGCTATCGGCAGCGAATTGAAGAAAGGGAGCAGAACACGCGACTATCAGGGGTCTATGTTTTGGTTGAAAGAGGCCAGAATTATCAGTATGTGTCTGGCTACCACAGAACCGAGCGTAGGACTTGCCATGAACGAGGATAACGTTCGCTACAAGTTATATGCATGTGATACAGGGCTGCTACTCAGTCATGCTTTTAACGAAGACACAAGGGGCTTGAACGAACTATACAAGAAGCTGATGACTCAGAAAATGGCAGATTATTTGTTTGGATTCTATTAAAAAATGGAAAATTATTTGTTTGGAAAATATTGACATTTTACCTTTGTGTACTAAAGTTCAATATTTTATGTATTATCCTCACTACCTCTCGTAGTTTTCTCGCTGCATCGGGTAAGAATAATTCCCAATACATACAAAAAAAGAAGGGAACCGATTGTGATTCTCTTCTTTCTTTTGGTTGGGCTATCCGGGTTCGAACCAGAACTAAGACGACCAAAATGTCTTGTGCTACCATTACACCATAGCCCAATCCGAAAGCAACCACTACTTGATGTCGTGATTGCGGGTGCAAAGTTAGGGAAATTCCCGCTATCGGACAAATTTTCCTACTGTTATTTTGCTATCAGTAGGAAGTATTTCTTCTTTCCCTGTTGTACAAGGAGGTATTTACCATCCAACAAATCCGATTGGTTCACCATGCGATCGAAGGATGCGAGCTTTTCCTTGTTGAGCGAAACGCCTCCACCCTGGGTAAGTTTGCGCATCTCACCCTTGCTTGCGAAACACTGTGTCTGCTCGGCGAAAAGATCTACAGCCTTGATGCCCTCGCCTTGCAGCAAGGTGCTGTCGAACTCATACTGAGGCACACCGCTGAACACATCAAGCAGGGTTTGCTCGTCCAACTTGGTCAGACTCTCCTTGGTAGCCTTTCCAAATAGGATATTGCTTGCTTCTACTGCCAATTCGTACTCTTCCCGTCCGTGTACCATCACAGTCACTTCCTCGGCCAGTTTCTTCTGGAGAAGACGCAATTCGGGCTGACTACGATGTTCCTCGATCAGTGCATCTATCGTTTCCTTGTCCAAACTGGTGAATATCTTGATGTAACGCTCGGCATCCGCATCTGCCACATTCAACCAGAACTGGTAGAAGGTGTAGGGACTTGTACGTTCACGATCGAGCCAGATATTGCCTTTTTCGGTCTTTCCAAACTTCTTTCCGTCGGATTTGGTGATCAACGGGCAGGTCAAGGCAAAAGCCTCATGCTCGTTGCCCAACTTGCGACGTATCAGTTCTGTGCCTGTCGTGATGTTACCCCACTGATCCGAACCGCCCATCTGCAGTTTGCAGTTCTTTGTTTCATACAGATGCAGGAAGTCGTAACCCTGCAGAAGTTGGTACGTAAATTCCGTGAAAGACATTCCCTCCTGAAACTCGCCATTGAGCCTGCGCTTCACGCTATCCTTGGCCATCATGTAGTTTACGGTGATGCACTTTCCGATGTCACGCGCAAAGTTGAGGAAGGAGAAATCCTTCATCCAGTCATAGTTGTTCACCAATTCTGCCTTATTGGGTGCTTCGCTCTCGAAATCGAGGAATCGGCCCAACTGCTTCTTGATACACTCCACATTATGCCGAAGCGTTTCCTCGTTGAGCAGGTTGCGCTCCTGGCTCTTGCCACTGGGGTCGCCTATCATACCGGTAGCGCCTCCTATCAAGGCCAATGGCTTGTGACCGCAACGCTGGAAATGACGTAGCATCATCACACCACACAGATGTCCGATATGCAACGAGTCGGCTGTGGGATCTATTCCAACGTATGCCGTCACTGTCTCCTTGGCAAGCAGTTCTTCCGTTCCAGGCATCATACTATGGATCATGCCTCTCCATTTCAGTTCTTCTACGAAATTCATGTCAGATGTCATTCTATGGGATTTTCTCTGATGCGTCAGAGGAAAATCCGATTGTTATTTTACTTCCCAGATATCGTTTGTTTCCAGCAATTCTGCAAAGTTGTGATACTTTTTCTTCTCGGAAACTTCTTTGATCTGAGCTTCCACTGCGTCATTGTAGGTAGGAGCCTCCACATCGCGAATCACGCCCAAAGCGATGGGGAAGCCATCGCCATCACCCATCAAGGCTAACTTGAGTTGCAGCGTATTGTCCTCGCAATGGGCATCATGCACCAAGATATCCTTCAGGGTGACACCATTCTCACCCAACTTCACGACTTTCAGTCCGAAGCCTTCCTGCATGAGACCATATTCGTTGTTCTCGCCAAACAAGAGTGGCTCGCCATGGCGTACATAGATGGCATTGCGTGCACGTCCCTCCTTGGAATATACACTTTCGTGTGTCCCGTTATTGAAGATTACACAGTTCTGCAGAATCTCGCACACACTACTACCGCTATGTTGATAGGCTGCCTTCAACACCTCCACCGTGCCAGGGGCATCGGTAGCTACGGCACGGGCAAAGAAGTGACCGCGTGCTCCGAAACACAATTCCGCAGGACGGAAAGGATCTTCGACCGTTCCATAAGGGCTGCTCTTGCTCACAAAACCACGAGGGCTGGTGGGACTATACTGTCCCTTTGTCAATCCATATATACGGTTATTCAGGAGTATCATGTTCAAGTCGATATTCCTACGGTTGGCATGGATAAAATGATTACCGCCAATAGCAAGGCCATCGCCATCGCCACTCACCTGCCATACCGTCAACCGAGGGTTGGCTACCTTGCAACCAGTAGCAATGGCGGCAGCACGTCCATGGATCGTATTCATACCGTAAGTGGCCATGTAATGAGGCAGACGACTGCTGCATCCGATACCCGAAATTACGGCTGTATCGCAAGGAGCCACTCCTATCTCGGCCATTGCCTTGTGCAAGGAACTAAGGAAAAAATGATCCCCACACCCTGGGCACCATCTCGGTTGCCCTTTCTTGAAGTCCGATGCTGTATATGTTGTCATAGTAGTTTTCCTAAGAATTATAGAATTGAATCAAACGCTTTTACAAGTTCACTCACTACAAAGGGCTGTCCTTTCACTTGATTGAATTGAGCTGGCACGAAACCATCCACTTTCATTCGCAAGTATGCTGCCAACTGGCCCATATTCTGCTCTGCCACTACCACACGAGGATAACGGAGTAGTACTTCTGCCGTATTCTTTGGCAACGGGTTGATGAACTTGAAATGGGCCATCGCCACTTTTTTCCCTGCCTGACGCATTTCCTCCATGGCAGCACGCAGATGGCCGTATGTTCCTCCAAAGCCCACAATCAAGAGTTCAGCATCCTCTGCATCACCTATTACCTCAAGGTCGGGAACAGGGATAGCAGCTATCTTGTCGGCACGCTTACGGGTCATCAAGTCGTGATTCTCAGGATTCGTACTAATGGCTCCTGTCTTGTCATCCTTCTCCAGACCTCCCAGGATATGTTCAAAGCCCTCACGGCCAGGAACTGCCCAATATCTGACGCCATCCTCCTTACGCATATAAGGTGTCCAAGCGCCACGCAATTCTTCAGGAACATAGGGGGGGCATATCGCGGGATATTCATTCAAATCGGGCAAGCGAAATGCAGCCGATCCGTTTGCTACATAGGCATCTGTGAGCAACACCACTGGAGTCATGTGTTCCAGAGCCATTTTGGAAGCCTGATACGCTGCATCAAAGCAGTCTGTAGGACTCGTGGCTGCTATCACAGGCATTGGACTTTCACCATTTCTCCCGAAGAGGGCTTGCAGAAGGTCTGTCTGCTCGCTCTTGGTGGGTAAGCCCGTGGCAGGACCGCCGCGCTGCACGTCCAACACTACCAGGGGAAGTTCCATTATCACGGCCAGATTCATTGCCTCGGACTTCAAGCAAATACCAGGACCCGAAGTGGATGTAACTGCCAAGGCTCCAGCAAAAGAAGCACCCACACTGCTGGCACAACCCGCTATCTCATCTTCGCATTGCACGGTGGTAACACCCAAGGACTTGTGTTTGCTCAGTTCGTGCAACACATCTGTGGCAGGAGTGATAGGATAGGAACCCAAATAGAGTTTCAACCCAGCCTTCTCTGCTGCAGCTATGAAACCATAAGCGGTAGCTTTGTTGCCCGTGATATCCATATATCGTCCAGGGCACTTTGTCTTTGTCTCGATACGATATACGTTGGTGGCACTGCTATGTGTATTGTGACCATAGTCATATCCAGCCTGAATGACACGGATATTCGCCTCAGCCACCTCGGGTTTCTTGGCAAACTTTTCACGCAGGAATGCGTACGCCACCTCCAAATCGCGATCGAAGAGCCAACATACCAAACCAAGTGCGAACATATTGCGGCACTTCATCACAGCCTTGAGATCCATTCCGCTGTCTTTCAGACAATCCTTCACCATCTGGCTGATGGGACAAGCTATCACACGATCTGCATCAATACCCATTTCCGCAATAGGATCGTCCGTAGTAAATGCTGCTTTCTCCAAATCTTTAGGACCGAAGGAATCAATGTCAATCAGGATGGTCGCATCGGGTTTTGCATACTTGTACTGCGTCTTGAGTGCAGCTGCATTCATAGCCACCAAAACATCGCAACGATCGCCTGGAGTGAACACTTGATCGGCACCGATATGTACCTGGAAACCTGAAACGCCTGTGAGTGATCCTTGCGGAGCTCGGATATCTGCAGGATAATCCGGAAATGTACTAATGCTATTCCCAACTGTAGCTGAAACCGTCGAAAAAATATTACCGGCCAACTGCATTCCGTCACCCGAATCACCAGAGAAACGAACTACGACCTCTTCCCTATCCATAATGTGAATTGATTCTTCCATCATATTCTATTGTAAATATTCTCCTTTTGGTATATCTATCCTTACGCAATAATTTCATGGCACAATGTACCATGATATGTCTTTATTTGGTACCCCCGCCGGGAATCGAACCCGGATTGGCGGTTTAGGAAACCGTAGTTCTATCCATTGAACTACAGGGGCAAAAAGAAAAAAGAGAGATGGGTGGCACTTCCAAGGTGGAGTACCACCCACCTCATCTATTTGTCTTCTCGCAGTAAGCGCACAATATCTTATTTACTTTATTCTTCCTTGATATTCTTGCCCATCGTCAAGTATGCTGTAGGAGCAGCCACGAAGATGGAAGAGCATGTACCAAAGATGACACCCAAAATCATGGCGAAGGCAAAACTGCGGATGCTTGCACCACCAAGACAGAAGATGACTGCCAACACGATGAATGTACTTACAGAGGTATTGATGGTACGATTCAATGTGCTATTCAGAGATGTATTGAACAACTCCTGACGATCGCGCTTTGGATATAGACCGATAAACTCACGAATACGGTCAAACACAACCACCTTGTCATTGATAGAGTAACCAATAGCAGTCAATACGGCACCAATAAAGGTTTGATCTATCTCAAGAGAGAATGGAAGAATACCCCAGAAGATGGCATACATACCCAAAATAAGAATGGTGTCGATTGCCAAAGCTGTAATGGCACCTACTGAGAAAGCCACATTGCGGAAGCGGAGCAGGATGTACGCAAAGATGGCGATGAAAGCCAATATCACGCTCCAAATGGCACCATACGTAATATCCTCAGCTACAGAAGGACCTACTTTCTGACTGCTGATGATAGAGCCACCTGCACGCTCGTCACGGTTGATGAAATTCTCCAGTGTAAGATCCGCAGCCAGAAGATTTGCACCCTTCAGCGTTTCGAACAACTTTCCTTCAATCTCGCTATCCACTTCAATGCCGTCTTCCTCGATACGATAGTTAGTACTGATACGGATGGTCTTGCCCTCTGTACCAAGAGCGATTGCGCTGGTATTACTCTCGGGGAATGCATTGGTAAGCAGATCGCGAACGGTCTCAGGCTGAACCTTCTCCTCGAATAGAACAACAAAGTTTCTACCACCAGTAAAGTCAATACTCTTGCTGAATCCACGGAATACCATGAAAGCAATGCTAAGCACGAGAAGGCTACCAAAGACTACAAAGCTCTTCTTGTATGCACTCATGAAACGATAGGTGGGATTCTGGAAAGACAACTTGTTGCCAAGAGAGGTCTGGAAGGTCAGATTCTGCCACTTATCCTTTGCCATCACTTCGGTATATACCACACGAGTCAAGAATACTGCAGTGAAGAAACTTACCACGATACCTATACCCAATGTGGTTGCAAAACCGCGAATTGGACCTGTACCGAAGTAGAACAGGATGATAGCTGTGATGATACTGGTCAAGTTGGAGTCGAAGATAGCACTAAATGCGTTGCTATAACCAGCATTCAATGCTTCACGCACCTTCTTTCCTGCACGCAGTTCCTCCTTGGTACGCTCATAAATAAGCACATTAGCATCCACAGCCATACCCAACGTCAGTACCATACCGGCGATACCACTCATTGTGAGGGCTGCCTGGAAACTGGTGAGGACACCTACGGTAAAGAACAGGTTGAGTACCAAAGCGCCATTGGCTACCATACCAGGAATGAAGCCATACATCATAATCATGTAAAGCATCAATATCACGAAGGCAATAACACAACTCAAAATACCCTGTTGGATGGATTCTGCACCCAATGAAGGACCTACAATCTCCTCACTCACAATCTTAGCAGGAGCAGGCATCTTACCTGATTTCAGCACATTAGCAAGGTCACGTGTATCCTCGGCAGTGAAATTACCGGTAATCTCTGAGTTTCCACCAGTAATCTCGCTTTGTACGGTAGGAGCACTATATACATTGTCGTCCAATACGATGGCTACGGAACGCTTCAGATTGGCCTTGGTCAAAGCAGCCCATCTGCGCGCACCATCCACATTCATCTTCATACTTACACAAGGACGACCGTTCTGATCGTAAGAATCACTGGCATCCGTCACAACGTCACCCTCCAATGGAGCATGTCCGTTACGCTCAGTCACCTTGATGGCATACAATTCATAGATATTGGAAGCGGCTCCTTCGCCCATACCCTTTACGCCCCATTTCAGACGTAAATCTGAGGGGAGGATTTCCTTTGCCTCTGGACTCTCAAAGAACTCGGAGATTGCATCCATATCGCGCTTGGCAGCATAACCTACGATACAGCCACCCACGCCCTGAACCTGCAAACGGCTCAGCAAGGGATGCTGACGACGGATTTTCTCGATATCTTCGCTTGAACTTTCAGCGGATGTCTCATTTTTGCCCAAGGCAGCAGCAAGATCGCCCTTGGCTGCAACCGTATCGGCATCTGCTTCGGCAGTTTCAGCCTCAGCAGTAGCATCTGCTGCGGATGTCTCATCCTTTATCTCGCTCAACGCAGATGCCAACTTGCGATCCAACGTCTGAAGGAAGGGGATAACCTCCTGGGAATTGTATGTCTCCCAGAATTCCAGATTGGCACTACCCTGCAACAATTTACGCACGCGCTCCGGTTCCTTTACACCTGGCATTTCCACCATGATACGACCTTCCTGACCTTCCAAGGCCTGGATATTGGGCTGTACCACACCAAAGCGGTCGATACGAGTACGAAGCACATTGTAAGAGTTGTCAATAGCACTCTTTACTTCCGCACGAAGAACCTTTTCCACTTCAGCATCCGTACTCTTAGTGGTGACCTTGTCACGCAACTGTTGAGTGGCAAACAACTCGGCCAAGCTTTTACTTGGAGCTAAAGCCTTATAATCTTTGATAAATAATGTGATAAAATCACTCTGGCTATTAGTAGCCTCACTGGTCGCCTGTTCGACGGCCTTGCGGAAGTTTTCATCTGTCTCCTCCTTGTGATCAGCCAGGGCCTTTACCACATCAGGAACACTTACCTCCAAGATTACATTCATACCGCCCTTCAGGTCCAGACCAAGTCCGATACCCATTTCACGGCACTCTTTCAATGTCCAAACATTGCAGTAAACCTTGTTGGTCAGCAGAGAATCCAAATAGCGGTCAGCGGCTTCTTCACCTTCGTTTTGGGCAATCGTTTCAGCCTTTCCTTCAAAGTGGCTCGTAGCTACCGAGAAACTCAGGTAGAAGATGCAGACAAGTGTCAGCAACAGCGCGAAAACTTTTACAAATCCTTTGTTTTGCATTGTTAATTAGTTATTTATTGTTTGTTTATTATTTTCAAATTACTCTTTCAAAACATTTATTTTAGGCGCAAAGATACGTTTTTTTCGTGACTTGGGTATCTTTCATGTGAAAATTTATTAACAATTCGTCTTTTTTTTACTTTTTCGTCAAACTGAAGACCAATGGATAATGGTCAGATGTAATGATTTTCTTTTCCACATAAGCCGCGTGTATCGTCCAATCATCTGAAACAAAGGCATGGTCTATTCTCACCCAAAATCCCTTTTCATTGAATGTGGTCCCTACCCCATTCCCTTTCTTTCTGAATACGCTGTTCAATTCTCTTGAAATCTTTTGATAGGTGTAAGAAATTGGAGTATCATTGAGATCGCCACATAATATTATGCTTTTTCCTTTGTTTTTCTCAACAAACTGACATAGGCTATCCACCTGTACACTTCGAATGGCAGCCGCCTCCGTCAAGTAATTGACCAATTCATTCCCCTTCTTTTCGATTTTATCTTTCCGAGGCCGTTTTATCATATCCTTGAACTCAGCTTTGTCTTCGTCCTTTAGTTTATTGCTTTCCAGGTGATTGTTTATTATCAGAATAGTATCTTCCTGATGTCGGAAACGATGAACAAAGGTATGCCCAGAGGATGTAAAATAGCGAAGAGGAATACTATCTCCAACTACATCAAAACGTGTGATGATATACTCTCCCTGATTATACACATAATGATAATTCCGTGATTTTAACAGTTTCTTGAAATCCGCCCGTTGAGCCCAATTTGCATAGGCCTCCTGAAGACATATCACATCGGCATTAGCCTCGTTGAGATATTCAATGGTCTTCTGCCTGTCATCTTCCGAAAGTGTTCTTCCGACATTGAAAGTGATAACCTTTATGGCATTTTCCGGTTCCTCATCCTTTGACATATTCAATGGACAGTAGTCCCATATATAACTCACCATACAGCCAAGTCCAACCAAAGGGATCCATACATGCCGTATTTTGAAAATGAGCCAAAACACGACAAAAAGGATATTCACTACGGCAAAGACAGGGAAAGCAAGTCCCATCGTGGATAGACTCGGGAAATTTGCCGGTGACACATACGAGCTCAAGCATATCGCCCAAAAAGCAAGTACCACAAGAATATTGGCACCCAAAAAGAGACTGGATAAGAATTGCTTCAATACTTTCATTTTCTTCCGCTCGCTTCAAATAGTTTCTTTTTCTCTTCGGTTGTAAGCGACTGATAGCCTCCCTTCTTCACCTTATCAAGAATCTGGTCAAGTTCCTCCTCGCGTTCTTTTTCCCTACGATTGTAATTCATTTCCGAATCATATCCATTCATCGTCTTTTTCGAGTACCGAGGTCCTCTCTTCCCGAAAAGCGTATTCTTGATCTCTGAAAACCACTGATATATACGGAAAGAACCATTGCCCCGCCCATTTCTCCAATACAAAAGCAGCAACAATCCCACAAGCATACCGCCCAAATGAGCAAAATGGGCTACTCCATCATTTGATTGACTCATACCTGAAAGCAACTCTATGACCGCATATCCCATCACGAAATATTTCGACTTGATAGGAACGGGCAATGGAAAAATAAACATCCTTTCTTCGGGAAAAGTCATGCCAAAGGAAAGAAGAATCCCGTAAACCGCGCCAGATGCACCAACTGTAGTCCATCTGTCCAAATAGTCACCCATTTCCATGTGTATTCCAGATAAGTTAACCTGGTCATACGCATTCAACCCTTGGACATAGTAGGAAATATACTGAACGATTTCCTGCATGACACCCGCTCCCAAACCGCATACGATATAATACAGCAAAAACCTTTTGGGTCCCATCGTCTGCTCCATGATACGTCCAAACATCCAAACGGCAAACATATTGAAAAACAAATGCTCCAGATTTCCGTGCATAAACATGTACGTAAACAATTGGTAGGGCATGAAGTTGTTTGCCAAAAAGAAATGAAGCCCCAATATGTTTTCCAAATCCACAGAATACCGGGTTGCCACCCAAGTTCCTGCGAACATCAAGATGTTTATTATAAGCAGATTTTTTGTTACTGCCGGCATATTATTCATTTTCAAATTGATTTATTGGATATTACAATGCAAAATTATATGTTTTCGCCCACTCATACTCTATTTTTGGAGCAAAATAGAATAAAAATCGACACATTTGTATATTTTTTTCAGGAAATGCTTGGGGTGTATTTCAACAATCAATATATTTGCCGTGATTTTTTCGAATTAGGATATGATATAGTTAACAATATTATTCACATTAAAACAATTAACGATTATGAACAAGACAGAACTAACAAGCAAGATTGCAGAACTCTCAGGTTTGAGTAAGGCAGATTCTAAGAAGGCTTTGGATGCAACCATCGAAGCAATTAAGGGCGCATTGAAGGCTGAAGACAAGGTTGCATTGATTGGTTTCGGCACATTTGCTGTTGCAACACGTCCCGAGCGTAAGGGTATCAATCCTGCCAACCAGCAAGCAATTACTATTCCCGCCAAGAAGGTGGTTAAGTTCAAGGCTGGTTCCGAACTGGCATTCTGATTTGCCTTATTGCAAGCACATAGCACAATTAGGGGAGTATTTGCTCCCCTTTTTTTGTGCATCTCCATGATTTTCCCTAACTTTGCACGCGAAAACACATTATAATAATAGTATATGAAAATTGCTGAAAAAATTGTATCTGCCATTAGAACTGGTATTGAAATTCTTTACGGCCAGCAGGTATCGGAAGGAATGGTACAGTTGCAAGAGACACGAGCAGAGTTTGAAGGACAACTTACATTAGTCGTATTCCCTTTCTTGAAAATAAGCAGGAAGAAGCCAGAAGATACAGCACAAGAAATCGGGAAATACCTGACAGAGAACGTTCCAGACATCATCTCGAAATACAATGTGATAAAAGGTTTTCTCAACCTAACCATCAACCCTGGGCAATGGATAGAACAGTTGCAGAGCATCCGAAATGACAAGCAATACGGTTTTGTACCTGTAACGGAACTAAGTCCACTTGTGATGAT
This sequence comes from Prevotellaceae bacterium UBA1743, assembly GCA_002314945.1. Classification (GTDB taxonomy): domain Bacteria; phylum Bacteroidota; class Bacteroidia; order Bacteroidales; family Bacteroidaceae; genus Physcousia. The sequence continues at coordinate 11,169 of DCHV01000020.1, forward strand.
TGAATACAGCAGTCCCAACACCAACAAACCACTCCATTTGGGACACGTGCGCAACAACCTATTAGGTTGGGCATTGGCCAACGTGATGCAAGCAAATGGAAACAAGGTCGTGAAGACAAATATTGTAAATGACCGTGGCATTCATATCTGCAAAAGCATGTTGGCATGGTTGCGCTATGGCAAGGGAGAGACGCCCGAAACAAGCGGAAAGAAGGGAGACCATCTGATAGGTGATTATTATGTGGCTTTTGACAAGCACTACCGCGAGGAGGTCAAGGAACTGATGGAAAAGGGTATGAGCGAAGAAGAAGCCAAGCAAGAGGCCCCCTTGATCAAAGAAGCGCATCAGATGCTGGTCAAATGGGAGCAAAATGATCCTGAAGTCAGAGCCCTTTGGCGTAAAATGAACGAATGGGTGTATGCTGGTTTTGATGAGACTTACAAAGCATTGGGCGTAAGTTTCGATAAAATCTACTACGAAAGCAATACATATCTGGAGGGAAAAGAGAAGGTGGAAGAAGGCCTGCAAAAAGGTTTCTTCTACAGAAGAGAGGATGGAAGTGTATGGGCCGATTTGACCAAGGAAGGGCTGGACGAGAAACTATTACTGCGTTCTGATGGTACTTCGGTCTATATGACACAAGATATCGGAACAGCAAAACTACGTTTCCAAGACTACCCTATCGACAAAATGATTTACGTGGTAGGCAACGAACAGAATTATCATTTCCAGGTACTGAGCATCCTTCTCGACAAATTAGGATTCAAATGGGGAAAAGACTTGGTTCATTTCAGTTATGGCATGGTAGAACTTCCCAACGGAAAGATGAAAAGCCGTGAAGGTACCGTGGTAGATGCGGATGACCTTATTGCCACCATGATAGCTGATGCACGTCAGATGAGTGCCGACAAAGTGAACAAGTTGGAAAATATAACCGAAGAAGAAGCGCAGGAAATTGCACGTATCGTCGGCATGGGTGCTCTGAAATATTTCATTTTGAAAGTCGATGCACGCAAAAACATGCTTTTCAATCCAGAAGAGAGCATTGATTTCAATGGTAATACAGGACCGTTTATCCAATATACGTATGCCCGAATCCGTAGCATCCTACGTAAAGCTACCGAGCAAGGGATCTCTGTACCTGAGACATTATCTCCAACCACCGAGATTAGCGACCGAGAAATAAGCCTCATCCAACATTTGCAAGGATTCGAAGCAGCAGTTCATCAAGCTGGTCAGGACTACAATCCAAGTTGCATAGCCAACTACTGTTACGACCTAGTGAAGGAATATAACCAGTTCTATCACGATTTCAGTGTTTTGCGCGAAGAAAACTCCGACAAGAAGATGTTCCGTCTTGCATTGTCCGAGGCTGTCAGCCAAGTGATCAAGAACGGCATGGGATTGCTGGGTATTGAAGTTCCAGAACGAATGTAATGGATACGTTTGAGCAGAATGCCATAGCCGTAGATGCTGCTTGCAGTGGCAATCCTGGCCCCATGGAATACCGAGGAATCTACTTGGGTAACAATCAGCAACTTTTCCATTTCGGTCCTATCTATGGAACGAATAACATTGGAGAATTTTTAGCTGTAGTACACGCGTTGGCTCTGATTCATAAAAACAAGTGGAATATGGCTGTCTATAGCGATAGTTACAATGCCATTCTATGGGTAAAGAACCGCCGTTGCAAGACAACATTGGTACGCACGCCCGAAACAGAATCTTTATTTACACTTATCGCTCGCGCTGAAAAATGGTTGAAAGAACATCCAAACCATGCACGTGTACTAAAATGGGAAACAAGTCAATGGGGTGAAGTGCCCGCAGATTTTGGAAGGAAATGAAAGAGTTCTATCGTATTATGGGGCCATATTTAGGCCGTTACAAGAAATACATTGCAGGTACTTTTGCCATGAATGTACTCACGGCACTTTTCAATGTATTCTCATTTACTTTGCTGTTACCCATTCTACAGATCCTTTTTCGCGTCAACACGGAACATTACAAATTTATCCCTTGGGATTCCTGTGACTGGGGGAATTTGATAGATGTAGCAAAAAACAATGGTTACTACTATTCGCAAGAAATGATTGCCACCCATGGGCCGGCCACGACGCTCCTACTCTTGGGAATCATCCTGAGTTTTCTCACATTGCTGAAAACCGCATCCTATTTCGGAGGATCAGCCATGCTTATGCCCCTGCGAACAGGTATAGTAAGGGATATACGCCATGCAATCTATACCCGTATCGTAAGTCTCCCCTTGTCGTTCTTTAGTGAGGAGCGCAAAGGGGATATTCTGACGCGAGTATCAACGGATGTGAATGAGGTGGATGCAAGTATCAACAGTTCATTGGATATGTTGCTGAAGAACCCCATCTTCATTCTGGTATATGTGGGCACTATGGTGTTTATCAGTTGGCAACTGACTCTTTTCACTTTGTTGGTTGTTCCCGTATTAGGATGGGGAATAGGAAGCATCGGAAAGAAACTGAAGGCAAAATCATTGCAGATGCAAAGTCGCCTCAGCGATAGTATGAGCCAGATTGAGGAGACCTTGGGAGGACTACGCGTGATAAAGGCTTTTGTAGCCGAAGGAAAAATGAGAGACAGATTCGATCGGGTGAACAACGAGTATCGTAATATCGCCACACGAGTGGCTATCCGGCAAAGTGCGGCCCATCCAGTAAGTGAGTTCCTCGGTACTGTAATGATTGTGGTGGTGTTGTGGTTTGGGGGATGGCTCATCTTCTCGGGACATTCAAGTATAGACGCAAATCTATTCATCTATTATTTGGTCATTCTATACACCACGTTACAACCCATCAAGGATCTGAGCAAAGCGGGATATTCCATTCAGAAGGGTATGGCCAGCATGGAGCGTATCAACAAGATTCTGCAGGCAGTTAACCCCATTCGAGAGATGGAAGATCCGATTGAGGCAAAGGGTATTGACACTGGTATAGAACTTCGTGATGTATGTTTTGCCTATTCGGAAGGACTGGAAGTATTACACAATGTATCATTGAGTATTCCTCGCGGAAAAACGGTGGCTCTTGTAGGTCAGAGCGGTAGCGGAAAGAGTACGTTGGTGGATCTTATTCCTCGCTATCACGACGTGACAGATGGTAGTATTCTCATTGACGGAACAGACATCCGCAATGTGAGCATCGGCAGCCTAAGAGGACTCATGGGAATTGTCAACCAAGAAGCCATCCTATTCAACGATACCATTTTCAACAATATAGCCTTTGGCGTAGAGGGCGCCACTTTGGAACAGGTACAGGAAGCGGCACGGATTGCCAATGCACATGATTTTATCGTAGAGACAGAGAATGGATATGACACGATGGTAGGTGACCGTGGATGCCGATTAAGCGGTGGACAACGACAGCGCATTAGCATCGCCCGCGCCATATTGAAAAATCCTCCTCTGTTGATTCTTGACGAAGCGACAAGTGCTCTTGATACAGAGAGCGAAAGACTCGTACAGGAGGCTTTGGAACGACTCACAAAGAGCCGTACGACTATCGCCATAGCTCACCGATTGAGTACCATTAAAAACGCAGATTTGATATGTGTGCTACACGAAGGACGCATTGTGGAACAAGGAACTCACGAGCAACTGATAGCCATGAATGGTACATATCGACGACTGAATGATATGCAGCAACTATGAGACAAAGAGACATCCATTTTCTGGAATACCAATTTTGCTTATTATTGGTCATCTTCGCGATAGCTCGTATCGTATTTCTCTGGTACAACAATCCAGCAGATGACACTATTGGAGTGATGGATGTACTTCATGTTCTTCGAACTGGATTGTTGGCCCACGACCTTTCCCTGTCTGTCATACTGCTCACTGTACCTTGGGTCTTTTCCTTGGTTGCTCTACGTTATCCCCATTGGCCTCTCAGAGTAATCTTAGCTCCCTATTATATCCTTATGGGCTTTTCCGTAGGCCTCATCCTGACGGCAGACTGTGTGATGTACGAGTTTTGGCAATTCAAAATCAGTGCCGTGATACTGAGTTATGCCGCAAGTCCTGAAGGAGCGACAAATAGCGTAAGCCAACTCTTTCTTTTTACACGTATCGGCTCAGGTGTTCTGCTGATGCTACTCATAATAATTCCGTGTATTTTGTTCACGCCTACTAAGATGCAAGAAAGCAAGGAACAGAAGATTTGGACACGCAATCTGAGCATCATTTGGATTATTCTTCTCTCCGTAAGTGTCTTTTTTACACGTACAGGAGATGCATATCAATACGACCGACTTTTACTGAATCATGCGTCCGTAAACCCTATATGGAACTTTGCGGCTTCATATTGCCACCCTCAGCGACCTGCAGACAGATATGAAGTCTTTGGGGAGAAAGAACTTGCACAACTTATGGAAGGCCTCTACCCAGAGGATACTGAAGATGTAGCAGACACATTACTGAATAGCACAAAGCCAAATGTCTTGATTATCTTCATGGAAAGTTTTGGCGGAAAGTTCGTAAAGGAATTGGGCGGACTTCCAGAAGTGTCACCACAGTTGAGCAGAATGATACCAGAAGGAGTTTTCTGGGAGAACTATTACAGTTGCTCATTCCGTACTGACAGAGGAACAACGAGTACATTCAGCGGATTCCCCAGCTATCCCGATGTAAGCCTTATGAAAGAGACGTGTTGGCATAGGATGTTACCCTCTTTTGCTCGCAACATGGAAAAGGCAGGATATGAAACATCCTACTTATATGCTGGAGCTATGACGAACATGGGTAAACGTACCTATTTGGAGAATATGGGTTTCGAGACGTTGATAGACGATACGTCTTTTCGCCCGGATGAACTGACGGGATGGGGAGCACAGGATGAAGTATCTGCACGCAAGGCATTTAACTTGATAGTAGAAAAGGACACGACAAAGCAATGGATGATGGTATGGCAGACACTCTCGAGCCATGAGCCATGGGATGTTCCTTACAATCGACTTTCTGACAAGAAGCTGAACGCTTTCGCATACACAGATCACTGCGTAGGAGAGTTGATTGACAGTTTGCGCAATCAACCACAGTGGAAAAATCTTTTAGTCATCGTCATGCCAGATCATGGTTTCTTGTATGACCAGACCTTCGAAGATCCTGAATTTTGGCATAGTCCCATGTTATGGACGGGAGGAGCTGTGAAGGAAGCACGACGTATGACCATATTGATGAACCAAAGTGATTTGGCATCTACGTTGCTGAGCCAATTGGGCATTTCGCACAAAGAATACAAGTGGAGTCGCAATGTATTAAGCCGTAATTATGTGAATCCCTTTGTATATTGCAATTATCCTGCCGGTTTGATGCTAAAGGACAAAACAGGAACGAGTATCTATGATCTGAGTGCCAACACACCCATTGTGGAAAGCCCAGATGACAGGGGTGTTCGCATTAGGAAAGCACAAGCCATCCTACAAAGCAGTTATGATGCCTTATTTTCTGAACAATGAACAAAAAAAGATATGACTTCTTAATCGTAGGAAGCGGGCTTATGGGTGCCACATTGGCCTATTTAGCCCGTATGTCTGGAAAACGATGCTTGGTGATTGAACGAAGACCGCACACAGGCGGCAATTTGTATTGTCGCGAAATGGAACATATACATGTACATCAGTATGGTGCACATATCCTGCATACCGACGACCGTAAGATCTGGGACTTTGTGCAACGATTGGTGGAAATGAACCGCTACACCAACTCTCCGTTGGCACGCTATGGAGAAGAGATTTACAACCTTCCTTTCAACATGAACACATTCCACCAAATGTGGGGTGTGAAGACGCCCGAGAAAGCCTTGCATATCATCCATTCACAAAGGACGGAAGCACCGACTCATCCCCGTAACTTGGAAGAACAGGCAATTGCCTTAGTGGGAAGAGATATCTACGAAAAACTCATCAAGGGATATACGGAAAAACAATGGGGCCGCCCCTGTACAGAGTTGCCAGCATTCATCATTCGCAGACTTCCCCTGAGAATGGTGTACGACAACAACTATTTCAACGACTCCTACCAAGGAATACCTATTGGAGGATACAATCAGCTGACAAACGCATTACTACAAGGCATAGAAGTGCGAACGGAGTGTGATTTCCTGATTCATCGGGATACATTAGTGCCCATGGCTGACAAGATTCTATACACGGGTCCATTAGATGCATATTTTGACTACCAGTTGGGACACCTGCAATACAGGACAGTACGCTTCGAGACGGAAGTACTACCCATTCCCAACTATCAAGGCAATGCAGTCGTAAACTATACACACAAGGACATCCCCTGGACACGTATCATCGAGCACAAGCATTTTGAATCATTCGGCGAGGATGTCTATCGAAACCCGAATACTGTCATCAGTCGGGAATACAGTATGGAATGGCAACCTGGCATGGAACCTTACTATCCTGTAAACGACGAGCGGAATACGCAACTATTGCAACAATACCAAAAGTTGGCCGAAAAGGAAAATCACGTCTATTTCGCAGGTCGATTGGCTGAATACAAATACTATGATATGGCTCCTACGATAGCCCGAGCTATGCAATTGTGGGAGGAAATAATGGCATGAAATCTCCCTTTGCCTTTGTGTGGAACCTTTGCCTTGTGTATCTTTGCTATATGCTGTGTCGCATGGCATATCTCGTAGAGAACTATGCTACATGGGGAAGCACTATATGGGAAAACGAATGGTTGGACTTGCTGAAAGGAAGCCTACTATTCGACACATCGGCCATTCTATACACCAATATCCTATATGCCGTACTGATGCTATTGCCACTTCCTTGGGTGGAGACACGGAGATGGCAACAGACAACTAAAGTGTGGTTCCTACTTAGCAACGGCCTGGCCTTGTGCACCAATTTATGCGACTCTGTGTATTTCAAATACACTGGACGCAGGACTACTGCTACGGTCTGGAGGGAGTTCAAGGGAGAAGACAATTTAACCCATGTAATAGGCACCGAGATTCTAAACCATTGGTATCTTGTTCTACTGGGAATTGGAATGCTTATTCTGTTGATATGGCTCTATCGTACTCCACGAACCTACCATCCCAAGGGAAGAGAAGCCATCTACTATTATGTCCGGCAGACTGTGAGCCTTCTTTTGTTTGCCCCCCTCGCTGTATGCGGGATGCGTGGAGGATTTACTAAGGCCGTACGCCCCATCACTCTAAGCAATGCCCATCAATATGTCAACCGTCCTTCGGAAGCGGCTGTGATACTGAATACGCCATTTTCCCTCATACGTACTATCGGAAAAGGAAAATCTATCGTTCCTGCCTACTTTGGGTCGGATGAGTTGGATAACCTCTACAATCCCATTCATAACCCAGAAAAAAACAAGCAACCTATGACAAGAAAAAACGTCGTAGTGCTGATTGTGGAAAGTTTTGGAAGGGAATACATTGGAGCTTATAACGAGAATCTGGAGCATGGCACATACCAAGGCTACACTCCCTTTACAGACCAATTGTACGAAGCATCCATGTCTTTCGATTACACCTTCTGCAATGGGCGGAAGAGTATCGACGGAATGCCGAGTATTCTGAGTTCTATCCCCATGTTTGTCGAACCATTCTTCCTAACCCCAGCCTCGATGAACGAAGTAGGAGGGCTGGCACGCGAGTTGGGACGCGAAGGCTACACATCTGCATTCTTCCATGGAGCGCAGAACGGGAGCATGGGATTCCAGGCCTTCGCACGAGCCACGGGCTTCGAACATTATTACGGACGCACGGAATACAACAAAGATACACGTTTCGGGGGAGACAAGGACTTCGATGGGACATGGGCTATTTGGGATGAGCCTTTCCTTCAGTACTATGCTTTGCAAATGAGCCAATTGGAGGAGCCTTTCCTGACTGCTGTTTTCACAGCAAGCAGCCATCATCCATACGCCATTCCCGATGCCTACAAGAACATTTACCTGGAAGAGGGAGACAACCCCATCCACAAATGTATTCGCTACACAGACCATGCTCTACAACTATTCTTCGAGACAGCACGTAAACAGCCTTGGTTCGACAATACAATCTTCGTCTTGACAAGCGACCATACCAATCTGTCCGATCATGTGGAATATAAGACAGATTTGGGAGGCTTCGGTAGTCCCATCCTCTTCTACGACCCATCAGGAACCTTGTTTCCAGCAGGGAGGAGACATCAGATTGCCCAACAAATTGACATCATGCCAACCTTGCTCAGTGCCTTAGGATACACACATCCCTACATCGCATTCGGAAAGGACTTACTCCACACCCCCGACGAAGAAACATGGGCGGTGAATTACAACAACGGAATCTATCAGTATGTAAAAGGCAACTATCTGTTACAATTCGATGGAACAAAGACAATAGGACTCTACGACATACAAAACGACTGGATGCAAACCAACAACTTGACAGGAAAGGGGATTCCCGAAGAACGCCCCCTGACCGATGCACTGAAAGCCATTGTACAAAGTTACATGGAACGAATGGACAACGACTCACTTATTTTGAAATGAAAGAGACAAGCAAGCCCTTATACAGACCCTTCAACATTATAGAGCATTTTCTATACGGATTACTCTTCTGTTTCATCTATCTGTTGTCACTCACGCCACTACGGATTCTCTATGTATTGGCAGATTTTCTCTACTTGATTGCTTACCGAATGATAGGCTACCGCACTCGTATGGTGAGAAAGAACCTTGCCAATTCCTTTCCAGAAAAAAACAAAGAGGAACTAAAGAAGATAGAACAGCGATTCTACCATTTCCTATGCAATTATATAGTAGAAACCATCAAATTGATGTCAATCAGCCGAAAGTCGCTGATGAGACGGGTACAGATGCGCGACATTCACCTGATAAATGATGAGGTACACAAAGGAAAGTCGGTAAACCTCTTTATGGGGCACTATGGAAACTGGGAATGGTTCACTGTAATCACTTGCTACGTTACCCCCAAAGCACAATTGGGACAAATCTATCATCCTCTGGAAAACAAATATTTCGACCGTCTATTCCTCCACATCCGCTCACGGATGGGCTCTATCAGCGTCCCCATGAATGAAATATTGCGTACACGCATCCGATATAAGCAACAGGGACGGCCCATGGTGATGGGATATATTGCCGATCAAGTCCCCTTTTGGAACAATATCCACTATTGGACCGACTTTTTGCATCAGGACACTCCAGTGCTAACAGGTGCGGAAACACTAACAAAACGATTCGGTGACACGCCTTTTGTTTTGGATGTGGAATGTCCACGCCGAGGTTACTACAACCTTCGGATTGTCCCCTTGGTGGAAGGGGATGGCCATGATTTGCCCGATTTCGAGATTACTGAATCCTATTTCCGCGCATTGGAAAAAAACATCCAGCGTCAACCCGAATACTGGCTTTGGAGTCATAATCGCTGGAAACGTACCAGAGAAGTCTGGGAGAAAATGTTGGATCCTGCCACAGGAAAAATAATTCTTTCGAAAGCATGATCTTCGTCAGGGACAAGGGACAGATGTGCAACAACCTGCTACAATATGCACATCTTTATGCTTGGGGCAGGGAACACGGAAAAAAAACCGTATCAATGCGTTTTGCCTACAAATACCAATATTTCCATATATGCCACACACGATGGCATTGGTTCATCACCTATCTGTTTGCCAAGTGGGGGGCTGCACTCCATCTGATTCCTTGTGTCACCTTTCCCTTCGAAAAAGGGCCAGACACTACGACACAAGAACGGAAGATGCTCAATCTTCCATGTTGTGTAGTGGAAGGATGGCGCGTGGAATATCCTATGTTGTTTTTGAAATACAGACAAGAAATCGTGCAACTGTTTACCTTCAATCTTCCCATTCAACAAAAAGTGAAGAACTGGATGGATAGCAATTCATCCAAAGAATCGTTACGTCTGGGCGTACACATTCGCAGGGGAGATTATGCACGATGGATGGAAGGAAAATACTATTTTACAGACCATATCTACGCAGCACATATCACACGTTTTGCATCCCTACATCCCGACCGCGATGTAGTAGTGTATATTTCTACCAACGACAAGGAAGTGGATGTTCGGCAGTTCCGTGCAAGTTGCAATCTTGATTCGATTCATCTCTTACATGGCAACGCAGCGGAAGATCTGTGTATGCTTTCTTTGTGCGATTACTTAATAGGGCCTCCAAGTACATATTCCCTTGTTGCCTCAATGTACAACGATGCTCCACTATACTGGATGATGAATGCTAATGCACAAGAGATGCAGATGGAAAATTTCAGAAAATTCGAGCAATTGTTTACACAAGTTCTATAGATGACGCAAGAGAGAATTACATATATCGACTTAGCCAAGTGTATCACCATCTTTCTCGTATTGTGGGGACATACCATTGATTGGAACTACTATGGAGATCCTTGTATGGACGACTGGACATTCCAGACCATCTATGCGTTTCACATGCCCCTCTTCATGACTATGAGTGGTTTCTTCCTCCAGAAAACCTTGAACTCAGGCATAAAAGATGTGATAATAAACAAGAGCCGTCAACTTCTGCTTCCCGTATTCTCCTTCTGTCTGATATTCCTTCTTTTCCGCAACACCATTTATATTCGGCTTACGGGAGCAACATGGCAAGACATTCCCTCGTACATATCAGGAGGCGCTATGTGGTTCCTCAAGTATCTGTTTGTCTGCACGCTTGTCGCCTATTTTTCAAAGCGTATTTTCCGCAATGACTTATGGGCCGCCATTCTCCCTACTTTATTGCTATTCACACTTACCCGAAGTAGTATCTTCCGGCTTTTACCCTTCCTCTGGGTTGGCTATTTTCTATCCAAACACGCATCGTTTCATCAGAGGCGACTCATCCCCATCTTCATCGGAAGTATTGCAGGCTTTGTCGCACTACGATGCGTATGGCATGGCGAATATGATTTCCCCATACGCTTCGTCTATCTGAAATCCCCTGTACATATCGATTGGGAAGCGGCTTTGCATGTACTGATACGTTTCCTCATAGGACTCACAGGCAGTATTATGACCTTATCATTTTGCCAACTTTGGGATAGGATGTGGAAGAAATGCCATCTGAAGGAATTCCTCTGCCGCATTGGAACAAACACCCTGGGTATCTATTGCCTACAAATCTATTTTCTGGAATTTCTCTTGTCGCACGTACCTCTTCCTGAAGCATTAGGAAATTGCATTCCTTTCAAATTCCTAATCGCAATAGTCATGCTCATATTACTACATGG
>DCHV01000020.1:22512-37767 GCA_002314945.1 Prevotellaceae bacterium UBA1743
AGGAAACTGCCTTCAACCATATCACAACAAAAATGAAAAAAATATCCGTTGTCATCAATACCTATAATGCCCGTAAACATCTGGCTGAGGTATTAGAAACCGTGAAAGGGTTTGACGAGATCGTCGTATGCGACATGGAATCTACAGACGATACTGTAGAGATTGCAGAAAAGTACGGATGCAAGGTGGTGACGTTCCCCAAAGCAAATCACCATAGCGCAGAACCTGCACGTACCTTTGCCATACAATCAGCCACCAGCGAATGGGTGTTGGTGGTAGATGCCGACGAACTTATACCACAAGCCTTGCATGACTTCCTTTATGATTTCGTGGAAGTCCCTGGACAAACGCGCGGCTTGTACATCCCACGTAAAAACTATACGATGAACGTGTGCCTACCCTCTTCCTATCCCGACTATCAATTGCGATTTTTTATACGAGAAGGAACTGTGTGGCCACCCTATGTTCACACTTTTCCCACTATACAAGGTCCTGTGGAATACATACCGCGTCATCGGCGTGATTTGGCCCTCGACCACCTCGACGATTCCACCTATGCCACTATAGTACGCCTCAACAACTATACGGAAAACGAAGTAGAGAAGCGACAAGGCGAACGCGTCACGCTCCTCAAACTGATTTTCTCTCCCACATGGCGCTTCCTCAAACAGTATATCATCAAGGGAGGATTCCGTTTTGGCATAGCAGGATACGTGCAGGCATACCGTGCTGCCTACTACAAATTTACCGCTTTATGCAAACTCTATGAGAAACAGATCCACATGCGCTGAGAAGAATCTTTCTTACGACATTCGCACCCTCCAATTACGCATTCTCCACAACCTGCTTGCTGTGGATCGTGTCTGCCACGAGCACAATCTGCGTTACTATATCGTGGCAGGTTCACTTTTAGGGGCTGTCCGTCATGGAGGCTTCATTCCCTGGGATGATGATCTCGATATAGCCATGCCACGTCCTGACTATGATCTGTTGGTGGCTCATGCCAAGGAATGGTTACCTGCTCCTTACGAGATGATATGCATGGAATCAGACCTTACCTATCCATTTCCTTTCGGAAAGATACAGGATACGAGTACCACTTTGGTAGAACGGGCTCACATCAGATACACAGGTGGTATCTACATCGATGTTTTTCCTCTTGATGGAATGCCTTCTGCACGATGGGCTCAACGATGGCATTGTATGCGATATGAGTTCTGGAAAAGAATTATCTATTTCATGTACCGCGACCCATACAAGCATGGACATGGCCCCAGTTCGTGGATTCCTTTGTTTTGTCAATGGCTTTTCACGCGAAAACAGGTACATCAGCAACTCAAACACATTGCCACAGAAAGTTCCTACGACATTTCCGAATACGTAATCGACCACGATTTCGGTTTACGAGGAGTTATGAGGAAACAGATTTACGGATCTCCAACTTCTATTCTCTTCGAGGGGGAAAGCGTGCAGGGATTACAGCAGAAAGAAGAATACCTCTCCCGTATCTATGGCGACTACATGACACTTCCACCTGTGGAAAAGCGGAAACAACACCGCTTTCATTTTCTGGACTTAGAGCATGGATTTAGGGAGTGATACCTTTTCTCCCTCACCTTCCTGCTACATCCTGCATCACCCGCTGCAGATAAGCTTTCGCTTGTAGAAGGACTTCTCCATTCTCGCTCTCCTGCCACATTTCTCTCTCTGAGGTAATGTCGTACAATACTGCGCAGGAATCCGTTTTCATACCTACTGCATCAGGGAAGGTAAAGAAAGCGAAATGGGGGGCATGGGAATCCAACAAATCCTTGGAGTACTCGAAATCTTCATGTGGTATGCCCAACATTCCCAAGAGTGTGGCAGCAATATCTATCTGACTTCCCGTAGTGGGTATCCTACACGATTGTTTCAGAAATCCTCCCGTGAAGATGAGGGGGAGTTCGTAACGCCACAATGCATAGTTGTCTATTTCTATAGGATAGCATCCCAAATGATCGGGTACAAGAATTACCAAAGTGTTTTCCCAACAAGGTTCTCTCTTCAGAGCTTGAATAAACTGTCCCAAGCATTGGTCAGCGTACGCAAACGCATTCAGTTCGGGAGAAGTGAAGCGGCTTTGGTAAGGCACATCAAAAGGCTCGTGGCTACTCTCCGTCATCATCATTCTGAAAAAGGGAGAAGTTCCTTCCTTGCGCAGATCCTCCAACAGGCGGTCATATACAGGGCCATCAGGAACGCCCCATTTTCCCGTCCTTGCCTGAGATGGGAAATCCGTTTCTTCTACTATTTTGTGAAAGCCTGTCCCCATCAAGTACGATTTCATATTGCTGTAATCCGTATCTCCTCCGTAGTAGAATGTTGTGGAGTAGCCTTCTCTGCTCAGGGAACGTGCAATGGAAGGCAAAATGGTACTCTTGCGCGGAATATCCATAATACTCATGGTTGGTTGTGCAGGCAATCCACTTAATACAGATACTAAAGCTCGGTCTGTGCGAAAACTATTGGCATAGAAGTTGGTGAAGTACCACCCTTCCCGAGAAAGACTGTCCAAATAAGGAGTGACTCCTTCCACATGACCACTTTCTGTCATGATGTATTTCGAGAAGCCCTCCAGGCAGATAAGGATTACATTGGGGCGTGATTCTGCTTGCATACTATCCTCGCGCAAGACCGTATATGACAAGGTGTCAAAAATCCGTGCTGCCTCTTCCTGTTCCATAAACGTATATCGAGAGCCTAAATCTTGCTGATGCGTCACCGATTCCACAAAACAGAAGAGAGGATTCACCGCTGCGTGATTCAATCGGATGTTGGAGGAGAAATATACAGAGCCCGTATGATTGGTTCCCGTACCAAAACCGCCTCGGATAGGAATGAACATCAGAGCGGCCATGAACAACAACGCCACCGAAGTGCAAACCTTTTCTTTCCACATTACCCGTCTGTTTCCCTCGGCAAACAAGGGTTTGTAGGCAAGTTGGCAAAAGTACCCTATCAAGAGTGAAAAGAGTAACCAAAGCAAAGCCATGCCTGCAAATTGACCTATACTCATACTTGCCAAGGCATCCTTGGGAGAGGTTTGCAGATAGAGGACTGGCGTATTGTCCAAAGGAAAGCCCCAGTATTTATAGAGTCCTAAATTGGTCAGGTAACCCAATGTGGAGACAATCGCTATCAGAATGAAATAGCCACTCCATATCCATCGTATCACCCTTCCTCTGTACCACACCATCACCAATGTCATCAGGATAGGCAGGAGCAATAGGTAGCCCGCTATCGCAGCATCTAATCGAAGGCCGTACCACAGAACTTGCACACGCTCCATCCACCTACATTCTCCGATTTGTAAGGCATACATCCACAGAAAAACCACCTTGGAAAACATGCCTATGGCAATCCACAGGACAAAGAGGCGAAAGAGGACTACTACTTGCTTCATGCCATCTCGAGGTATAAATCCATCATCTGCTTCATCAGTATATCTGGAGCAAACGTGTTGCGAGCGTATGTTTGCATAGCTTTACCTATCTGTTCTGCTTTCGTTCTGTCGCTACATAGAGTATTCAGATGTTCCGCCATTTGCAGAGGTGCGTCCTTGGCATGAGGATCCACCAAGCAAGCATCAGGTCCTGCTGCTTCGGGAAGCGAGGAAATGGTACTTGTCAATACAGGAGTACCCTGCAAAGCAGCCTCCACCACAGGCAAGCCGAACCCCTCGTAAAACGAAGGATAGACCATCACCCTAGCACATGTATATAAAGCCTGTAGCCTTTTGCTGTCATTCAGTTGCGACAGCCACCGCACATCCCCTTTTCTCAGATGCTGTTCTGCAAAGGAGCGACACTTTTCCATGTATTCCCTTCCACTCCCCACTACTACGAGCGGCATACGATTCTCGGCTGGAATCAAACTCATAGCCTGTAGAACAGCCATCAGATTCTTGCGACTGTTCACACTCCCTACACTCAGCAGGAAATCGCGAGGTAGGCCTGGAATTGAGGAGGAGGCTGTTTCCCATGCGAGTGCCTCATCCATAGGAGTGTAGAACAACTCCTGTACTGGTTGATATACGACAGAGATACGTTCGTCTGGCACACCATAGAAACGTTGCACATCGCGTTTCGTACTTTCGCTGATAGCCACCACTCGTGTAGCATGACGTGCCGCCCAACCATATTTCCAATCATATAGCATACGATCTATGCGATGATACATGTCGGGGAAGGTTCGCCAAGCCACATCATGTATTGTCACCAAGGTAGGAATGCCTATCTTCACACTATCCAAGGGTATTTCGTTGCTCAATCCGTGATACAAGTCACATCCCTCCCTCTGTGCCAAAGCACCTTGACTGAAGGTGCGCCTCAGAGTCTTCTCATCGTACAACCGATATTGGCATTCAGAGAAGTTTTTCTTCAGCCCATCCACCAGTGTGCGAGCATAGTTGCCAAGCCCTGTGTGGTTGTGAAAATATCTTTTGGCATCAAATCCTATTTGCATACACTCCTCACTTTCTCGGCCACCTCTTCAGGGGCAATCTGATTCATACAGCGGTAGTCGCCATAGCGGCATGGTTTCTGTCCGTAGATGCTACAGGGGCGGCAAGGTAAGTCCCTCTGCACACAGTGTTCCATAGCTTGGTTCCAACCTAAAAAACCGCCTAAAGGATGTGTTGCTCCCCACAGACTCACTACGGGAGTATCCGTAAGAGCTGCCAGATGCATATTGCCGCTATCCATCGTCAGCATAGCCTTGAGTGAGGCCATACATTCCAGTTCGTGTCTCATGTCTGGCAGTTTTCCCACCATCGACACTACATTGGGGAATTTCTTTTCCCACGCCTCTGTCAGCTGTCGTTCCTTTGATCCAGCTCCAAAGAGGAATATCTGATAGGAGGCAGACAAAAGTCGGATGACCTCCTCCATCTTCTCCATCGGATAAATCTTTCCCTGATGAGCGGCAAAGGGTGCAATACCTACAGCCGCTTGCTTCTGCCCCTTCACAAGCGTTCGTCTCTGTTCCTCGGCCAGATTCACTTCATAGCCTGCTTCACGCAGTACACGGGCATATTTGTCGAAACTGGTAATCTGCTGCTCCTTCCTTTCTTGATGAAGAAAGGCACGTCTTGCTTTCCGTTCCTTGTTGATATGGAAGACGGGCACCCCTGCTCCCCTGAAGAAGAGGCGCAACACCTTAGTACGCAGAACATCGTGCAGATCACATACGCACGAAGGTTTCAAAGCACGCAACTGGCAAAACATCTTCCACAATCCGCTTATCCCAGGATAGTCACGCGGATTGATGCCTACAAAAGACACATTCTCTGGTAGCAGGCCGAATACACTCCCCACCCACGGCCGACTTACCACTGTGATGCTCACCTCGGGATATTGGCGTGCCAATGCATCCACTACAGGGACCGTCATCAGGATGTCACCCAGTGCCGAGAAGCGTATCAGTAGCAGATGGGCAGGTGTGTCCCTGAGGCTTTTCATCACGCGTTCTTGTATAAGATGGGATTCGTACTCGGATCGTTGTACATCTTCATCTGCTTATATACCTTCATGTACTTGCGTCCTTGTGCAAAATCCTCCAGCAGTTGGTCGATAGCTGTGCTTAGGTCCACCCTTTGCTGAAGCAATACGTCCAACTTCTTGCGACAGTTCTCCTTGTGAGCCTCCGTAGCATCCTTGCGCTCCACCTGTTCCTTCATGTGATAGATTTTCAGGGCGAGAATGCTCAGACGATCCACGGCCCATGCCGGGCTCTCGGTATTGATTGTTGCCTCGGGTTTCATCTCCACCTCATGAAACTGTGTGTAGAAGTAACTGTCGATGGTTTCTACCAGATCCGTCCGTTCCTGGTTACTGCGATCGATTCGTCGTTTCAGAGCCAGTGCCTCCACGGGATCTATCTCGGGGTCTCGTATGATGTCTTCGAGATGCCATTGTACCGTATCTATCCAG
This sequence comes from Prevotellaceae bacterium UBA1743, assembly GCA_002314945.1. Lineage (GTDB taxonomy): Bacteria > Bacteroidota > Bacteroidia > Bacteroidales > Bacteroidaceae > Physcousia. Next base: position 28,482 of record DCHV01000020.1, read on the forward strand.
TTCTTCTGATACAGGTCGGCTTCGATGGTACCCTCTTTGTAGGGATTGTGGATGGGAGTATCTACATCATCGTATTTGTGATAGTCACCGATGCTTCTCTCGAAGATACCGTTGGCAGTTTCTGTGAAAGTCATATTCCTAATGGTTTTTGTTAATGTTTCTCGTGCAAAAATATACAATCTTCCCGAAATGGAAAAGGATAATGAAGGAAAAAGCGGTCTCCCATGATGGGAAACCGCTTCTTGTCATTGTATTATGTTGTTTTTTATTACAACTGAGGACCTGCAGCAACCAGAGCCTTACCTGCTTCGTTGCTGGTGTATTTGCCGAAGTTCTTGATGAAGCGAGCAGCCAAATCCTTAGCCTTCTCTTCCCACTGTGAAGCCTCTGCGTAGGTGTCACGAGGATCGAGGATGTTGGTATCTACACCAGGGAGTTCTGTAGGTACGGTGAATCCGAACATAGGAATCTGCTTGGTAGGAGCCTTGTCGATGTCACCAGACAGGATAGCGTCGATGATACCACGGGTGTCGCGGATAGAGATACGCTTGCCTGTGCCGTTCCAACCAGTATTTACCAGATAAGCCTTGGCACCGCTCTTCTCCATCTTCTTTACCAGTTCCTGAGCGTACTTGGTGGGGTGCAACTCCAGGAATGCCTGACCGAAGCAAGCGCTGAAGGTAGGAGTGGGCTCTGTGATACCACGCTCTGTACCAGCCAACTTAGCTGTGAAACCAGACAGGAAGTAGTACTGAGTCTGCTCGGGAGTCAGGATAGATACGGGAGGCAGTACGCCGAAGGCATCTGCACTCAGGAAGATAACCTGCTTTGCAGCGGGAGCGCTTGAACCGGGCTGGATGTTGTTGATGTGGTCGATGGGATAAGAAACACGAGTATTCTCGGTTACCTTCTTGTCGGCAAAGTCAATCTTGCCATTCTCATCTACGGTCACGTTCTCCAGCAGAGCATTGCGCTTGATAGCGTTGTAGATGTCGGGCTCAGACTCCTTGTCCAGGTTGATTACCTTGGCATAGCAACCACCTTCCAGGTTGAATACGCCCTCGTCGTCCCATCCGTGCTCGTCATCACCAATCAGGCGACGCTTAGGATCGGTAGAAAGGGTGGTCTTACCTGTACCAGACAGACCGAAGAAGATAGCGGTGTTCTCACCATTCATGTCGCAGTTGGCAGAGCAGTGCATAGAAGCGATACCCTGCAGAGGCAGGTAGTAGTTCTGCATGGAGAACATACCCTTCTTCATCTCACCACCGTACCAGGTGTTGATGATTACCTGCTCGCGGCTCTTGGTATTGAAAGCCACACAAGTCTCTGAGTTCAGACCCAATTCCTTGTAGTTCTCTACCTTTGCCTTGCTGGCATTGTAGATAACGAAGTTGGGCTCAAAGTTAGCCAATTCTTCCTCGGTGGGGAGAATGAACATATTCTCTACGAAATGAGCCTGCCAAGCCACTTCTACTACGAAGCGGACAGCCAGACGAGTAGCCTTGTTTGCACCACAGAATGCATCTACCACATAGAGTTCCTTGTTGCAGAGTTCCTTCTGAGCGATTTCCTTTACGGTTGCCCATACTTCCTCTGACATGGGGTGGTTGTCGTTCTTGTATTCCTCGGAAGTCCACCATACATTGTTGTGAGACTCATCGTTATCTACGATGTACTTGTCCTTGGGAGAACGGCCAGTGAAGATACCTGTCATTACGTTCACTGCGCCCAGTTCGGTTACCTGACCTACCTCGAAACCTTCCAGACCAGCCTTTGTCTCCTCGGCGAACAACTGCTCATACGAGGGATTGTGGAACTTCACTGTAGAACCAGTGATGCCATACTGTGTCAAATCTAATTTTGCCATTTGTAAAAAATTAATATTTTAATAAATCTTTATGTTTGTAATCCTGCATTTTTTTGCGCGGCAAAGATATTGATTTATTTTCTTATAGCACACCCTGCCTCCTGTTTTTTTTCCGCAAAGTGCCCGTTTTGCTAACTCTACTTTGCAATTCAGGGGGTATATTTCCTGAGATTATTTCTTCACACCACGTACTTGGCAACCCAAATAGGTATCCCAGGGGTACATCATCGTGGCAAAATTTCCGGACCGTGGCTTATATTCTCCGAAGAAAGCCTGCGCCTTTCCTTGGTAATCAGTGCTACGATCGGACGACCAGTAATAGGTATAGTCGGGATAACTGCTGCTCCCACCCACATTTGTATCGCCGATGTAGTATTTCACGGTCAGGAAGATTTTCTTCTCGTTGGTCTTGGATATACCCTCAGCCACATAGGCTCCACTTTCCGTCTTTCCGAAGCTCCAATCCACATTTTCTATCAGTTCTTGCCAGTCTTCCTGGGTAGGCATACACCACCCCTGACCCATGTAGATAGTGGCAGCATCATTCTCCGCTGTCAGTCGATCCACCTGAGGAGCCTCATACTTTGCCGACACACGGTCGCCTGTGATATGTCGGGTAGCGCCCCACTGGAAGAAGTAGCCCGTCTGCTCCGCGTTCTTGGCACCCACATTCGTAGTTGCCCACAGCGTGCCGCTGGGCAAACCTAAATCTACCGCTTCATAGTCTATCTCGATGATGCCCTTGGTAGTCACGCTATATACATCGAGCAACGGTTGAGTGAGAGTTATATCGCTGAAACGCACCTTGAATCGGAAGTAGTAGATGGTGCCTTTCTCCAGCTCGTCTATATCAAAGCGGTAATGCCCCGATTCGTCAGGAACGCAAGTCTTCTTGTCCCCTGAGAGGTTGCCCACCTTGTCCTTGTCCGCCCCATAGAACATCGTGATATCCTGCAGAGTTCCAGAAGCACGTTGTACCACGATTTTTCCATCAAAGGCGATGGAGGTCTCGGTCACAATCGTATCGCTCATAGGCTTGAAATTCACGTTGGCATACGCCTCCTTCGATGGAGTATCGGGCTCCTCTTCCTTTGGTTTGATTTCCGTGTCGTCATCACCCCCACAACTCATCATGCTACCCGCTACTACAAAAGCAGCTGCAAGAAACGCGTAACTAAAAATTTTCTTCATACCTACATCATTATTATATTATTCTACAATTTTCAAGGTGCAAAAGTACAAAGACTTTTCCATAACGCCAAGAGTGTATCCTATATTTTTAATAATAAGAGGGATTAGGGAGTTTCACCGATACCTGACCGATACCTGACCGAAGGAAAAAGGCTCATCCTTTCGTCAAAGGGTGAAATCTTATGTAAACTCGTTAAAAAATGGAGATTATCAAAAAAAAAAACGCAAAAGTTTTCCAGTCTCAGAAAATATACCTAAATTTGCACGCTTTTTAATTCGGGGAGTCTCACTTGGCGGTTTTTCCGAAAAAGATTGGCGACATAGAACAACAAAAGATAGAACTAAGAAAAAAGACTGATATACATTATCATTAATTAACAACTTATTATTAACCACAATTCAACACAAATGAAGAAGACATTTCTCAATGTGAAGAGCATCCTCCGCAAGACCCTGTGTCTGTCTGCGCTGTGCTTGGCTGGCCTGAGCGCATTCGCCGACGAGATCGTGGATCTGGAGAAGGATGACGAAGGGTTCTACAAGCTTTACACCTTGGAGGACTGGAACAAGTTTGCCGATGCGGTCAACGCAGGTAACTTGAGTTTGAATGCTCGTATGTATGCCGACATCGGTACGGTGATTGGTAACAACACGGGTGAGAACCACACTTTGACCCAGTACACTGGTCATTTCGATGGCCAGGGTCACAAGCTGGATGTGGACATCTACTACCTCAATCAGGACTTGGGTGCTCCATTCAACTCTTTGGGTACTCCCGAAAACACGGAAACAAACCGTGGTGGTCTGGTAGAGAATCTGTGGACCACTGGTAAGATCTGGACCAACATGAAGAACATCGGTGGTATCGCTGGTGCCATGTATTTCTCTACTGTCCAGAACTGTATCACCACCGTGATGACCATCGCCGAGAAGCGTCCCGGTGACTATGACAAGGTGGGCGGTAGCCTGTGGCAGGAAGGTGCTACTTGGGACGGTACCGAAGGTGGTATCTGCGGTAAGGCCTTCACCGGAGGTTGTAACTACTACAACTGCGTATGGGCTGGTAGCCAGTTCGCACGCTTGGCACACAGTACCTGCGGTATCTGTGCTTACGCCGGTTACAACTCGGCAGATGAGCCTGGAAAGATCTTCCAGAACTGTCTCTCCATCACCGAATGGACCTTCTGTAGCAGCAACGGCCGTAGCGACCGTAACTTGGCCATCGACCGCGAAAAAGGTGGTGGTGCCAACGACAAGAACGTCTTCATCAACAACTGGTGTACATTGGCTGAGAACTATGACCCTATGTGGCCCAATCTGCGTATCTTCAACCAGGGCCGTTGCAACAACGTGACCACTTACGACAAGATTGCAAGCGGTGAGGCTTGTTTCATGCTGAATGGTGATCAGAGCGATATTCAGTACTATCAGACACTCGGCGTGGACTCTGTTCCCGTGCCCTTCTCTGCCGGTGGCGAGCACAAGCGTGTATATATCGCCAGCGAGTTGCGTTGCGATGGTACACCTGTCGGCGATCCCATCTACACCAACGATGAGCAATCAACTTCTATCCCCGAGCATCAGTACGAGGATGGTATCTGCTCCGTCTGCGGTGCATGTCAGGAAGGCTACATGCATGCCGAGGATGGCTGGATGACTGTCAACAGTACCAACCAGATGAAGTGGATATGCGATTACAAGGTGAAAAATCCCAGCGAGAAGTTCAACATCCGTCTGACCTGCGACGTGGATCTCTCTGACAAGCACTACGAACTGGCTAACCTTAACGCTATCTTTGATGGCCAGGGCCACACTGTGAAACTGAACAACGCAGGTCCCCTCTTCGGTGGAAGTGCCGACAACAGTACAATCCGCAACACAATGTTTACAGGTAATGTTACCTTCTATGGCTCACACAAGGGTGTAATCGTAGCCAGCGGTACCTCAAACCTGAAGTTGGAGAACTTGATTGTCGATGTACAAACGCAAGTCTCTATAGGTGAAGACGCTGATGGTTCCAGCAGTATGCTTGTGGGTAGCACCGATGGCGACATGACCCTGAACAACATTATCGTAGCTGGTCGCATCTTCGGTAATTGCGGATGGTGCGGTGCCTTCATGGGATGGACAGGCAACTACAACACCTTCAACAACTGTGCAATGATTGGTAGCGTTGAGATGTCTTACGGTGGCTCCAGCCGTTGGAACCGCGGTACATGGGGTGGCTATAACCATTGTTACATGGTAGGCTGGTCCGATGGACAGGGTGCAGCTATCAGCAGCGAGGATATCGCAGCAGGCTGGCTGACCTTCAATATGAACTACGAGGACTTCATCAATCCCGTATTCTACCAGACCATCGGTGTGGATAGCAAGCCCACCTTGGACAGCACACATGGTACTGTATATAAGAAGGCTGATGGCACATTGGCCAGCGTACAGGATGCAGATTCCTACAAGACCTTCATTGGCGAGTTCAACGCTGCTCAGAAAGCCGCTGCTGAAGCCAAGGGTACTTACAAGGGCTTGGTAGAGAGCTATGAGAGCGTCTTGGACGAACTCTCTACTACCGCCACCAGCATGAGCGAATTCCGCGCACGCTATCCCGAGTTGCAGAGGCTTCAGGGTGAGATGGACGCTTGCGCCAAGTTGTATGCCACCTTGCAGGAGAAAGTGAACGAATACAAGGGTCAGTTGGAATCTATGGGTGAAATGAGCGAACTTGCTCAGGAAATGTACGAATACATCCTGTCCATGGACGAAGAAGATCCCGAGGCTGAGGACGCATGGAAGTTCGGTGGTGCCCAGTATGTATTGACTCAGCACAACGTGAATGCCGAAGGCGTACAGCTGTGCATCGACTATCTCGACAAGACATGGGCCAAGGTGCGTGCAGGCAACATCCAGAAGGATGCTGATGTCACCACTCTGTTGGATAGCCCCACCTTCGACTCTACCAAGGGTTGGAATGGCAACCTCGGCATAGAGAATGGTGTAGGCGTATTCAGCACAGGCAACTGCTACCAGAGTCTTATCGAACTGATGCCTGGTATCTATGAAGTAACTATCAATGGTGTATTCGTTCCCTCTGGTGTAACAGATGGTAGCATGCACACCGCTTACCTGTATGCCAACGACCAGATTGTACCCCTGATGGTGGCCAACGAGGACGAGGCTATGGCCGACAACTCCACTGCTGCTGCTCAGGCATTCGAGGCAGGCAAGTACACCAATGTCATCGTGACTGAGGTAGGTATGGACGGCACCATGCAACTGGGTGTGAAGAACAACGGTACAGTAGCCGGTGGCGACCGCATCTATATCGACAACATCAAGTTGGTTTACCGTGGCGAGAAGAGCGAGGCAAGCGAGGCCATCTCAGCTGCTCTCGCAGGTCAGGTAGCACGTGCCAATGCACTGATCGCTGCTCCCACTTCCGACGGTCCCGACTATGCAACCTATCCCGGCTTCCCCAACAACATCAAGGAGGCTATGCAGGCTGAAGGTGCTACCGAGGATCCCTACGTACAGGTAAGCAACATGTCTGCTCTCTTCAGCCAGGCTGAGGCAGCACAGCGTACCTACATCAACATGTACAACTTCATGGCCAACTTCACCGACCGCTACGACAGTGATATCATCTTCTATCTGAACGATGAGCAGAAGCAGGAAGTGAACAACGTACTGACTGGCATCATGAATGGTTACAAGGATGGTAGCATTTCCCTGGAGGATGCACAGAACAACAGCGCTATCAAGGGTCTGTCCTTCTACGACAAGTTGTTCGGTGAGGAGCCCACTATGTCGGATGGTTCATATCAGATTGCCAATGCAGGCAACCTGCTGTGGTTCGCACTGTCTGTTAACAGTGGCAATACCGTTGCAAACGCAGTCCTGACCAACGATATCGACTTGGCTGGTAGCGTAACATGGCCTACTATCGCCAAGCTGAACACCTATACCGGTACATTCGATGGTATGGGCTACACCATCAAGAACTTCGACATGGTAGCCTTGGGCGAATATTGTGGTCTTATCGGTCGATTGGGCAAGGGTGGTGTACTGCGCAACCTGAACATCGAGGGTAACATGAAGATTACCGATGGTGCAAGCAAGGTGGGTGTAGTAGGTTACTTCATCGATGCTGAACTGACCAACGTACACTCTTACATCAACATGACTGCCGAAAAGACCGCCACACAGGTGGGTGGTATCGTAGGCTACACCGACAATAGCGAAAAAGGCAACTCTACCATCAGCTGCTGCTCATACAATGGTGTGATGAACACAGGCGAAACAGCCACAGGCTGCTTCGGTGGTATTGTAGGTGACGCCGGCTATCCCGCCTTCGCAAACTGCGGTAACTATGGCACACTGACAAGCAACAATGCAAGCTGTATCTTGGGTGGTATCGTAGGTACAACTCACGAGACAAGCTGGCGTGGTTTCCGCTACTGTATCAATGCAGGCCAGATTATCTGCACTGCAGAGGGCACTAACCTGACAGCAGCTTTCGTAGGTGAAGTAGGATGGTATGCTGGTGGTAGTGTATATAACAACTACTATCTGGAAGGTACCAGCAACAAGATGTCCACTGGTAACCAGTTCCCCGACAATCTGAACATGGCTTACAACGCAGCAGCATTCGCTGATGGCACCGTAACAAAGCTTCTGAACATGAAGCAGGGTTCTGACGCATGGTTGCAGGGTGAAGCTTTCCCCGTACTCGATAAGAGTCTGAAGGGTGGCAAGCCTGTAGTAGATCGTGGCGAAGCTCTCATCACCGAAGCAAGTCAGTTGAGCAGTAACGCCAGCGACCGCGAGGAGGGTACGAATATCGGTGCCTTGATTGATGGCAACGCAGGAACCTTCTGGCACACCGATTGGCATGGTGTATGCCAAGACCAGTATCACTACCTGCAAGTAAACCTGAAGGAGGAGTTCACTGGCGACATCACAATGGTTATGACCCGTCGTAGTTCAAACAACGACCATCCCACTCAGATGATTGTATGGGGTAGCAAGGACGGTGCTGAATACACTCAGATTGCAACTCTCGACCTGCCCTTCGATGGTGCAGGCACCGGAGTAGAAGCTGCCTTCCATGCTGAAGGTGTGAACTACCTGCGTCTTGCTGCCAGCAACACCAACTCTGGCTACCGTACCTTCTGGCACGCTGCCGAGATTCAGTTGTATGGCAAGAAGGAAGTTGTGAAGGCCGACCTCTTCGATATAGTATTCTACGAGGATGGTACTGCTTCCGACGTTTCTGCAATGGGCAATTCCATCATGGCACTCAATACTCCTTCTGTTATCTTCTATGATGGAATGGGTCTGAACATTCTGGACAACAGTGGCAACACTTGGGGTCAGGATCCTGCCAGCACCTTCTACTTCAGCATGAACGACAACTTGTGGAACAAGATGACGGATGGTTACTCTATGGAATGCTACGTATGCCCCGAGTGGACGGGTGACAACGGCACATGGATCAGTATGTTCGGCTTCGAAGAAGGTGGTGGTACTGGTATGATCACCGATGGTGGCAAATGGTGCATGGAAGCTCACGTTGGTGGTAGCTATAAGGGTGCTTACGGTACTGTACCTGCCAACAACGAGTGGGTTCACCTGTTGGGTGTATGGAACAAGGATGCAGGTAAGTTGTCACTCTACCAGAATGGCGTTCTCGCACAGACCGTTGATGCTGCAGGTGACCTGAAAAAACCCAATACTTCTATTGAGAACTTCTACATCGGATGTGACTTGAACGGCCACACTGGTGGTGCTACCAACTCATTCCAGGGTAAGATTGCTATCATGCGTCTCTACGACAAGCCTCTGTCTGCTGCCAATGCAGATATGTTGTACCAGAAGGCTCTGACTACTGGTGTAAGCAGCATCAAGGCTAACGCTCCTGTTGTAAAGGGTATCTTCAACCTCAGCGGCCAGCGCGTAAGCAAGGCACAGAAGGGCTTGTTCATCATCGATGGCGTGAAGACTCTCGTAAAGTAATCTAATTAATCCTCTATACAAGATGGCAGTATGTAGCAATTACATGCTGCCATTTTTCTTTTGAACCCACCTTAAGCGATAGAGTGTCGGCAGAAAGTTTATCATTTTTTGAGTTAACCTCACTATTTTGTTGTAATATATTGATTCACAAAAGACAAAAGGAGTGAGGATAAGTATTTCATCTCCACTTTAACCCAAGTTTGATACTCTATT
>DCHV01000053.1:0-312 GCA_002314945.1 Prevotellaceae bacterium UBA1743
GTTTCCCCGTCATCCACCGTCAGCAGAGGCATTTCAAAAGATACGGATATCTCGTCTCCGGCTTTGAATTTCTCAGACAGGCGACAGAACCCGCCTTCCACGTTCGTTTCCGGCTGATTGCCGTTCAAGGCGATACGGAAGTCCGAAGAATTGACAGGGATATTGAACCGCATTTCGTGTACGGCATTCTCGTTTTTCGTGATGTGGAAGACAACCTTGCCCTCAAAGGGGTAGGAAGTAGTAACTTCCATGGCAAACTTCCCCGTGTCGTAGGTGCACGACCGGTAGTTAGCCACGTAGAGTTCCTTCCCC
>DCHV01000053.1:340-711 GCA_002314945.1 Prevotellaceae bacterium UBA1743
GTGAAAAAAGAGTATTTCTGTGCACAGCCCAGACCTTCTCCGCCCCTCATAGAGCAGCACCAGTAGGCTTCGCTCGTGTGCATCGACAGATCTGTTCTCCCCGTCTTTACCGAGGGACAGGTGAAACAGGCGAAGCCACCATTGTCAATCTGAGTGTGACAGAGCCCGTTGTAATAGATCAGCTCAGCCTCGTCCAGATATTCCTTGCACCCCGTCATCTGCCAGAGCTGTGTGGCAAGCATATACGAATCCACAATCGCGCAGGGCTCACACCAAGCGTCTTCCCTGCAGAACCAGTTGAAGTTCTGGTAGCCTGGTGTCATGCCGAATTCCCTATATACATCCCATCGTTTCTGTATCTCAGCCACCAG
>DCHV01000053.1:823-1431 GCA_002314945.1 Prevotellaceae bacterium UBA1743
AACTTCCTGATGAGCAAATCGATCACCCCTTTCAGTTCTTCTCCACCGATGATGGAATAGGCATGAGTGAGACCCTCCATGCCGATGAATACACTCCCGATGTCAGAGGTCAGGATCCAGTTGCCTGTTTTTTCTGCAGTTGAACCGATCACTCCACCCTCGTTATCCCCGCGCATATCAGGAGTGATAGGATATTCTTCGTATCTCTCCTTGGCTTTCAGGAAAAAGTTGTTGACAATATCCTTGATCATCTTCAACACCCTATCATCCGATTTCCATTCATAGTATTCACACAGTCCCCTCAGCACCCATCCGTTGCCCGAGATCTGTTGTTCATCCAGTTTTCCATCATACATAGGACCGAAATAGCCATCCTCGTTCATGAAACCAGTATAGTGGTCCAGTATGGTGTCAAGGTATAGCGGTTCGCGACCTGTTGCCCTCGCGTCGCACACCAGCCCAAGCACCAATCTACCTTCGCAATCTCCTGGCCAGGAATCGCACAATCGAGAATGGAACACCTCGTCAGGTCGGTAAATGTCACTCTCCAAGCGGTCGAAATTCTTGTTCAGTCTCGTCAGCAACTCTCCATGCAGATGGATGTCTTC
>DCHV01000053.1:1471-1595 GCA_002314945.1 Prevotellaceae bacterium UBA1743
TTTTCGTTCCTCGTGCAACTTGTCAGGGTGGCAAGCACCATCATTGTAAAATACAAAAACTTATACATATCATTCCTTAATTCCGCCTAAATTGCATAACACGTGGCAAAGGTAGTCATAAATT
>DCHV01000053.1:1682-5281 GCA_002314945.1 Prevotellaceae bacterium UBA1743
GTCACATTTGTCACATGTCACGTTTCAGCCTTTAATCTGTAGTCACGCATTTCGATGTAGTACTTGTAAAAATACAAGTTACCGACCTCAATTCTTAATGAACTTGATAGACACTCTATGGCCCTCTTTGTCAGAAAGAGATGCTACGTAAATACCAGGAACAAGAAGGTAAATATTTACTTTCATTTCGTTGTTACGCATGAGAAGATGCTGAGACATTACTTTTTTACCATCTATCGTATGAATATTTAATGTCAAATCATCTTTTTCTTCGCTTCGAATACACAAATTTTCAAATGAGTAACTAATACTCAGGGAATTGTCATGAAGTTGATCCATATAACTGGGAGAATCTTCTGTCTTTTCTGATATTTTCTGTGCATACATATTCATTCTGTTAGCAGACAATATGGTGGAATGGTTCATCAGATAGACACAATTACCTCCATCAGGGAAACGTCCAACTGACTCTGTGCCATCATGTCGGCAATATTGCAGTGTGTCAGCATAACTTTGGTCGGGAGAAGTTAGTATTACCGATTCTCCATCTTCATTTCCCAGTTTGAATGGGACATGCAATTCTGTGATGGATTTCTGCTTGTCGCACCATATTATGCAAAAGCCATGAGCTGGTATTTTGGTAGATGCTTCCGAATCGTTTGCCGACAACTGACACTTCAAAGGTTTGTTGATATCATCAGATAGATAGAATCCTTCTATATCAATTGTATCGGAACTGTTGTTGTATAGTTCTATCCAATCAGATTTGTTAAAGTACTCATTCACAGCAATACTATTTGAGGCACTAACCTCATTGATAACAATAGGACGACTCCCAAAGAACCTATTCACTTCATAATCGGCCATAAGTTCGACATCTCCTTCTGCTAATTCAATTTCATTCTCAGTTCTGTAATATTTTATACTATCTCCACTGATAGCTTTTTTCCAATTGATTTGACCATCCCAATACACGTCACTACTCGTTTTACTGTTATTGTGCAGTTCAACGGCAATGACGTTGACTCCTTTCCTGAAATAACTTGCGTCTATGTCGATGCTGCCGGTAAAAGGATCAAAGGCAGCATATTTGTTTGCTGGTGTGTAGAAATCAACATCACCATCTGGCATGTTACATCGCGTGACTTCTTTTCCATTGATATAGAGAATAAAACCATCATCCACTTTATAATGAAAGGTGAAAATATCATTGGATGACGGAACTTCATCCAGCCTCAATGACTTACGGAAATAGTATGTAATGTATCGATTGGTTTTGTCTCCACCATAATTCAACTCTGTAGCATATCCTCCTGTGGCTATTCCGTAGCCAAAAGGCGCATTTCCTTTGTTCCATTTTGAGACATTATACATAGACATATTCCACGGATATTTTGTCAAGTCACCTTTGTCGTAATATGACCATTCGTCACCCATACGTAATATTATATTTCCCCATTTGAGCGAATCAGGAATCTTCCATCCTTTGAACGAGTATCCAGAAGGAGCCTCAGCTTTCAGATTTACCTTCCCGAACAACTGCCCATCGAAGTGTCCTGTAGGTATCGTATTGCCATTTAGTAAGATGCGCGATTCAGGTAGATTTGTGCTGATCTTTACATTCTTATATTGTGGGACCATATTCAAGGCCATTAGAGAATAATTCTTGAGCTGGATATACATATTGGAAGCCTGTCCCGACAATGCAGATATCAGGCTGTTGGCTGATGGCCAAGGGGAACCATTTTTCCCATATCCATTATCGGGAAGAATTTGCATGGGTTCTACTTTGGCAGCCAATCTATTGATAATCTCTTTACATCGTGACGGCTCAAACACAGACCCAGCCACAAGACAAAAAGAATCTACAAAGCGTTTTCTGATTTGCTCATTTTGCATGAGATTCTTGAATATTGTGATCAGTTCTATCTCCGTAATCCATTTTGGAACATCCTCGTAATACAAATAGTCAAAACCATATATTTGTTTGTTTTCTAATGTCTTGAAAGGATTTGCTTCGGAAAACGAAGCATCCATATCAAACATGATGAACCGGAATTTTCCATTTTCTTCCTTAGGACGCCATCCTTTCATGTTGTTTTGTGGCCAATCCCAATTGCCAAGATACAATTCTACCGCAAAGAAATTGCAGAATTCGTCAATATCAAGTAAATTCTTTATCTCTTCATAGACGTTGGCATCTGCTGCCTTTTTGCTCAAGTTGTACAGTCGCAGGAATGCTTCCTTCGTTCCACAGGTTTGTATATATCCCGAATCATTGTTCATCTCGAACATGTCTATTTCTTCCTCATCCAATCCATAGTTGGAATACACATAGTGTTTGTTGGTCGGTTCTCGCATGTTGATGACCCCCTTATATACTCCATTGATATAATGGGCTACAGGTTGATAATCCTGTATATCTACATCCAAGCCACTACTCTGTACAATTTTATGAATGAACGGATCTTTCACACGACACATATTATCGCCGCCACCACTTCTTATCTTCAGCGTTTTGTATTTGTTGTGTGATTTGTCCGGGAAGAATTTGCAGTTGAAGGAATTATTTCCCTCATAGAGCTTTGATGCGTGAAGTTTGAATGAGTGGGGCGTATTGGCCCTGCTCCAGCCTCCAAATTTTGCAATTTCACATTCTTGATTCACTTTGGATTCCTCGTCATACAAAAATTCAAAGTTTGCAGGTCGATCCCAATCCATATTCCAATTGCAATTCGTATTTTGTCCTCTTCCTGCACGTCCGTTTACGCCCTTTACGAATATACCTTTCTCATCGCTGTACAGATTGTCAGGATCCGTAGCAATAGCTATGATTGGCAAGGAGAATTTTTTGTCTTTTTTGATAAAAGTTCGGGTGATGACTGGGCTCGTCATGAAACCTTCACGAAAAAAGGCAAAACGGAATACGGTAGTGGCACTCACTGTAAAATCCCCCGTATCACTTTTTTCTCCCCGCGTAAGCGAAGGGGCAGCACCATCTGTCGTATATCGCAAGGTTGCTCCCTCTGGTATCTCGATACGAAATGAAACTGATTTGTCAAAAATTTGACTTGGTTCGGAAGGGCATGGGGCATCAAAGCGGGATTGACAAAATACTACAGCGCCATTTGCTGCTTCAGGAGTGGGTTGGTCTGTATATCCCCATTCATTCGACGTTTCGTTAAGTCGGGCCCAACTTGTTCGGGGTACTGGTGCGGGATATTCTTGGCTGGTAATCAGATTGCCGTCTTCATCACTCAGAAATATGGTGCCACCTTCCAAGTCGAGTTTCATTTTCAATTGTGTGGGACAAAACTTGTCATGATGGTCAAACCACAGGTTCTTGTAGCTCTGTCCCAAGATGGTGATGGGTTGGGTGATATGTGCTTTCTTCAGATTTTGAGCATCATCACTTACCCAGCATCCTTGCAGATTATATGGACAAGTATTCGCATTGTATAGTTCTATCCATCCACCGTAATTCCAACTTGGATCGGTAAACTGATCAATGTTGGCAGCCTGAATTTCATTGATAATCAAGCCGTCGTATGAGGCGGCATGTGTATTAGTGAGAAAACTGCCCAAAAGACAGGTCACAA
>DCHV01000053.1:5296-8144 GCA_002314945.1 Prevotellaceae bacterium UBA1743
CTTACCAAATATCTTCGGGCTCATTAGGATTGTCAAATACTGATTTGGGGCACATTTTTATTATGTCCATGTAAAGTTGGGCTTTCTCGCGATCTACATCGAGGCAGGATTTCATACGCAGATAGTAGGTTTTATCAGGATCCAGCGTCTGATGTGTGAAGATCCGATGTCTAAAGTATTATGTTTCATTTTCGGCGCAATATGAAAAAGGGTAACGCCTTTCCTTCCTTGAAAAGCGTTACCCTCGTTGGTTATATACTATTTATTTATACAAGGTCTTCTTTCCACCGATGATATAAATACCATTCTGGGCCTTCTGAACCTTCTGTCCCATCAAGTTGTAAATGTTACCTCCACACTTATCGTTGGCAATCTGCATAATGCCTGTAACATTTTCATAGCCGCCAACCTGATTCTGAATGACTACACTATGCTCTGGATTTAATACAGGGTATGCGTCTTCACCTATATTCTGATACCATGAAATGACGCTCTGGTCTCCATTCAGCAGGTAGCACAGTTTTCCGGAAGCATAGTCTGCTTCTTCCAAACTTCCAGCTCCATAGCAGTTGGTGCCTGTCGTGGCACCAGGATTGAATACATCAGCGTAAGTGCTGAAACTATTCTTTATGGAACCGCCATGTCCTATCACACCATGAGGATTAGAGCCAGTTATCTGGACATTGATTGTAGCGCAATTTTCTGCAGTACCATACCATTCACCTGTCATACCTCCGATACTGTACAAGGCTGTGAATGTACAATCCCTGAGAATCAGATTCTTCAATACTGCACCTTCCCTACCGAGGCCGAACAGACCACCGCAGCAAACGCCATTCGATGCACCATCGATAGTCAAGTTGCTGATTGTATGGCCTTGGCCGTCGAATGTACCATAGTAATTTCTACCCCATCCTGCGTCTTTCCAGAAACTGATTGGGGCGCTCCATACTGCTCCAGCCATGTCAATATCAGCCGTCAGTTTTCCGTTGATATTTGAATTGTTCTGGTAAACCAGACGAGCAAACCACGCCAAATCTTCCGCGTTTGTTATGAGGTAATAATTGTCCTCGATAGCCATTTTGCAACCAACGGGTGATACAAAGTTCCATGCTTCCTCGGTCGAATAGCTGCCATCCCAGAATATTTCACCCGCAGCATTCAAGGACTCTAACAGACTCTCACTAACATCTCCCAATGAATAATCATCATACAGAGCTTCTATGCTGTTTTCAACCTCTTTCATCATGTGGATGTATGCTTTTTCACCATCCAGAACTTCTGCAAACATAGGAGACAAGGCAGTGATGGCATTGTACTTGTCTTCTGCACTTTCCGCAGTCTCTGCATTGGCAACAACGGATGCAAGTTTCTCGCGAAGGGCAGTACTATAGTTAGGCTGTATGTAAGGGTCATCTGCCGAAACCTGTGTCTCCACCAATGCCTTGGCTCTTGCAATCTGACCTGCCAACACATCTGTCAGACCCTCGTTTGAATCGTTAAAATCACCTAAATAGTAGAGTTTTGCATTGTTGAACTCCATACAATCACCACCATTGCCTGTTCCCATAGCACGCACACCCACCTTCAGTGTGCCATCTGTGACATTGACTAAAATGCGGTTCAGGTAGCGTCCTCCATTGAAGGCGTACGGAGCTCCTAAGTAACTCCATGGAATATAGCAGTTGTCATTGGTAATCTTGTCATACGGATATGTTCCTGCATCGGTGATGTAGCAATTCTGCAGATCCACGGCATCCTGCTCGGAAATCGGGTCTTCCTGCACGTTCATGACGGGAACAACCTGATCGTTGGCAAAGATGTACGAGGAATACATACGACTATCATCATTTCCTCCAGCACGCGACCATGCGTTCAGCGTGAATTCGTAGAGTCCGTTTTTCATGCCTGTGAATGTCTGGTATAATTCACCAGTGTTCTGATGGCATTCCACGACAGGAAGACTGGGAACATATCCAACCTGCATGTCGCCGCTCCATCCTAAGCTTTCTGCACGGAAATCGGCGTTTTTCAGCAGGAGGGTAAGGTCGCTACCGGGTAGAGCCGTAGTTGCCATTGCCTTTTCGTGAAGTGTTTTCATAAATTCAATTTCATCATTCACTCCATCCGTTCCCAATTGTTTCATTTCCATGATATACTCGTATGATCCATTGGGGAAGTCCTCATTCGGTTCCAGGTTGTCCGTCAAATAGCTCAGGAATTGTTCTACGAATGTGCCCGACATCTCAGCCGTAATGGTTTCTCTCAGTGTCTTTGCGGTTGTACTATAGTTTTCATACGCATCTATGTTGGCCTGTACCACCTTTCTCTTTTCTACCATCTGCTGGTAGCAGGAATCCAAGGCTCCCCATTCGGGTGCGTTGGCAAATACGTTGATGCTTTCCGTATATTCATCAATAAGGGATTGGTTTGCCAGTGCGTTGTCAGACAAAGATTGAGCATCAGCCAATGCATTTTCTGCCAGGGCATTCATATAAGGTGCATAGTTCTCCTTGGAGAAGCTGACATATTCGGTACCCGTGAAGAGTACAATATTGTGTGTGGGATCGAGAACAGGCAGATCGTCCTCATTCAGATTCTGGAACCAATTGGGAGATGTGAAATTTTGCTTATTCAAAAGCCAACATGCTTCACCACCATCCAACTGCTCGTCTGTCAACTGTGTGGCACCATTCGTATTGCCATGGGCATTCTTGTAGTAGCAATTGTACAAGTTCGACCATCCACGATAGAACGTAGCCTCTACACCAGCATTTGCTTCAGCCTCGGTGATTACCATACAGTTTTCTATGACACCTCCGTCAGCCCATCCGAACATTTCAGCGCT
>DCHV01000053.1:8159-9830 GCA_002314945.1 Prevotellaceae bacterium UBA1743
GCTCAATGTATTGCCTATGAAGGTAGGAGCACAGAAACAATTTTCTATTCTTCCCGTGGGTTTCATCATGAACGCGATTCCACCATGGCATCCGTTATTCAGGCTGTTGATTGTTACATACGAAGAACAATTACGTACCACACCAGTTATATAGGCTGTGATACCACCACCATAGTTGCCTCCCAAAGTCATCGTTCCACGCACTGTAAGATTACATACCTCCGATTCCACGTCACGGAAGATTCCTGAGAAATCACCGGGGTTCTCAAAATTCAAGGTAATGCTATGTCCATTGCCGTCAAACTTACCTTTGTATGCCCTCTTCATCATCATCTCATAGGTAAAGTTGTCGATGTCTGCTGTCAGTTTGCCGTTGATCGCATCATTGTCAGTGTTTACTTGATAAGAAAACCAGTACATGTCATCCCAGTTTGATATCAGATATACATCTCCTTCCTGTGCACATGCATAATCCTTATTCATCATGCCGCAATTTTCACAGAAAATACCCTCGAACTGATGGGTGGGTTTCTGCATACCGAGGCTGGCATCATTTGTGAAAGTGGCATTATCTGTGATGCTGCCATCACATTTTATTTCCGTCGCATAGACCACAGCATGAGAAGAATCCAATACAGGATAGGGGTCTGTGCCGATATTCTGGAACCATACAGGAGACTCCAATCCTTGGTTCAGAAGAACACACAATTTTCCGCATGTACATTCTATTTCTGAAAGATCCCCAATTGCAAAGCAGTTGGTGGCTGTAGTGGCACCATCACGGTAGGCAACAGGATAATTGGTAAAACTGTTCTTTACAGAACCGCCATATCCGATTAAACCATACATTGCCATACCACTTATTTGGACATCGAAGGCGGCGCAATTCTCCATAAGACCATACCATTCACCTGCGATACATCCGATACTGTACATGGAAGAGAACGAGCAATCTCTTACAACCAGATTCCTTATTATCGCAGAAGCATTACCAAGACCGAACAAGCCACCGCAATTCACGTTATTCGCAGCACCATTGATGGTTAGGTTGCAGATGGTATGACCCTTGCCGTCGAATATGCCAGCGTATGATTTACCTCCAGGGCCTTCTATCCAATAGCCAATGGGTTTACCCCATTCCGCTCCACCCATATCAATATCAGCCGTCAATGCCGCATTGATAGAAGTTTCTCCTGTATTCACAAGTTCGGCAAACTCCGTGAAATCTTGGGGAGTTCCGATTTGATACACGCCATCAACAATGTCAATGGCTCTTGCACTCATTCCAGCTATAAGCAAAGGCAACAGTGCAGCTACTTTAAGTAAATTTCTACTCATGTTTTATTTTGAATTAATGGTTAATAAAATTGTCAATGAAGGCTTCAATGCATATTCAAAACGCCTGTTTTATGTATCAATTCCTATTTTGTCGGTGTAAAATTACAAAAAAATGAAAAAATCACCCCCCNNCCCCCCATTATGTTAAATAGTGTTAATGTGATAAAATGACGAATATTTTGAGATTTCATTTCCAATGGCATCTGTACCGTGAAACTTTAGGAGCACAACACTTGTAGTCCCATAGAAAAAGTTGAATGGATTGTACCTTATCCCGACTATAGATTGAGTGAATGTTGCCTAACCCTGATCAAGGTTGAATCTATCGATATT
>DCHV01000062.1:0-22773 GCA_002314945.1 Prevotellaceae bacterium UBA1743
AATAGAATTTCATTCTCACTCTTTTCGGGGTGCGTGGATGTGTGTGCCCATTTTTTATTGAAATTATTGAAATTATTGAAATTTTGCCTGTCTCTCGCTGGGGTATGGATGCGCATACAGGGGTGTTCTCTGCTTGTCAATGGCTGTCTGTGTGTTGTCCAATGAAAAGAAATGTATGAATTTTTGGTATTGTGAACATGCAGATATTCAGATAAATATAGGTGGAAAAGTAAATACGCGGTAAATATACGGTAAACCCGATTTTCGGGCATACGGCGTATAATTGTATGTAGCGCATCAGTCTATCGGACCCGACTCCCCGTGCTTTTCCGGACGCGGAAATTACGAAGGGCTACCGAAGACGTACCGAAAGAGAGCTGACGTGCTGCACAACAAACCAATTTTCTCTAACCATCCAAAAACCGTACTCAACGGGATAGAAATGGTCGCACAACTGCGGCTTTGAGTAAAACAACCATGAAGATTGTTCCAATCGACATCATCAAGAGCGTGAGCGGTAAGATTTGCCGCCACAGCGACACTTCGGTCACCCTGAACAGTTCCTCGGGGAAGATGTTCACCCAGAAGTTGTGCAACCCCTACACGGGTCCTGCCAGCAGCGCCCAGACTGCCCAGCGACAGGCTTTCGCCACCAAGTCGGCTCAGGTGAACACGTGGCTGAATGCCAACAAGCCTTCTACCACCAATGGCGAGAATGGCACTGCTGCCTATCAGGAGGCTCAGGCCCTGAAGCGTCAGCTCCAGCTGAGCAGCGTCCGCCAGGTCATCTACAAGTACATGGCTGCTAATGGTACCGTGACCCTCCCGAGTGGACAGAGCGGCAGCACCAGCGGTGGTGGCAGCTCTACCAGCGGCGGAGGCACCAGCGGCGGAGGCACCAGCAGCGGAGGCACCAGCAGCGGAGGCGGTTCTACTACCGGAGGCGGTGGCACTACCAGCGGTGGCGACGGATATGGTGACTAAAAGAAACCTCTTCCCAGCCCTCTCTTGAAGGAGAGGGGGATGGGGAGGCTCTTTGATTTTCGATAATTCGATAATTCGATAATTCGATAATTCGATTTTTGACCTATGAAAAAGTACATGTCTGTTGCTTCCTTTGTGGCAGCCGTTCTCTTTGCGGCAGCAGGTCTGCTGCTTCCTCCTCAGGGTGAGATAGACGGGTCGGTCCTCCTGCTCGTAGCTCAGCTGCTGGTACTCTGTGCCACCTTCCTGGGCATTCGCGACCTGCGCCTTCCACCCAAATGAATTTCATTAACCACAATAAAAAACATACGTATCATGACAAACGAAAACAAGAACAAATGGAGCGTCATCATCAACATCGCGCTCACCACCCTGACTGCCATCCTCTCTGCCCTCGGCTTCTCTGTCGGGTAGAGGCGGACAAAAAGAGAACGCCCGGGGATTTCTCCTCAGGCGTTTCCCTTGTGGCCCTCGCAAATAAAATAAACGACGCAAAATGATGGCAATGTGCCCGAAATGCAGTATTTTTGCATCAGAATAGCAACAAATCAAAAACCGTATATGCAGACAGAACAATTATATCAGATATTCCTACAACATCCCGTGGTGACGACCGATAGCAGGGACTGTCCCTCAGGCTCGATGTTCTTTGCCCTGAAGGGTGCTTCCTTTGATGGTAACCGGTATGCGGCGGCTGCCCTGGAGAAGGGCTGTGCCGTGGCTGTGGTGGATGACCCGCAATGTGTGCAGGACGACCGGTATGTACTGGTGCCTGATGTGCTCGAGGCCTTGCAGCAATTGGCTGCCTTTCATCGCAGGAAGTGGGGACGCCGCATCCTGCAGGTGACGGGTACAAACGGGAAGACTACGACCAAGGAACTGGTGGCTGCTGTCCTGTCGCGAGGGTATCGGGTGCTATGGACGGAGGGTAATCTGAATAATCACATAGGGGTGCCCCGTACGCTGCTCAGGATGACCGAGGCGCACGACCTGGCTGTGATAGAGACAGGTGCCAATCATCCGGGGGAGATAGCCTTCCTGTGTGGTATCGTGCAGGCGGACTACGGACTTATCACGAATGTGGGCAGGGCTCATCTGGAGGGCTTTGGCTCCTTCGAGGGGGTGAAGAGAACCAAGGGTGAACTCTATGACGACCTGGTGGCCAGAGGGGGCAGGGCTTTCCTGAATATGCAGGACGAGGATCTCTCGGAGATGGCTACAACGCGCGGATTGGAGACGCTTCCCTATCTGAAAGGGCGTGTCCTGGCGTGCGAACCGTTCCTGAGGATGGAATGGTACGATATGGAGGGGAAGGCTCACGAGGTACAGACACGACTGATAGGGAGCTACAACCTGCCCAATCTGTTGGCGGCTGCTACCGTGGGTCAGTATTTCGGTATTCCTGCCTCCGAGGTGGATGAGGCCCTTGCCGCCTACGAGCCGACCAACAACCGGAGCCAGTTTGCAGATACAGGACGCAACCGACTGATAGTGGATGCCTATAATGCCAATCCCTCGAGCATGGCAGCTGCCATAGCGAATTTTGCCCAGACCTGTTTCCCGAAGAAGATGGTCATACTGGGGGATATGAAAGAGTTGGGGGCGGATAGCGAAGCAGAGCATCAGAAAGTGGTGGAGCGCCTGGAGACATCGGGAGCAGATACCATCTGGCTGGTGGGAGAGAACTTCGCCCGGGCAGATCTGTCGAGCCTGAAGACGAGGGTGCGTTGTTTTGCCGATGTGGAGGAGGTGAAAGCCTATCTGGAGGCCTGTCCCGTGGATGACCGTACCATCCTGATAAAGGGGAGCAACAGTACTAAACTCTACCAGCTGCCTGTATTGCTATAGCCTTGCCACGCACACGGTCGGGCTTTCCTGTTCCAGTGAGGGGAATCTCTCCTACCATGAAGATATGGCGTGGCATCCAGTAGGGATTGGGCAGAAGCGAGCGGAGCAGGTCGGAGTCAACAGGGCGTGTGGTGAGCAGCACGACAGCTTCTCCCAGTCGTTCGTCGGGTACAGAAGTAATCATGAAGCCGTCTTTCCACTCGGAGTGGAGGGCGGCTTCTATTTGTTCTGTCTGCAGCTTGATTCCTCCCGAGCAGATGACATTATCCAGTCGGCCTATTATCTGGAAGGAGCCATCTGGTTGCATCCCGACGATATCGTGCGTCTCCAGCGTACCGCTACATACCCGTGGCGCATGGATGGTGAGGCATCCCTCTGCTGTCTGGCCGAGAGAAACATCGGGCAGAGGCGTATAGTAACTGCTTGCCCGGGGTCCCGACAATCGGCGTAAGGCGATGTGTGACAGGGTCTCCGTCATGCCGTAGGTACTCCATACGTGGTGAGGGAAATCGCGCAACTGTACTTCCAATCGGGCATCGATAGCTCCACCGCCAATGAGCAGATGGCGAATCCGGCGCAGGCACTCCCTCTCCTGAGGTACATTCAGCGAGTTCCACACCTGCAGAGGCACCATGGCTGCAAAATCGATGTGGCAGTCGGGGGGCAGCGAGGCCAGCGGATGACCACTGGGAGGTACCTCTACCAGACGAAGCCCCCATTCCACGGCACGTACCACCATCATTTTCCCTGCAATATACTCCAGGGGCATACATAGCAGAGCGGTATCTCCTGCCTGAATCCCCAAGAAACCGCACGTCATACGGGCAGAGGCTCGCATCCGTTCCTTCTCCACCCGAAGAGGTTTCGGCTGCCCTGTGCTTCCGCTGGTATGTACCAGGACGGTAGGGGATTCGTTCTCCCATTCCTCTAAGAAAGCGGATAGTGCGGGGGTCATTCTCCCATGCTGATTTCCAGTTCCTGCTGATTGCGTTTCACTATGATGCTGCGGATGGCCTCTTTCCCCTCGGCAAAAGGCTGGAAGAACTGAGGCGAATCGACATCCTTTCCGTTGACGCGGATGATGAGGTCGCCGTGTCTCACACCTGTCTGCAGCACCTTGCAGTCTTTGGGGCATGATACGGCCAAGGCCTGGGCGCTGAGATCCATACCGAAGGCAGAGAGTTGCTCCCCGTGGAGGTAGGTGAGCGTAGCGCCCTCCCATGGGTAGGTGACAGCCTCCTCGGTTTGTGCCACATGGCGCACATTAGGGACAGGGAACTCGGGATGACGGACGATAGCACGCAAGCGTGGCAGGGTGACACCAAAGTCATCCATACGGAAATTGTGGAATCCTATCCTGTCTGTCTCCTCCGTGTTGGTGATGGTGTAATCTCCCTCTGCAGGATTGGCAAACTGGAGCACGCCGCTCACAGAAGCCGAGTCGCATCCGTTGCGCAGGAACTGCATCCGCTCCGTGTCCGGACATGCGAAGTAGTTGCTATCCACCCGTTCTCCCCAGGGGTCGCTGTCGCTCAGTTCGCTGGTCATGGCAGCAGGACGATAGGCACTCATCACCACGTTGTGAGTGACCACGTCGCCACTCTGGGGCATCCATACGTGAGGGTGGAGGCTGTTGTTGATAATCAGGTTGTTGAAGGCAGTACGATGAAAACCTTCCCGCATCTTCAATCCGCCATGGAGCAGCAGATTGTCATAGATGAGGTAATAGGAAGAACCGTCATCCAAGTCGATATCCCATCCGTGGTCGCAACGCCAGCGATTGTGGTGCAGTATATTACGGTCGAGCATATCCATACGGTAAGCCTCGGGGTGCTCTATATGATAGCGTGCCATATCGTTACCCCAGAAACGGTCGCGTCCCCAGGAATTGAAGCTGCCATGGTCGCCCGTCTCAAGAACAGTCTCGAAGATGTCACAGTTCTCGATGACATGCCCTCCGAAGGTTCCCTCGCTGATGTTGATACCAGCACGAGGCACATTGTAGATGGAACAGTGGTTGACATGAATGCCGTACGCCATGGATATCTGGATAGGAGCCGTCTGTTTCTCGTCCCGTCCTGTATGGGTGATGATGCACTCCTCTACGAGGCACTCGCGCGGATAGGCATTGCTACGAGGCCCAGGAATGGTGTCTGTGAGGTCGAAGGGGGTATATCCGCCGTAGGTAAACAATGGATGGCGTACGCTGGCCGTATCTCCCACGAAGGCAATACCATTGGCTCCACTATCATGGATATAGCAGCCACGGAAGATGAGTCCGCGGTTGTACCCATCGGCAAAGATGGTGTTACCTCCCAACTGGTCGAAGTCGCAGTCGCAGAGCTGGCAATCCTCTGCTCCCTGATACAGTATGGCTCCACCACGATACACCGTCCAGTCAGAGCGAAGTAGCGGTTCGCGGTTGTCCATGAACGTACGAGCGGCATGTCGGAACGTGAAGCCCTCGATGTGGATTTTCCGTACAGGCTTCTCCTCGCTGCCCTTGAGTGCAATGAGGCATTTCAGACGGACGGCTTCTACGGTGGCTTGAGTGATGTCCTCCCCTTCCTCGGGCATGTAATACAGAGTATGATTGGTCAGGTCGTGATACCATTCTCCTGGCGCATCCAGTTCCTCGCGCAGGTTCTCCACGAAACGGAACTTAGGGTGCATAGGTGCGGGACGGTTGTTTTGCCAACCACCCTCGTAGGCAAGTCGGGTAGAGTCGGGTATTCCATTTTCGTCCAGCGCATTCCCTGTGATACGCCAATGCATGTCGCCCCACAGGTAGTTGTGCATGGCATGAATGTAGCCTCCCTGAGGATTCTTCCATGTAGCGATACGCGACGGGTAGAGGGCATCCAGTTCGGGATTACCCATCTCTCCATCCCCGAGATTCCACACATCATATACATTACATCCAGGCGCATTCGTACGATTGGGATAGCGAGCCATCGGTTTGCGACGTCCTCCCACGTAGAGTTGGTCGATGGTGTCACCTGTTTCCACTTGCGCCTCATATACACCAGGTTGTTGGGAGATTTTCCAAGCGAGATGCAGCTGCATACCTCCGCTCAGAATGGCTTGTTGCGGATGTCGTGCCCGGAATGTACATCCGTTGTCTTCGTGGGTGAGCGTGAGCATCTCGGGCAGATAGTAGATACCATCTTCCACAATCACTTGCGCATCAAGGAGAGGGCAGGTATGGCGTGCCAATTCCTGTGCCTTCTGCAAGGTAGCCAAGGGGTGTTGCTCCGTTCCGTCATTGTCGTCCGAGCCTTCGGTAGATACATAGATACTCCTACTCATGCAGGAAGTAAGGGACATGAGGAAAATGCCAAGCCCCATCAGTCGGTGTGTTCGTGTCATACGTTCTCGATAAAAAATAATTCGTCGCCCCTGATTTCCGTTTCGGGGGGTGTGTTGTCTGAAAAAAGAAGTCCTGTACCCAGACCTTGAGGCATCGTGGGGTGATAGGAAGCTACCCATCGTGCGATGTCGGCCAGTCCTACGTTGCTCTCCAAGGCCGAGGTGGCCCACCATCCAATCTCTCTCTCCTCTGCCAGCCTAATCCATTCGTTGCATCCCGAGATGCCTCCATGCAGGGAGGGCTTGAGGATGATGTATTGAGGATGGATAGCATCGAGCAACTGTTCCTTCTCGGCACGTGTATGTATGCCGATGAGTTCTTCGTCGAGGGCGATAGGGAGAATCAGGCGTTGGCGTGCATATTGACACAACTGTGCCATATCCTCCCATTGGTGTGCACGGATGGGCTGTTCGATAGAGTGAATTTTCAAGGCGGTCAACTGACGTAGCTTGTCGGTTACATCCTGAGGAGAGAAAGCTCCGTTGGCATCTACCCGTATTTCTACCTTTTCCTGAGGATATTCCTCGCGAATCCTGGAAAGGAGGGACAACTCTTCCTCGAAACTGATGGCTCCTATCTTCAGTTTTATGCAACGGAACCCTGCTGCCAACTTCTCCTCCAGCCGCTCTTTCATTTCCCCGTAGGTACCCATCCAGATAAGTCCATTGATGGGAATACCCTCCGATATGGAAAACGGTTCCTCGCCCCTCTGTGCAGCATATAGCTTGTGTAAGGCACATTCCACTCCGAAGAGGATGCTGGGATAGGGACGGAGGGTTTCCACATCCACACATCCTGTCAGACACGTCAGTTTACAAAAACGATGGAGCTGGAATTCGTATTCTGCCGCTGGCATTGCATCGCACGACAGATCGGGTAGGGGTGCGCATTCTCCCGTACCACTATACCCATCCTCCATGAATGTGACATACCACACCTGACGGATGGTATATACTCCCCGGGAAGTACCTGCAGGGCGGCGGAAATGGAGCGTGCGTGCCTTTACTTCGTATTCCATTCAGATTGTATCAATACAGATTCCACTCAGGGTCACGTTTCTCCAGGAAAGCCTTTCCTCCCTCCTGTGCCTCGTCGCAGAAATAGTAGAGCATGGTGGCATCGCCAGCCAATTCCTGTATGCCTGCCTGCCCATCCAGTTCGGCATTCAATCCACGCTTGATCATACGCAAAGCCAGAGGACTCCGCTTCATCATTATCTGTGCCCATTCCACGGTAGCATCCTCCAGTTGCTCGTGAGGCACCACTTTGTTGACCAATTCCATATCGAGGGCTTCCTGAGCCGTATATAATTGGCACAGGAACCAGATCTCCCGTGCCTTCTTCTGTCCTACAATGCGTGCCAGATAGGAACTGCCGAAGCCAGCGTCGAAGGAACCTACCTTAGGCCCTGTCTGTCCGAAACGGGCATTGTCGGCGGCTATTGTCAGGTCGCAAACCACGTGCAGTACATGACCACCACCCACGGCAAAGCCATTTACCATGGCGATAACAGGCTTCGGGATGGAACGTATCTGTTTCTGTACATCCAGTACGGTGAGTCGGGGGATGCCATCCTCTCCGATATAGCCTCCGCGTCCCTTGACGTGCATATCGCCTCCCGAGCAGAACGCATTGGTACGCATCCATTCCTCCTCGCTCTGTCCTTCCTTGCGGGGTGAATCAGCACCTGTAAGGATGACTACACGAATGTCTCTACGTTCATTGCAGATACGCATGGCATCCCCCATTTCCTCGGTGGTGAGGGGGGTGAAGGCATTTCTCACTTCGGGACGGTTGATGGTGATGCGGGCAATACCCTCCCATTCATCCAAGAGGATTTCCCGATATTCCTTGATGGTCTTCCAATTTCGCATGATGATATATGTATTGTTCAGATGGTTATTTCGATGAGCATACAGCCATTTCCCCGAGTGATGAAGTCGGGGAGTGCCTTCTCCCATTCCTCCTTGTTCTCAACCTGCCGGTACTGAATACCATAGTGCTGACATAGGTGTGAAGCCGAGAAATGTTGTGTGGCGCTGATCAGGTGACGGCTCGATTCATTCTCGGGAAGGGGTAGTGTATCGAAGATGGCTCCTCCTCCCGAGTTGATGAGAAGTATATGCAGATTCCGGGGAAGACGGATATTCCACAACGCATTCTGGTCGTAGAAGAAACTCAGGTCTCCCGTGAGAAAGAAATTGAGGCGTTCGGGTGTGGCTTGTGCATACCCCACTGCAGCACTCATGCTTCCCTCGATACCGTTTATGCCACGGTTGCAGCATACGGTAATGCTTTCGTGGAGAGGGAAATGTTGTGCACGTCTCACCACACTACTGTTGGCGAGATGCAAGACAGAACCGTGGGGAAGGGCCTCGAAGATGTTCTCCCAATAGAGGGATGTGAAGCGAGGATGGAGTTCTTTCCATCGTGCGAGGAAGGGGTTTGCTTCCTTGCTGGGTTCTGTCATATATTGACTCAGGTGCTCGAGGAAGCAATCCGCAGGACTTTCCACTACGAGAGTGAGGGCTCCAAACAAGTCTGCCACCTTTCCTTCCTCACTCACATGCCAATGAGCAAGTGGCTTGTGGCTACGGAGGAATTGTTTTATCCGTTTGCTTACGATATGTCCTCCGAGGGTAATGAGCAAATCGGGCATGAAATCCGCCTCCTCCCCGTGAGTGATGCAAGAGAGAAGTTCATCTGGATCCGTCTTGACCAGAGGGAAATTCCCCACGTTGGCCAAGTTCTCTCTCACGATGACACAATGTGTTGCCAGGGAAGAAAGCGTATCCGCAGAAAGGGAATTCTGCATGTGCATCTGACCTATCAGAATCATGCACTTTGTCGTATTTCGAAGGGTATCGGCCAAATTCTTCCAATCGCTCGTCTGAACGGGATGCGTATGTCGTATCACCCTTACCTGAGGCAGATAGGGACAATCGAAGGCATAGAGTGGTTCGCTGATAGGTACATTGATGTGAACGGGACCTTGTCCGTGGAGGAGACACGTCAGCATGGCCTCATTTATCAACCGATTGGCATACCATTCCTCTTCCTCTGTGTTTGCCTCAGGCAGATTGACACAACACCTTACCATCTTTCCTAAAGCTTCTGGTTGAGGCATCGTCTGTCCGTCCATCTGTCCAATCCAAGCAGCTGGACGATCGGCACTAACTACAACGAGAGGCACTTGCTGATAGTAGGCCTCTGCCACGGCAGGGTGTAGGTTGAGCAAAGCACTTCCGCTGGTCACGCACACCACGGTGGGGCGATGGGTAGCCAAACTGAGCCCTAAAGCATAGAATCCAGCACTACGTTCGTCGGTAAGAGGGTGACAACGAAACAATCCACATTCGTTCATGGTATGTACGATGGGAGCATTGCGGCTTCCCGGGCATACCACCACATCCTCCACTCCGTGTGCATGGAGAAGAGCTACCAATTGCAATATCTGTTTCTTACCGCTCAGCATACCGAATCCTTTTTCCTGTTTATTTCGGCCCATTCTTCCATTGCGGTGGAGTCGGGCATCAAACCACTACCTGCATACACATACGCCGAACCATCGCCATAGAACTGTGTACAGCGGATATTGACATGGAGGCGCGTATCCCCCTCGGGATGATACGGACCTACGATACCCGCATAGTATCTGCGGTCGTACCCCTCGTGGCGTAGGATAAAATGCATGGCTTCCCGTTGCGGAACCCCACAGACGGCAGGGGTCGGATGGAGTATCCGGAGCAATGCAGGCATACTATAGTGCTCGGGCAGAGTCAGGTCGAAGTCGGTACACAGATGCTGAAGGGTACCGATGGAATAGGTATGTGGGGAGGAGGCCTCCACGGAGATCCCAGTAGGGAGGAGTCTCTCCATGATAAAGGAAGCGACGAGGGATTGTTCCTCCCTGTTCTTGATATCCCATTCTTCCTCACGCGTCTTTGTACCTGCCAGAGCCATCGTCCGCCATTGTTTGCCAGAACCCTCCAAGAGTACTTCGGGAGTGGCTCCTATCCAGCATCCTGCGATAGGACTTTCCACCCAATACACCAATGCGTTGGGATATTTCTCCTTCAGCAGGTTGTAGAGCGTTTCCTTCTGCATACCCATACATCGGAAAGGATGAGAGAGTACCAGTTTGCGGAATTCCTTTCCTTCTCCGATATGGCTATGGAAGTACTGGAATACTTCTGGATAATTCTGTTCTTCGTGAAGTGGAAGATTGCAACCGGAATCTGTCCCGTCGTCTTCTCCCTCGCAAATCATCAGGAAAGGACATTGAGGCGTGATATGGAAGGGACGCATCACGAATCCCTCTGGCCAGTTGTCTTCATGGACACTCACGATCCTACTATGGCCTGTGATGTGGTGCTCTTGCTCCCCTTCGCCTGGTAATCGATATCTGACGCTACTCATGCCTGAATGATATGCACGTCACGTTGGGGAAAGGGAATTTCGATACCATTCTCGTTCAATACATTATATATGACTTCCCTGACGCGAGGGGTAAGATCGAGTTTGTCTTCCACACGCATCCAGATGCCGACAGAGAGATCGACGGAGTTGTCGCCGAAGTTGGCAAGGCTTACTCCGATGGCTTGTGAAGGATCGAAATAGAACTTACCCTCCTTGTTGCGTTGTTTACCGATAGGAGTGATGGCCTCTATGAGCAGTTGACGAACTTTCTCCACATTGGTTCCGTATGACACTCCAATGGGAATCTTTATCAATTCGTATCGGTGGTTGCGTGTCATGTTCTTGAAGTTCTTGCTGAATAGGGCGCTATTCAGGAATGCGATGATACTTCCGTCTGATGTAAGCAACTGTGTACTCTGATAGGTAATACTGTCCACCTTTCCCTGAATTCCGTCGCATTCGATATAGTCACCCACACGTACACGACCTGTCATCAAACTGATGCCATAGAAGAAGTTCTCCAAAAGGTCCTTCATGGCGAAACCCATACCAGTAGCCAAACCAGCCGTGACGATGGAGATACCGCTCTTGGGAATCTTGAGCATCACTAATACGATGATGAAATACAAGCCCCATACGAGTATTCCGATGACATTGTTGGCAAGGGTACGGTTGTAGGTATTCTCCATCTTGAGCACGTTGCGGCGCAGATGACGGTAGAAACTATGGGTGAAATAATTGATGAAGCGGAAGATGAAGTACAGCGAAGCCGCTATACAGATTTGATACAAGGATAACTGAATGACATCTTTCTGGTCGATGAACTTATACACGAAGATATCGTAGCAAGTGCTGTTCATCTCGAAGATATCAGCAGCCCAATAGATGCTGTACAATATACTCACAATAGCCAGGATGGGTACGATGGTGATACGCATCAGGTCGTAGTGCCACGTCTTGTTGATATAGTCACCCGACTTCATCTTGTTGACCTGTGTCTTCAGTTCTGCCGCGATGTCCTCACCCTTGTCCTTTTTTTCTTTCAGCGAGGGAGTCAACTTAAAGGCCAGACGGTTCGTCTCGTAGTTTTTCATCAGATCGTAGATGCAGGTGATTGTCTGGATGCCCGTCAACTGGAACATCCACCATACCATGATTTCGACGGCCAAGAGTGTGAATCCTATCCACGAAGCGATACATGCCACTATCATGGCGACTGCACTGATGTTGCTATAGATGACATCGCTGGCAGGTAACAGATTGCGATCGAGCAGAATGGTGCGCACCTGCCAAATGGTGAAGCCCAAAAGAATGGGAGGATAGATGAGGTTGACCAGATTGTTTGGAATGAGAATGATTCGGAAGAGGATGACCACGAAAGCCATGGAGATAAACGGCAGATAGATACGTACTGCATGTCGTACCTGAGTTCCATCAAGGCGAATGAGGAACGAGATGAAGATGACCAAGAGCAACCACGCCAACAGAATCATGAGAGAGGTACTCATCAGGATAAAGTTGCGGTCGATGAATATACGGGCTATCATCACGCTGATGGCGAAGATGAAGATGCCTAATACGGCATTCAGCATACTCCGTTTTGCCTTGAACTCACTCGTCTGGAATCGCTTAGGCATGAGGAAGCGGATGATAAGTGTACTCAGTAGTGCACCGATGGCCATATAGAGGAAAAGGAAGATGCTGATGAAGGCTACATACATGCCTCGCCATTCGCTGTAGTTCTGAGAGTGACGCTTGAAAGGGAGGTACTTGCTCTTTATATCCCTGTTGGCCATCCTTATCTGCCGAGGAAGTTCGGACAGGATGGTGAGGTAGTTCTTTCCTCCGTTGCGGAAGATGCTTTGCTGTAGAATATGGTATCGGCTTTTGGCAAAATCATTCAGTTTCTCAGCCTTCTCGCTCACACTGGCATAGTATGTGTTTTCGTTTGTCAGGCTTGTCAGGAATGCCTCCAGTGATGTCTTCAGCGAATCGGCATATACCAAACATTCTTTTCGGTCGGCTTGCTGCTCTTCATTCAGCATATAGGGCTCCAGATGTTCTTTCTCCTTGTCCTTCTTCTGTTTCAGCCCCTTTGCAATGTTTTCGATAGATGCTACTGCTGCAGTATCGTTGAGCATGGCCAAACTGTCTCTGACGGCACGAAGGCTATCCATTGCCATCTGTATGATGGAATCGGCTTGCGTCATTACCTCATCGCGATCGTCAACGTCGATGGGCGGGAGTTGTTTCAGCGAACGTATCAACTCGGCGTATCGCTCGATTTCCTGCTCCAGGCGTGTCTTTATCTGGTCGTAGGGAAGATTGTTGTCCTTCAGATTCTTGTACAAGTCGGTGGCTTGTTGGCAAGCGTATGCCATATCGAACGTATAGTCGGCTTTCTGACTATACAGCATCAACCCTATCTGTTCGCATTTCTGCATGTAATCCACCAGTTGGGAGTGTTGTGCTTCGCTCTGAGAACTATATCGTTCCATGAAGGCCTGCTGCCGTTCGCAATCGGCTTGAAGTTCAGCTTTCAGTACACCAAGTGTGCGTGCCAGGTCTTTTTCTTTCAATACGGCACTGACTTGCAGAGAGCACAGGATGCATAGCATCCACCAGATAATATGTCTTTTCATGTGTTTACCAGAATTTATTGGCTTGGGCATTATACTCGAAGCCTGCTTTTAGGAGCTGTTCTTTCAGTTGTTCTTGGTCGAGTCCCATATCCTCACACAATTCCTCCAACGAAGGGTATTCGTCGCGCAGCTTCATGTTGATGAAACTGAAGAGCATCATGGGATCCTGTGGCAATGGAGCTTGCATGACTGGATATTACAGGATGAAGCGTACAATATCGTTACCAAAGGCTAAGAGCATCAAGGCGCCTAAGATGACAAGCCCTATACGCTCTGCCCATTCCATAAACTTATCGCTTGGTTGGCGACCCGTGATTCCTTCGTACATCAGGAATACGATGTGGCAACCATCCAATCCCGGAATGGGCAGGAGATTCATCACGGCCAGGATGATGCTGATGAAAGCGGTGAGCATCCAGAATTGGTGCCAATCCCATATGCTGGGGAAGATGCTGCCAATGGTGATGAAAGAGCCTACTGACTTAGCTCCCTCGGCACTTGCCATGTATTTCAAGTCGTTGACGTAGCTCGTCAGCGTCTGCCATCCTTTCTCCAAGCCAGCGGGGATGCAACTCAGGAAGGAGTATTCCTGGTGACACAACTGACTTTGCCCAACAGGAGATTTTTTCACGATGCCCATCATCAGTTCGGGTGATAAGGTGATACATGCCGTATCAAGTGTGGCATCGGCTCTGTCTGCTCCGAATACAACGGTCATTTGTCGCATCTTGGCGCTGTCTGCTGCGGTACATCCTTCGATGGAAAGCACATCATTGCGTCGTTGCATCAAACTGTCAAAGTCGGCCCATGTGGCAATCTCTGTTCCATCGATAGCCCACAGGCGGTCACCTTTCTTTGCTCCCGCGATGCCCATGGCTCCATCAGGTACTACCGAGTCGATTACGGAAGGTGAATAGAGGGTCATGAAGGCGGGCGTTTCTTGGATGAGGTGAAGTAGATTGAGTTCTTCCTCGATGGGAATAGTGATTTCTTTGCCGTTCCTCAGTACAGTTATGCTTTTCGCATTGGAAAGTGTACGAAACAGGTTGGTATCCCATTCCAGAATCTCCTTGCCATCCGCTTTTACGGGGATGTCTCCGTTGTGGAATCCCAACTGTTGTGCGTGGGCGTTGAACTGGAATCCTTTTTCAATGTGACGCATAGGCAGATAATCGCGTCCCCAGCAGAACATCACGGCACTATAGATAAACCATGCTGTGAGAAGGTTCATCAATACGCCACCGAACATGATGAAGAAGCGCTGCCATACTTTCTTGCTGCGGAATTCATCGGGCTTGGCTGGTTGCTTCATCTGCTCCAGATCCATGCTTTCGTCCACCATTCCCGAGATTTTCACATAGCCGCCCAATGGAATCCAACCGATGCCATACTCCGTTTCGTTTTTCTTGAAGTAAGGGAATAATCGTGTGAACCACTTGTCGCGGGTGCTGAAGAGGTGGAACTTGGGATTGAAGAACATGTAGAATTTCTCCACCCTTACACCGAAGAGTTTGGAGAATCCGAAATGACCTCCTTCGTGGAGGACGACCAAAAGGCTGAGGCAGCAAATCAACTGGAGTGCCTTTATCAGTATGATGCTCATAATGTGATAGATTTCGTATTAGGATATTGTCAAAATTACAAACGGCGGATGAATGAATCTGCCACCTGTCTTGCTTCGGCATCACATGCTAAATAATCATCCAGGTTGAGATTCTCTTGGTGTGCCATTTTTTGGAGTGTTTGTTCGATAATGTTGGCCATTTCCAGGAAGGGACAGCGTTCTTGTCTGAAAGCCAGGTTGACCACCTCGTTGGCCGCGTTGACGATACAAGCCGCATTACCTCCCATGCGTATGGCTTCGTATGCCATCTGCAAGCAACGGAACTTGTTCAAGTCGGGACGTTCGAAGGTCAAATCCTTCATATCCCACCAATCGATGCGCGGGAAAGTGCTTTCCAAGCGTTCGGGATACGACAGGGCTAATTGGATAGGCACGCGCATATCGGGCGCTCCCAATTGAGCTTTCACGGCACCATCCTGGAATTGCACGGCGCTATGTACGATGCTCTGTGGATGTACCACCACCTGTATCTGAGCCGGTTCGACATCGAACAGCCAACGGGCTTCTATCACTTCGAAACCCTTGTTCATCATGCTGGCACTATCGATGGTGATTTTTGCTCCCATATCCCAGTTGGGATGCTTCAGCGCCATGGCAGGAGTCACGTCTTTCAGTTGGGAAGGGGTGAAGGTGCGGAAAGGTCCTCCGCTTGCAGTAAGAATGATTTTCTCGATAGGGCTCTGCTCGCCCATCAACGACTGGAAGATGGCACTGTGTTCGCTATCCACGGGCAGGATGGGTACTCGGTACTCCATACATTTCCGAGTGACCAGTTCGCCTGCGACCACCAACGTCTCCTTGTTGGCCAGCGCTATTGGTTTTCCTGCTTCGATGGCACTCAGAGTAGGACGCAAGCCAGCAAAGCCCACCAATGCAGTAAGTACTACATCGACAGGTTCCATTTGTACCACCTGACACAAGGCATCCGCTCCTGCATATACCTGAATGGGTTCATCGGCAAGGGCTTCACGTACATATTCGTAGCGTGATTCGTCGGCGATGACTACAGCCGAAGGGCGATACTTTTTTGCTTGGGTGATGAGTAGGTCGGCTTGGCTGTGTGCCGTCAATACGTACGCCTCGAATAGGTCGGGATGTTCCTCGATGACCTGTAGTGTCTGGGTGCCTATGCTGCCCGTCGAACCTAATATGCAGATTTTCTTCTTTTTCTTTATGTCCATTGTCTTAATCAATTGCAGGGATTACTCATTTCAGATCGAGCAAGCCCTCGGGTAGTTCCATTGTGATGATGCGTCGCTGGTGATCCACCTCGCGTATGAAGTCCTCGGCAGCAGGAATGAGGATATCTCCGATGGAGAACAATACATTGGGCGTGCTGTCATCCACGTGCTCTATTACTCCCAAATCGCCAGCTTGTGTATCTATGACACGGAATCCAGTGAAGTATCGCCATGTATAGGAGTCCTCCTCCGAGGGTTCCGGTGTCAGGCCATAGGGGAAATACACCTCCGCTCCACACAGTTCGCTTACTGAATCGGCATCGTCATACCGCTGAAACTTGAGCAGAGCCACCGTGTCACTACGGAAACGGTATTCCTCCAGAAAGAAGGGTACCAGTATTCCATCTATTCTCAGGACAAGGTATTCTGCCTCGGCACGATCCCATACATCGTCGGTGAAGGTCATCGATATCTCTCCGCGCACACCATGCACGCGCGTGAGATTCCCGATCTTGTAAACACTGGCTTCTTCTATCATCTTACTCGGGTGATACGGGCGCCCAATGCATTCAGACGTCCTTCGATATTCTGGTAACCTCGGTCGATTTGTCCGATATTGTCTATCTGGCTCGTTCCATCGGCACTCATGGCAGCAATCAGCATGGCGATACCGGCACGGATGTCAGGGCTTGTCATGCGGCGTGCCTTCAGTTGTATCTGATGATCATGTCCCACTACCACGGCACGATGGGGGTCGCACAGGATAATCTGAGCCCCCATGTCGATGAGTTTATCTACAAAGAAGAGACGGCTTTCGAACATCTTTTGATGGATGAGTACCGAGCCCTTTGCCTGTGTGCTCACGACAAGCAAGACACTCAGAAGGTCGGGAGTAAGTCCTGGCCATGGTGCATCAGAGATCGTCATGAACGAACCATCGATGAAGGATTCTATCTCGTAGTGCTCCTGTCGAGGGATGTAGATATCGTCATCCTCCTGTTGTATTTCTATTCCTAAGCGACGGTATGTGTCGGGGATGATGCCTAATTGATCGTAACGCACATTCTTTATGCGGATGCCATCGCCCACCATGGCTCCCATACCGATGAACGAACCCACCTCGATCATATCAGGCAGGATGGTGTGGGTGGTGCCGTGCAATTCCTCCACCCCCTGAATGGTGAGCAGATTGCTGGCAATGCCACTGATGCGTGCTCCCATTCGGTTGAGCATGTGACACAGTTGCTGAATATAGGGCTCACATGCCGCATTGTATATCGTAGTGGTTCCCTTGGCCAGTACGGCAGCCATGATGATGTTGGCCGTACCTGTTACCGAAGCTTCATCCAGTAGCATATAAGCTCCCTCCAACTTCTCGGCGGTGATGGTGAAGACGGCTTTCCTGTCGTCGTATTGGAAGTTGGCACCCAACTTCTGAATACCCTGGAAATGCGTATCCAGACGCCTGCGTCCTATCTTGTCACCACCTGGCTTGGCCACTACGGCTCTTCCGAAACGCGACACCAAAGGGCCGATGAGCATCACGCTGCCTCTCAGTTGTGAACAGCATCCCAGGAAGGCTTCGGATTCCAGATAGTCGAGGTTCACTTGCTCGGTTTGGAACGTGTAGTCGCCTGGTGCATTGAAGGTGACCTTTACGCCCATGTCCGAGAGCAGACGAATCTGATTACTCACATCCACAATATCGGGGATGTTCTGTATGCGTACCTCTTCGCTTGTCAGAAGTGTAGCGCACAGCACCTGCAGAGCCTCGTTCTTGGCTCCCTGTGGCGTGATGTCACCTTTCAGCCGGTATCCTCCGTCTATGATAAAAGATCCCATATACAGCGATTGTTATTTTTTCTTCTTCTTGCTCCGAGGCACAGGCGAAGGGTTGTTAGTTACAGGTCCGAAGCGGAAGGTTGAGAGATCCAGACTAATGTCTCCGTCAGTGTATCTTTCGATGTCCTTGGCGATGAGCTCCTCGTCCATGGCATCACGATTCCAGTCGAATAAGTCTTGCTTCATCTGGTTGGCAGTCATCTGTATCAGCGCATCACGTTCCTCTCCTTCGGGAAGCTCGGTGGCATAGTGCAGGCACTCTTCCACCAGATACCCGTAGTGCTTGCGGCGGATGTGTTTCATGGGGTATGGAAGCGGTTGTGGGTGTTCCGTGGCCTGTTCCTCGGGGAAGATTTCCACGGGATAGTCGATATCCAACTTGTAATTGGAGATTTTGGCCAAGTGATTCCATAATCGTATCTCGAAGTCGTCCTGATTCTCCTGCGTGTGCAGAATCCGTCCCATGGTAGCAATGATGCTATGGGCACATCGTGTGCGCTCTTCTTTGTCGGGCAGGGCAACGGCTTTGTCCACCATATCCTGAATGGCACGTCCGTATTCGGGCATTATCAACTGATCTCTCTGTGTGTTGTATCGCATTTACAAAAGTTTTTTCGACTGGGTTGCTACAAATTCTTTTAGATAGTACGGCTCGAAATAAGCCACATCCTCGTACTTGCCGAGGGCTACGGCTCGTTCTGCCAGAGGCATCATGTGGCGAGCCAAGGGATGGATGTCGGGCAGGAAACGGGCATTGGGATGCTGGATGCACTCCTTGCATTTCAGCGCTCCGTTGCCGAAGAACCATACGGGCCCCTTTTCCAGGTATTCCTGATAGGTGTCGGCATCCACGATGTCTGCCTGAGTGGGTCGTACCTCTTTCAAACTACGGTCATAGACGGCTGCATACACCTCCATGCGTCGTGCATCGATCATGGGTATCAGCAAGGCATTTTCCTCTATTTCTTCGTGATAGAGCAAGGGAGATACGCATAGTAGTTGCAGGGTGGGGATGGCAATGAGGGGTACATTGCGTCCGTAGCAGACACCCTTGGCCATCGATACCCCGATGCGAAGACCTGTATAACTTCCCGGGCCTTGACTTACTGCCACAGCATCCAAGGGGATGGCATGGCTCTCGGCAAAGGAGAGGGCTTCGTCCACGAACACACCGCATGAGACGGCATGGCTGGGACCTTCCATGTCTTCCCGATGATACAGCAAGGAAGCGTCCTGGCTCAGTGCTACGGAACACACTTTCGTGCTGGTCTCAATATGTAAAATACATGACATCGGATTTTTCTTCTACAAATTCGGCACAAAATTACAATTTTCTGCTTTTATTTCCGTACTTTTGCCTGAAAATTGTTGCAAATAAGCGTATGATACAATCTATGACGGGGTATGGCAAGGCATCTGCCGTATTCCATGACAAGAAGATTACAGCGGAAATCAAGTCGCTCAATAGTAAGTCACTCGACCTTTCCACTCGTTTGGCACCCCTGTATCGGGAGAAGGAAATGGACCTCCGCTCGATGATTACCACTGCCTTGGAACGTGGCAAGGTGGAGTTCAATCTCTGGATAGAGAAGGAGGAGACACAGGCCATCGTTCCCATCAATGCCTCCATTGTGGAGACCTATCATCGGCAGATGCTGGCCTTGTCGAAGGAGTATGGAATTCCCGAACCAGATGATTGGTGGCACACCCTGATGCGTATGCCCGACGTACTTACCCGTAGCGAGGTGGAGAATCTCACAGAGGAGGAGTGGATCGTGGCTCGCGGAGTGGCAGAGGCAGCCATCCGCCAACTGGTAGAATTCCGTATTCAGGAAGGAACTGCCCTACAACGCAAGTTCCAGGAGAAACTCGATAATATCGCTACTCTTATGGCCAGCATCGAACCATACGAGAAATCTCGCACAGAGAAGATTCGTCAACGGCTTCTGGACGCTCTCCAGAATATTCCCGAGGTGGAGTATGACAAGAATCGCCTGGAGCAGGAGATGATATACTATATCGAGAAATTGGACATCAGCGAGGAAAAACAACGTCTGGCCAACCATCTCCAGTATTTCCGTCAGACGATGGAGGAGGGACACGGACAAGGCAAGAAACTGGGCTTCATCGCTCAGGAAATGGGACGCGAAATCAACACCACGGGAAGTAAGAGCAACCAAGCTGAGATGCAGAATATCGTGGTGAAGATGAAGGATGAGCTGGAACAGATCAAGGAACAGGTGTTGAACGTAATGTAGAGGAGGATAGATGATGAAGACAGGAAAACTGCTGATATTCTCGGCTCCCAGTGGAAGCGGGAAAAGTACTATCGTACAATGGCTGATGACACATCCCGAACTGAATCTTGCTTTCAGCATCAGCGCGACAAGCCGTCCTCCACGCGGCAAGGAACGTGATGGAGTGGAGTATTTCTTCCTTTCCCCCGAAGAGTTCCGCCAGCGTATCGCCAATGGTGAGTTTCTCGAATATGAGGAAGTCTATACCGACCGATTCTATGGCACACTCAAGGCACAGGTGGAACGCCAACTTGAGGCAGGGCAGAATGTCATCTTCGATGTGGATGTCAATGGTGGATGCAACATCAAGCAGTTCTATGGACAGCGCGCACTCAGCCTTTTCATACAACCTCCTTCCTTGGAGGAACTCAAACGTCGTCTCGTGGAGCGTGGCACGGATTCCGCGGATCAGATTGTCAAGCGGATGGCACGCGCTGAGTACGAGTTGCAACAGGCACCACGCTTTGATCGGGTGGTGGTGAATGATGATCTTCAGCGCGCCGAGGAAGAGACTTTGGCTCTGGTAAAAGCTTTCCTGTGAAACGTCGCACGGGCATATACGGCGGTACGTTCGATCCCATTCATACGGGACATGTGCAACTTGGGGAGGCACTCCTTTCATCAGACCTTCTCGATGAGTTGTGGTATATGGTTTCCCCGCAGAATCCTTTCAAGGTGGGATGTCGTCTCTTGGATGATGACGCTCGTATCAGATTGGCACGCCTGGCAATACAGGAGAATGAACGTCTGCATGTGAGCGATTTCGAGTTTCATCTGCCTCGACCCTCGTACATGTTACATACGCTTCAGAATCTCGAACAGACCTTCCCCGACCGTGAGTTCCTGCTTGTGATAGGAGCCGACAACTGGCAACGGTTTCCACGATGGTATCATCACGAGGAGATTCTCTCGCATTATCGCATTATCATCTTCCCCCGTCCTGGGTGCACTATCCAGGAGCCTCTTGCGCCCGGGGTACAGGTGGCGTGCACTCCCCTGCTCGATATCAGCAGCACCGAAATACGACATCGCATACATAGTGATAGCACCTACAGCGGTCAGGGTTTGCCTCCTGCCGTATGGGAAGAAATCAGGAACAAAGGATATTATATACACGATGAACAAGATTAGAGTAGGATTTGGTTTCGACGTCCATCAGCTCGTAGCCGACCGCCCATTGTGGTTGGGCGGAATCAGGTTGGAGCACGAAATGGGACTTTTGGGACATAGTGATGCGGATGTGCTCATCCATGCCATCTGTGATGCGTTGTTGGGTGCCGCCAATATGCGTGACATAGGTTATCATTTTCCCGACAATAGCGAGAAGTACCACAATATCGACAGCAAGATACTCCTGTCCGAGACAATCCGTCTGATAGCGGAACGAGGATATAGCGTAGGCAATATCGATGCTACCGTGTGCGCTGAACGCCCCAAGCTGAAAGCACACATCCCTGCCATGCAGCAATGTCTCGCCCAGGTCATGCACGTTGATGTCGATGATGTCAGTATCAAGGCTACCACGACCGAACGCCTTGGCTTCACAGGACGCGAGGAAGGCATCTCGGCATACGCCACTGTGTTGATTTACAAGGAGGATTGAGGTAAATGCATTTGAATAAAAACTGTATGAATAGGTGCCTCGTAGTAATGCTCATCTTGGTCGTCACGTTCCCATTGTCGGCACGTCGGCGACAAACAATCGTGGGAGTGGCTGATTTGTGTGAGAATGAACGCACCTCAGCAGGGTTGAGTTATATCCTTGCCTTGGAACAGGCAGGTTACATCCCAGTCGTCCTTCCTCGTTCGTTGTCCGAGCAATCCGTGAAGCAAGTCTTCCGCCATCTCGATGCGTTGCTCTTGATGGGAGGAGAGGATGTCGAACCGTGGCGTTATGGTGCACAGCCATCTCCTCGACTTGGAGGAACCAATGCTCAGCGCGATTCCTTGGAATACGTGTTGCTCAGCGAGGCTTCCAGACGTCGCATCCCTATCATGGGCGTATGCCGTGGAATACAGATGATCAACGTATTCTTCGGAGGTACGCTCTATCAGGATCTGCCTTCGGAATATCCTGTGCAGGAGATTCATCACGCACAGGGTGCTGCAGAAGCTCACAGAATAGATATTCTGCCAGGTTCGTTGCTTCACGACGCATTATCCGCCGATACAATCTGGGTGAATTCCACCCATCATCAAGCTGTGCGTGATCTCGCTCCCGGCTTCACGGTTACAGCCAAGGCTCAGGATGGGGTAGTGGAAGCAATCGAAAATCCCCGGTTACGTGTTGCAGCGGTACAGTTCCATCCCGAGGCGCTTATTCGCAACGGAAAAACTCAATTCCTCGGCATCTTCCGTCGATTCCTATCCGGAAAGTAGAGCGAGTTTTCTCCTTATTCCACGCGGAAGGCGACTGCAAGTTTCAGGTTGGCATTCTGGGGATAGACGATTTCCAGGGCATCGTCAGTTTGATGCCAATTCAGTTTCCCTTTGTATCCGAGCAGAGAGACCTTCTTCGGTTGGGATAGGAGATTCGCTTTACGTCCCATGTGCTTGATGCGCACCA
>DCHV01000062.1:22871-24679 GCA_002314945.1 Prevotellaceae bacterium UBA1743
ATTCCTTCTGATTCTTTCCCAATCCTCCTCCAGGGAGTTTATTCAGTCCCCCGTTCTGCATCTCACCTTCGCCCAATGCTACCCATGCCTTGCTTCCATAGATGGCCTCTGCATTGATCTTCATCCAGTCGCCCATTTCGTGTAGCATCGTTTCACACTCGGCTTCGATGCTGCCATCGGGACGTATGGGGATGTTTAGTGCGACATTGCCATCGCGAGAGATGGCCTCGATGATGAAACGTACCACGCTGCCAGCATCATAGATGAATCCAGGTGCGTAGAACCAGTCACCTATGGACGCTTCGCGAATCCATGGTTGTGAGACATTGATGGTGTCAGGGAAGTCGAATTCAGCCGTGTTCACGGCTCCCCGTGTCGGGTGACGAAACTTGACGATGCTGAAGGCATCCACCTTGCCGTGCTTCTTCAGTTGGCGGTTGTAGAAGTCAGCCATGACAGTTTGCATCGCGTTGCACTTGTATCCCGTGCCTGTGCCATTGCCGGTGAAGGGTCCTTCTGCCGTGCCGTCTGTGTAGATAAAGTCTGGGTCGTAGTTTGCCACTACGTCCATCATACGCAGAGCCCATTGTGTAGCGTACCACTTACAGTAGTCGAGGTGACGCGTGTAAAGGCCTGCTTTGGGGAAAGACCATGGATGATGAGCACACTCTTCCACTGTCTCGTATTCGCGCAGGTCGATGCCATAGAGCAAGCGTGGGTCATACCCCTCCCACCACTTTCCTTTTCCATCGTCTAAAGTAAGGTGACCATCGTAGGGCACTCCCTTGTATTCACCTTCTCTGTCCGCACAAAAGGCCGTCTGCCACCACCACCATGTGTATTCGTGATGGAATGTAACGCCATAGTGCATCTTGTTCTTGCGGCAAGCCGTTGCCCATTCCCGTAGCAAGTCACGTTTCGGTCCTATATTGACCACGTTCCAGGGATGGTATTGCGAATTCCATAGGTCGAAATTATCGTGATGCACTCCCATTATCATCAGGAAGCGTGCGCCGGCCTTCTTGTAGAGTCGGGTAAGATAGGAGGGATCCAGCTTCTCTGGGTTCCATGTGTTCAGCACATCCTTGTATCCCACTTCCGAAGGGTGTCCGTATCTTCTCAGATGATTCTTGTGGGCATAGTGTTCCTCCTTATATAGGTTGCGAGCGTACCAGTCGCCACTCTCTCCTGCTGCCTGAGGTCCGAAACACACCCAGAATCCCACCTTTGCCTCTCGTAGCCACTCCGCTTCAGCAGGAGAGAGGGACTCTATCGAAGCCCAGTCAGCTTTGTACGGGCCTTCGGTGATGGGGATGTCCAACTGCACCTCTTCAAAGTTCTCGATATCCCCCATTTCCACGCTTCCTATCGGTAGCTTTTCTGGAATAGTAGGGAAGGGAGGCAGAACGGGCATCTCGCCCTTCTTCAATCGAG
This sequence comes from Prevotellaceae bacterium UBA1743, assembly GCA_002314945.1. Taxonomy (GTDB): domain Bacteria; phylum Bacteroidota; class Bacteroidia; order Bacteroidales; family Bacteroidaceae; genus Physcousia. The sequence continues at coordinate 24,306 of DCHV01000062.1, forward strand.
GTTGGCACAACCCGCCTACTGGCAAAGCCGTCACAAAACCAAGTACCAATATGATTCGCTTCATGTCTTATTCCGATTTATAGAACCCGCATAGAATGTATATTGCTCGGAAATAGAGTAAATCGTTATTCCACGCGGAAGGTGACTGCAAGTTTCAGATCGGCATTCTGGGGATAGACGATTTCCAGGGCATCGTCAGTTTGATGCCAATTCAGTTTGCCTTTGTATCCGAGCAGAGAGACCTTCTTCGGTTGGGATAGGAGATTTGCCTTGCGTCCCATGTGCTTGATGCGCACCACTTGACCAGACTTTGGCACATTCATGCAGAAAGCATAGTTCTTGCCATTCTTTCCCACGGTGAAGCGGATATCCTG
>DCHV01000102.1 GCA_002314945.1 Prevotellaceae bacterium UBA1743
CAATCAGCAACCATTTGGTGTAAGTACAGGCAATGTGGAATTTTTATTCTTCCGATATTCCGTATTGCCTGTACTTACACCAAATGGTTGCTGATTGACCTGTGCCGTCGGTTGGTTCAAGTGGAACCATGTCCGGTATTCGTGTTCTGTCGCATCAGTTGGTGTAAACACATCTATCAGCAACCAATATTTTTTCCTGATAAAGGCAAGCGCACGGTATTGGGTAACCGTTGAATCATTGTATGCGCCAAACCCTTCGTCATACCAGCCTTCTCCAAAATCAACCTCTTCATTCGTTATCCATCGGTTTGCCATAGGTTGCCGGCTATGCTTGATTAAATCATTATCTCGCAGCGCAGAACGATTCTGATCCATACCATCAACACGTGTCACATTATGTGCTCTACTCGATACCACATATCCGCGCATGTCGGAAGTGTCGTAAGCGTATAAGCCGGCTTCCGTGAGCAGACGACTTCCGTAAGCATGAAGTATCACCGACAACTTATCCTCGTGCGAATGCCCCGCCGAGTGAGGACCAACTTCATAGAAAGCATACAAATCCTTTGCTCCCCATCCAGAGCGCATGATGTACCATCCGGCCCAAGGCATCCATGTAGAAGTAAATGCAGGATAAGTACCCTGCGCACCTTGTGTGGCCACATAGAGGAAATCCGTGCGGTGTGGCAATATTTTGGAAATATTGCCCAAATAAGTACGGATATCATCATTCCCGGAGTCGCGGGCATAGTATATCTCACTCTTTCGCTTGAAGTCTTTTTCCGACAATCCATTATTGTCGCCCCAATCCGAGTCGTTTACCGATGGCATACAGCCATCAGGCATGTAGATATTCATGTAGCACTGGTGTGCGGCCTCCATGCCATTCAGGAAATCGGCTGGGATGGCATAGTTATTGAGTTGAGCAATGCTGGCCATCTCAAAATAGTTGGTCACCGACACGCCATGATAGTGTGGAGCCAGTTCTATCTGCGCACCATCGGGATAGAACTGTATTTGCTGATCCTCATACATTTTCGTAATGGCATAGTTAGCCCACGATGCCGACTGCTTAAATTCAGGCATCAGCATGCAAATATGAAACAATCCATTCATCTCCATCGCAAACCAATTGTTTTTCTTATGATAGCGACGGATATGCGTGGCATGTTCGTATAACGATTTGCTCATCCAGAACATCAGTTCGTCATCAAAAGCCTTCGATGGAAGGAAACCAAAGAATGCATCCGACCATGCATACAGCGTGCGTATGCCTGCTTCGATAGTACGCCAATGTGAATATTCCGCCGAACCTTCGAAATCAATCAGCGGACTTTGGATTATCCAGCTACGCAATTCATTGGCCCACGCCTGTGCATATCGCTCATCACCGGTAGCCCAATAGCCTTCACGCAGATCCTGCCATTGGCGATGCCTTCCTAACTGCCAGGTCCATTCACAATACTTGTTGTCGGTTGGATTCAAACTCCAGTCTATTTCTTCACCAAACTGATAAGGTGTTCCACACACCGTAATATAACGACTTGCCACTTTATCGGCATCCGTACTGTCAAACTCAAGGTTACGGCTCTCTGGTTTGGCAAAATCATGCCAGTCGAAATACCATTTTACGTTTGTCCTGTTACGCAGATACACTGTCCATGCTGTTATTGCTTCGCTGTAGTTGCCTTCAGACACGGCCTGTTTCACATTCGCCAGACCGGGGTAATCCAAATTCAGCGCATTAAAGAAATCGGCATCCGACAGGACAGGACCGGCTATCACTGGCATGGTCAGTGACAGTGTAGAAGTTGACAGATTGAATTTGTCGTTGGTGAATTTCACCAAATCCTCCAACTGTTTGCTGTACATTTCTGTATCGAACCGGCTTGTCAGCATCAGCACTTCAGCCAACGGTGCCGTTTCGCGTATGTCTGTCATCTCTTCCTTCACAAAGGCTTTTTCACCATTCAGAAAGGGGAAATACCATTCGATGGCCTTGCGCAACGTAGCTCCCCTGGGTGTCACATATTCCCAGAGGTTCACTCCTACCCGCTCGCCCATCTTTGCCTGTAGCACAAATGCCAGCAAGTTGTAGGTGCTACAAGTCCACGGGCATGTGCCTGCAATCTCAAAGGGTTGCTCACCATCGGTCTCCAACTGGCTATCCATACGGCTACGCGTCGATTGCGTAATCTGTTTCCTGGCAATGTCCTTCTTATTCAGGAACAAAGCCTGTGCCGTCACCTGGAAATCATACCACGTACCATGATTGTTATGTTCCTTGGCCTCACTTTGCCCGTTTTCACTGGTCAGGAGCCAACTGGTGTAGTCGTCTATCCATTGCGCAAAAGCTGTTTTGTCGCTTTCTGTCCAAGAGGGTGAAGCCTGCAACAGAATTACATAATCAAGCATCTGGGCAATACAACGGGTGTCGATGATTCCGGTGCCCTGACCTTCACAAATGCCTGGAATCTGCCGAGCATAGTTCAGATGGGGATTCATGCGGGTTTCAGGATTGATGAACCACACACGCAGCAAGTTGGCAGCTTGCTGTGCGTATTTTTCCTCATCAGACAAATAAAACGCCAACGACAGTTTGCTCACCATGTCGGTTGTACGCTCCATGTATAGCCGGTCGGTAAACTCATGGCATTCCGGATTATGCAGTCCTTCTTTACAGATGTAAGGCAATCCATCGGCTGTGTCAGGATCAGGCCACCAGTACGGATCACGGCTCACATAGTCATGCTTGTCGCCCGAAGGAGGATTTTGCTTTTTCATGGTTACCGACAAAGGTGTTGCTGTCAGCATCGTGTCAGCTACTGCTATCAACTGTCCATAAGCTGGCATCTGTTCTGCGTTACCACGTGCCACCTCATGCTTTACCCGCTCCAACACATTGCGATTGAGCAGAATCAACGGCGGCTCCTCCCTGAGCGATTCAGTTCCTACTTGAGTTGCAGGTTGGCAGGATGTGAATAAAAATACAGCCATGACCACCGTTTGCAGTATGTGTTTCATAGTAATCCTTCATTCCGCAACACTATTATAATTGTTCTTTATTTAAGTATCTGAGCAGCATAAAGTGTCCAGAATTTCGTCATGTCAGAAATTTACCCATCTTCGTGTCGCGAGAAAAAACGAGCAAAAACTCTGATACGACACGACAAAAGTAACAATAAAATCCGAGAAACTCACACCTTTTTAGGTGAAATTATTGAAATTATTGAAATGCTCAGGGTGTCTTTTTCTGAATGAGTTGACACTTTTATGGGTATTAAACGGATATGGTTGACACTTTCTACGACAGTATAGGGTTTCGGGTACATGGCGTATAATTGTATGTAGCGCATCTGTCTATCGGGCTCTACTCCCCCATGCTATTTCCGGACGCGGAAATTACGAAGGGCTACCGAAGGAGTACCGAAGAAGTTCTTTTGCGACAAGTTCCAATTCCTCATACCACTCCTCTCCAAATCGCCGAATCAAGGGCTCACGCAAGAATTTGTATAGGGGAAGTCGTAATTCCTCTCCCTTTACTACAGCAGACTTACATACATCCCATCGGTGGTAGTTCAAACCGACCATTGTCCCCAAACGCTTTTCCCGTATGGGATAGAGAGCACAACTGATAGGTTTTGACCAGTTCGTTTTCCCTCTTCTGCAAGCACGTTCCAAGGCACAAAGACAACAATCCTTTTCGTGAAAAGTAAACACACAATCCTTTCCATTCACGATACTTGTCACCAAATCACCTTCCGCATCCACATAGCTTACTCCCTTGAGATCTATTTCGGCTTGAGCCCTTGCATTCAAATCTGGCCACACCACATCCAAAGCGTTTTCTATCTCGGCAATTTCATCCATTGTTACAGGCGCACCGGCATCGCCTTCTATGCAGCAGATTCCTTTACATGCCTCCAAATCACAACAGAAACATTGGGTGATAATATCGGTATGTACGATTACATCCCCCACTATCACCAGATTACCAAACGATGGGTTTGCGTCCATGCGATATCAGATATTCGTTACACAAAAGAAAATGGCGATTGCCGAAGAAACCTCTGTATGCGCTCAATGGGCTTGGATGAGCGCTCTGTAGCACCAGATGACGCGACTCATCAATCAGTGCAGACTTGCGCCCAGCTGGAGCGCCCCACAACAGGAATACAAGATGTTCGCATTTTGTGCTGAGTAAATGAATAACAGCATCCGTAAACATTTCCCATCCCTTTCCGCTATGGCTGAAAGCCTGATGCGCACGCACGGTCAAACAAGTATTTAGCAAAAAGACTCCCTGTTGCGCCCAACGAGTCAAATCCCCATTTTGTGGAACAGGTGTTCCTGTCTCAGATTGTACTTCCTGGAAAATATTACGAAGAGAAGGGGGAAACGCAACACCCTCCTGCACAGAGAAGCACAACCCGTGCGCTTGACCGATATCATGATAGGGATCCTGACCAAGAATGACTACCTTCACTTGATCGAAAGGTGTTTGGGCAAAGGCATTGAAAATAAGTTTGCCCGGAGGGAAACACGGTCCCGCCGCATATTCATTCCGGACAAACTCCACCAACTGGTGAAAATAGGGTTTTTCAAATTCCGACACCAGTTGAGAAGACCAACTGGCATCCATTTTCACATTCATTATTTAATGAGGCATTTGCCTGTCATTTCCTCAGGTTGCTCCAACCCCATGATATGCAGGATGCTTGGTGCCACGTCAGCAAGCACACCATCCTCTACTTTAGCATCCTTGTTTTCGGTCACATAAATAAATGGAACTGGGTTCAGGGAATGTGCTGTATTCACGCTTCCGTCGGCATTCAAGGCATTGTCGGCATTGCCATGATCTGCAATAATAATGGTTTCGTAACCAACTGCCTTGGCTGCTTCCACAACCTCACTTACACAAGCATCGACTGACTTGACCGCCGTTTCAATAGCATCATATATACCGGTATGACCTACCATGTCTCCATTGGCAAAATTCACTACGATAAAATCGTATATGTTTTCCTTTATGGAAGCTACAAGTTTGTCTTTTACCTCGTATGCGCTCATTTCTGGCTTCAAATCGTATGTAGCCACTTTGGGGCTCGCAACCAAAATACGCTCCTCGCCTTCGTAGGGAGTTTCACGTCCGCCATTAAAGAAAAAGGTTACATGTGCATATTTCTCTGTCTCTGCCGTATGCAGCTGCTTCAAGCCCTTGCTACTGATATACTCTCCCAAGGTATTCGTCACATTTTCCTTGGGGAAGAGTATGTGAACACCCGTAAAGCTGGCATCATACGGTGTCATACAATAATATTGCAGACCTGGTATCGTATGCATACCCTGATCTTCCATGTCCTGTTGGGTCAGCACTACAGTCAATTCCTTTGCACGGTCATTACGATAGTTGAAGAAAATTACCACATCCCCTTCCTTGATGGTACCATCTACCGAACTGTTATTGATAGGCTTTACAAACTCGTCGGTAACACCTTCCTCGTAACTTTCCTCCATGGCCTGCACCATGTCTGTCGCCTGTTTTCCTTCTGCGCTCACCAATAGGTCGTATGCAACCTTTACGCGTTCCCAACGCTTGTCGCGATCCATAGCATAGAATCGTCCGATAATGCTGGCTATGGCAGCTCCAGGTACTTCAGCACATTTCTCTGTCAGCTGAGCAATAAAGCCTTTTCCGCTTTTTGGATCCGTATCACGACCATCCATGAAACAATGTACAAAGGTTTGCTTGATACCATATTGCTTGGAGATGTCCACCAAAGTAAACAAGTGATCCAAACTACTGTGAACACCACCATTGCTGGTCAGTCCCATCAAGTGAACGCTCTTATCATTGAGCTTGGCATATTCGTAGGCAGATACAATCTCGGGGTTCTTCAAAATACTGCCGTCCGCACATGCACGGTTTATCTTCACCAGATCTTGGTACACAATACGTCCTGCTCCGATATTCAGGTGTCCCACCTCGCTATTGCCCATCTGACCATCAGGCAAGCCTACATTCTCTCCGCTTGCAAGCAGCTGACTGCAAGGATAATTTTTCCACAGGCTGTCGATATAAGGAGTCGGCGTATTGAAAATCACATCCCCTTTTCCTTTGTTACCGATTCCCCATCCGTCCAGAATCATCAAAAGTGCTTTCTTTGCCATAATAATATTGGTTTTTGTTCGATATTTTTTCCGACTGCAAAAGTACAACTTTATTCGCTAAAAAGCCGTATCTTTGCGACAAAATTACAAGAATGACATTTGAAACATCCGTTCTTCCTTGTGGGTTGAGAATCATCTGCGCTCCCTATCATAGCAATGTGGCATACTGTGGAATTGCCGTCGATGCAGGCACACGCGACGAACTTCCTCAAGAGTCCGGTATGGCACATTTCACGGAGCATCTTTGCTTCAAAGGGACACAACGACGCAAGGCATGGCATATCATCAACCGCATGGAAAGTGTCGGTGGCGACCTGAACGCATACACAGGTAAGGAAGAGACCATATACTATTGTACTTTCATGCGTGAACATTATGCACGCGCCATCGACATTCTCCTCGACATTACGTTACATAGCACTTATCCGCAACATGAAATGGACAAGGAGGTGGAAGTAGTCATCGACGAGATAGAGAGCTACAACGACAGTCCCTCTGAATTGATTTACGACGACTTTGAAGGGATGATTTTCCAGGGACATCCATTAGGACGTAACATCTTGGGGGAAGCCGAGCGACTTCGCCAATTGGAAACAAAAGACATTCTCCAATTTACACACCGTCTCTACAAGCCAGAGCGAATGGTGTTGTTCTTTTATGGTGACATCACCATGAAACAGATAGTGAGAGAAGTGGAGAAACACATATATCACTATCCCCTGCAAATAGGAACTGAAAGTCCTTTACCTCGTGCCACACCCATTCACACAGAGCAGCCTCATCCCATCAAACGAATCACAAAAGACACCCATCAGGCTCACGTGATGATAGGAGCAAAGGGATATGGCGCCACAGACCCACACCATCTCCACCTTTTCCTACTCAACAACCTTCTGGGAGGTCCCTGCATGAGTTCCCGTTTCAATCTTGCCCTTCGCGAGCACAATGGGCTTGTGTACTCGGTGGACAGTAGCCTCATCACTTACACAGACACTGGCCTTTGGGGTGTGTATTTCGGTTGTGATGCACATGACGTGGATCGTTGCATTCGACTTATCAGAAACGAACTGCAAAAGCTTGTAGATGCCCCACTACATGCCTCGCAGTTGAAAGCAGCCAAACGTCAATTGCAGGGACAAATAGGAATCTCATGGGAAACAGGCGAGAACGTAGCAATCGGTATGGGGAAGAGGTTTCTCCATTATCACTCCACACAGACTTGCGAACAGTTATGCCTACGCATTGAAGATATCACAGCACAAGAATTGTGGGACACCGCCCAAGACATCCTTTCACCGGATAGAATGTCCATTTTGATGTATGTATGAACAGTACTATACTCCATGACACAGAGATGACACTGCAAGAATTACCTATCAGACAGGCCGCACGCATCCTACATGTAGGAGGTGAAGGTACCTTGCGACAGCAATTTTTAGATATGGGACTCATACCTGGCGAACAGGTGGAAATCGTGAAATATGCGCCCATGGGAGACCCTATAGAATTGCGCTTGCACGGCTACGAACTGACGCTTCGCAAGTCAGATGCCACTCAAATAGAAGTGAGCCCTACGGAAGAGTTTCGCAAGGAGAGCACGAAGGATACAACATTTTTCATACCCAACATAGCTGAGCATCCAGGATTTGGAGAGGATGGTCCGAGATTCCACTCAAAGGACACCGAGAACCTAAGCAATTCCAATCTCACCATCGTCATTGCAGGAAATCAAAATACGGGGAAAACCATGCTTTTCAACCAACTCACAGGTTCTAATCAACATGTGGGCAATTTCCCCGGAGTCACCACCGAACGACAGGAAGGAACCCTCAAGGAGTATCCATACAGTTCAGTCGTTGACATGCCAGGAATCTATAGTCTAAGTCCCTACAACTGTGAGGCATTCCAAATAAGACAATTCATATTGGAAGAACGCCCCATGGTCATCATCAATATTGCGGATGCTTCCAACATCGAACGTAACCTATATCTCACTCTCCAACTAATGGAGTTGGGCAAGCCGATAGTACTGGCATTGAACATGATGGACGAGGTACGAAATAACGGAGGTACAATCCGTGTCAACATCATGGAACGTCTTTTAGGTATTCCTGTCATACCTATCAGCGCGATAAAGAACGAGGGGGTAGATGAAGTCATCACCCATGCTCTACACGTCGGAAAATACCAAGAAGGTCCTTCCAGACAGGATTTTTGTAGTCCGGAAGACCATGGTGGAGCTGTCCATCGTTGTCTCCATGCCATCATGCATCTTATAGAGGATCACGCTCTACGGGCACATATACCCGTACGTTTTGCAGCCAGTAGGCTAATAGAAGGAGACACATCAGTAAAAGAAGTTCTCCATTTGGATGTCAACGAGGTGGAAACCGTGGAGCACATCGTGCGACAGATGGAGGAAGAACGTGGTCTTGACCGACAGGCAGCCATGGCCGACATGAGATATAGTTACATCCACCGGATATGCCAACAAACCGTGATCAAGCCCAACGAGAGTCTGGAATACCGAAGGAGTCAACGCATTGACAACATACTTACAGGCAGATGGACAGCACTCCCCGCCTTTATCAGCATCATGGCTCTGATTTTCTGGCTGACTTTCGATGGGATAGGAGGATGGATGCAGGAGTTGGCAGAACAGGGTATAGAATGGTTCACCCGTTTATGTGACCAGATGCTCAGTCAATGGAACATTGCACCAATGGTACGTAGTCTCATCATCGATGGCGTCTTTAATGGAGTTGGCACAGTCCTCTCATTCTTACCAGTCATAATATGTCTATTCTTTTTCCTCAGCATGCTCGAGGATACAGGATATATGGCACGCATCGCCTTTGTCATGGATAGGATATTGCGAAGACTTGGTTTATCCGGACGAAGCATTGTACCTTTGCTCATTGGATTCGGTTGTTCAGTACCCAGCGTAATGGCAAGCCGCTCCTTGCCAAGCGAAAGAGATAGAAGGCTCACCATTTTGCTTACGCCCTTCATGTCTTGCACAGCCAAGATTCCAGTTTACGCTTTCTTTGCCTCTGCTTTTTTCGCACGTCAGGCAGGATGGGTGATGATGGGGCTATACCTAATTGGCATACTCAGCGGAGTTCTGATGGCATTGCTACTCAAACGAACCTTGTTCAAGGGCGAAGCCGTACCATTTGTAATGGAACTTCCTCACTACCGAATGCCAGTTGTCAAAAGCGTAAGCCGTCTGCTATGGGACAAGTCCAAAGACTTTCTTCAGAATGCCTTTACCGTCATCTTCGCAGCTTCCATAATCATCTGGTTTCTCCAATCCTTCACTTTCCAGTTGCAAATGGTGCAACCAGGAATGGAAGAGAATAGCATCCTTGCACAAAGTGCCTCCCTACTTGTCCCAATATTTCGCCCCATCGGACTTGGTGACTGGCGCATCGTCACCTCGCTTGTCAGTGGTCTTTTGGCCAAAGAGGTTGTAGTTAGCACTCTCGGCACCTTGTTCTCCGGAATCCCCTTATCACATATTTTCACAAAGGGCACAGCTTTGTGTATGATGGTATTCTGCCTCCTCTATACACCCTGTATTGCCACTATTGCCACCATCCGACGCGAATTGGGTACACGCTGGGCACTATCTATCGTATGCGGACAATGCGGATTGGCCTGGATAGTATCTCTCCTACTCTATGTGGTCGTAATCAATTTGTGACCAATACATTGCATATTCTATCCTGAAAGATTCGCGACTCGTACACTGGTGTATCGCGATGCAGGATGGCAAAGGCATACCAGCGTCCGTCTTTTCCTTTGCAAAACCCGCTCAACGAGGACACACCATGGGTGGTCAAGGTACCTGTCTTGCAGAATACTTTTCCTTCGAATTTTTCTATAGGCATACGTCCGCTCAATGTTCCTCTGCGATATCCTTCGCAAGGAGTTGCCAACAACTCATCCATCAGTTCCCTACGAATGATTTCATCATTGTATGCATACGTCAACAATCCCGTCAGGAAATCCGCTGTGAGCATATTGTCGGGAGACAATCCACTTCCATCATTCACCACAATTGCATCAGAAGGCACATCGAATAGTTCTTTGCTAATAAAATCATTCAAGATCTGACCCTTTGGGGTTGTCACCCCACTCCATCGATCGAGATGCTGATTAGTATGAAAAAAGACACATTCTGCCAACACGTTGTTACTGAAAATGAGCATAGGAGCCAATACCTGACGTAATGGATGACATATCTCTGCCACACATTTTGCCTTGGCACACGCAGCATGAAGTGCCACACGATATTCCAAGGTGTTCATCATATCCCCTTTCATCCCATTTAGCCATGTGTTACCAAATAGCAAATTATTTTCCAACACTATTCCATGAGCTGCCAACGAAGCACGAAAACACCGGACAATAGCTTCTTCGCCGCGCAAAAGCAAGGGAAGCGAGTGATAGGGGATATCCCACGGAGATGCCGAAGAATGAGCTTTCAAAGTATCACGCCGTGCCAAATCGAAATAGACACCCCCTCTCAAGGTATGTATTCCCTGACTGGAGAGGGACTCTATCATGGAATCAAAATTCTCTATCAAAGGATCATCATCCATTTGCAATACCACATAACCATTCAGTACGCCATTATTCACAGTTCCATATTGGTACATGCGACTTTCGTACATGTGATCAGTTCCGATTCTACGCAAGGCTGTGATGGCTGTAAGCAATTTCATGCACGAAGCAGGCGGCATCAATACATCAGCCCGATATCGGAAGACTGAGCAACGTTGTTGCAAGTCCCATACACTCACGGCAAGTTGGGTCGTGTCTATACGTTCTGGATGTGACACCACATTTGCCAAAGCCACATTCATCGCAACATCCACGTTGTCAGTTCCCAATACACATTCTATGGTATCTAACGCTTCAATATCGTTGGAATTTTCCCCTCCGAATATACCATAAACATATCTACAAGCATATCCACATATAAAGAGGAATGGAAGAAGTAGTAGGGCAATACACCCCAAGCGTACACGTTTCTTCAGCCTTCGCCGCTTTCTCTTAATAGGCATCGTATTCGGGATGTAGAGCCTGTTTCACAGCAATGCATTCCATCTCAACGAGCCAAGTAGGCCTGCACACAGGAGCCAATGTTATTATCGTAGGAATCATCGGAAAACGTTTGGAAAACTTCTCGTGTACCACCTCATAATCTGCCGAGTCACGTAAATACACAATGATTTGCGCCAAGTCATCCAACGAGGATTCCCCTTCATGTAGTAGAGCCTCTACATTTTCCCACATCCTATCAACTTGTTGGTCTATATCTCCCACGTGTACGACCAGTCCCTTATCGTCAATACTTGCGGTGCCACTAATATAGTAGTGATCACGATCGCCATACATCACACGTGTCCCACGTTCGAAGGTGACACCATATTCGATGGTACGATTCAAGTGGTCAAGGGCATAGAGAAATTGTTGCTGTCCTGCCTTCAGACCGCGGATGGAATAGGCGTCCATTTGTACCAATGCCGCTGTGTGTGCGGGGCTTCCTCCGATGCCTGTACTGCTGATGTAATGTGTATCAGGTGTAAGTCCAGCCTTGTGAAAATTGCATTTTCTCCCCTCCACCAAACCAGCATAGTGAGTATCTACATCGCGGCAGAAAAACCATGTACGTAAACAATGCTCAGCCAAACTCATGCATAGTGAGGACAAACAATTCTCATAGGCATGAAGGATTTGTTGGGTTTGTAGGTTGCTATCTCCCTGAGGATGGACATAGTCAGTTGTCCACAGATGGTCATACCCATTATGGGATACTATCGTCATGTCCTTCCCTCTTTTTATTTGTGTGCCGCTTTGAATATAAAGCCACACAGCTACTTTTGTGCCATCGAGTGGAGGTTGCTGGATGTGACTCACAGCTGCATCACCTTCCCTATCAGACATCAAAGGACGCTGATTGGTACTATCAGAAAGAAAATAGCGTTTAAACACAACATGTGCGTCTAATCCAATTTCTGTCACCAATATATCTTGAGCCTCACGTAATCTTGCATATTGAGCCTCAAAACCATCACCGCGTGACGATACATGCATCATAACATGCCATTCGGTGACCTTCCCCTCTAAACAAAAAGTTGACACCTCAGCGTGAATGCCTATTTCTTCGAAATATCGGTGGAAATACTCCATTTTCTATCTTTTAGGCGCAAAGATAATATAAATATTATCAGGAAACAAGTATTATCCTCCGTAATTGGCTTTAAGCATAAAAAAGCAAAGAAAATATCCAAATATCACTCGTTATTGACAGGAACAGAGACACCTTACTTAAAACTGGAAATAGATAAAGGGTTGCATTTCGGCCGTTACAAACTGATAAACCACAAAGACAGAAAGTATGACGACTAACAAAATGACAGTCAAAGGAAGTTTTGCAAAGCAGATGCGATAACGTCGTTTTATGTTGGTAGGTAGCCAATGAATAATCATACCTATCAAAAAAAGCAGAAACACACTACGATAAGCATGACACACAGACCACACGTTCACATTCCACTGCGTACCGATAGAGTGTACCATTTGGGTGGCAATACGCCAAGCCGTCTGATTGGCAATCGCAGGATCAAGGTTGGAACCTGAACGAAAGAACAAGCGCGTAAAGGTTATGAAAGTAAACGTGACCATAATACTCCACGCCCTACTCAAATATGGTACTGAACTGTGCAAGAAGGAAGAACGAGTGGGGTCTAATGCATAATGACGTGCCAAAGTGCACTGATAAGCCCATCTCATCCACGCGCTCAAACAGACAAAAGCAGAAAAGAAAAGAAGAAGATTAAATAGAGGAATCCATTCAGGAATAAACTGCCGGCATAAGATGAGCACAAAGGTGATAATGGTTGTCCACAACACGCGAGAAAACGAGGAAATATCACGCCACCATTTATAGACAATCATCCCGACTCCATTCAAACCGCCCCAAACCAAGAAATTGCACGAAGCGCCATGCCACAATCCGCCTAAGAGCATCGTGATGAACGAGTTCAAATTGGCATAGATATGTCTGCGTTTCTCAGGAAAGCGCCATGCTGTCCACAGCACCAGAAATATCACCAGAGCCACCACCATGGTAATCCAGACACTCCCGCTGAGAATAAGAATAGCAAAAGATATAACCGAAATCCAAAAGAAAGAGCCAAAAGTGACATTGCGATTGCCACCAAGAGGAATATACAGGTAGTTCTGCAACCATCTGGAAAGAGAAATATGCCATCGTTTCCAGAAATTGGAACAATTGGTAGCCTTATACGGAGAGTTAAAGTTGGCAGGCAGATAGAAGCCCATCAGTTGGGAGAGACCGATGGCAATATCTGTATAACCAGAAAAATCTGCATACACTTGAAGAGAATAGAGAAAAAGTGCCATGAGGTTTTCGAAACCCGAGAAAAACTGCGGATTGGCAAAAACGCGATCAATGAAATTAACCGCCAGGTAATCCGAGAGGACAATTTTCTTGATAAGACCATTCAAAATCCAGAATACAGCTATGCCGAACTGCATTCTACTAAGCGAATAGCGACGATATAGTTGTGGGATAAAATCAGAAGCCTTAACGATGGGACCTGCCACCAACTGCGGAAAGAACGTCACATAGAAACCAAAATCGAGGATGTTGCGTACAGGACGAATCAGTCCTCGATAAACATCTGCAGTGTAACTAATTACCTGAAAGGTATAGAAAGAGATTCCTACCGGTAGGATTATGCGATCAACGCTCCAGAATTGACTATGAGTAAGCAAATTCCCAGCCTTAGAAGCTATATTGGACACTTCTAAATGAGTACCAAAGAGTTGATTCACTACATCAGCAAAGAAGTAACTGTATTTGAAATAGCAAAGAATGGATAGATCGATGCAAACGCTCAACACAAGCAACACCTTACGTTTCCAGTATGCATCCTCACGATAGTGCCACAAAAGGCGTGCAATCACATAGTCAGTGCAAGTAACAAGGAGAAGTAATCCCACAAAAAGACCACTCGTCTTGAAATAAAACAACAAACTGACAAAAAGCAGATAGGTATTGCGAAGTAATTGTTGACGGCGCAAAGGCAATGACACGATGCAGGAAAAACCAGCAAAGACAATAGCGAAGAATACCCAAAATTGGAATTGGGTAAACAACAATGGACTATTGGGATCAAACGAAAAAACGTCGCCTAAATAGCGGAATAGATAATCCATAACCTTTACTTCCTCCTGTCGCGATATACCTGATAATCGCGCATTAATGCATTGAATAATAAGTCACCCAGCAACTCATATCCCGCCTGCGTAAAATGAATGTGATCTCTGCGTTGTAATCCACGGCGGACCCAAGCGTTTGAAGATCCTTGACCTCCCATCAACGAAAAGACATCGAACACAGCTCCGTCAAATTCCTGTGCCAATTCTTTCATTGCCTGTTGCACCTTCATAGTATTGGTGTTGGGCCGACGACGTAGGCCTCTTACATTGAACCAACAATCGTTATTGGTCACAAAAAGGAAGCAACATGTGGGGCTAACGTCCTTTACCCGTTGAATCAGTTGGCGGTAATTCGCTTTGAATACTTCTGAGTCGAAATTTCGAGGAGCGACATTTGCATCGTTTATCCCTATCCCAAAGATAACGAGATGAGGTTGCAGCAGAGATAGTTCGTATGGTAAGCACTCACAACGAAGCCAAGCTGACACAGTAGCTCCATTGACACCAGATTCAGAATAGGTAATACCCGATTGCCCTGTCATAGGCCACACGCCACGCAAAGCAAACGTATGATTGTCACCATGCAATCCATTGAAGGCAATGGTACACAGAGAATCCCGTTTCGGTACAGGAAAGAGCCACCCTGGTTTACCGTCCGAAAGAGCTGGAGTAATAGTGTCTCCACCACATAAAAGTAGCGGATATACTTGAGGTGAAGAAGACTCACCAAGTACACGTAAGAACCGCGGAGACCAACTGCCCAGAGAGTGAGCATCGAAAGTCACAGAAGCCAACGAATCATGAGTAACAGCTGATGCTCCACTTAGGCCAAGGGGAACGACAGAATCTTGCTGTATGCAACGTACTCCCTGCCACGTTCCATTACACGACATTACGTAATTGGTTGGCGCATTGGTACGAATCGCTCTGAAAGGAAAAAGCAGTCCTCTATCACCAGCTATAGAATCGGACAAAGAAGTCAAGTTGGTACGCATCCGATGGGAGAAATAGCCCGCTTGTACATGACTGCCTCCGATATGAAGGATGTTGAGTCGTCCACAATGTTCCAGTAGCAAAGTATCCAGCACTTGATACAAAGAATCAAAAGCCGCATGTGAAGCAGGGAATACGAGTCGATCTTGTCCCCTATCGGTATGCACACAGGGATTGTCAGGAATCGTCACGAGTGGTATCGGATCCTGTGCTCTCAATGGGAGAAAGAAAAAAAACACCCCCAAAATAGAAATCATCGCTGGTTTCATAGTGTCACACTATCAGGTAATTCCACCGGATCCTGCCCATGGCGAAAACGATAATATTTGTAATAAAGGTCAAATGCCGCATAGAACATTTCACTGATTTTCCGGGCACCGCGTGGGGTAAAATGAATATAATCCTCTCCAGCTAAAGGAGGATTGGCATTCACCCACTTTGTCATTGAGCCTCTTCCTCCCATGGCACGATACATATCCCAAAACGCGGCTCCGCTATCCAAAGCCGCCTGACGCAACGAATCCACGACCATTGGAAGATAAGGATAGGTTTTCATGACACCATCCTCATTTGCTGCCATATCCGCAGGTCCCACAAAGATAATGCGAGACTTGGGGGCCATACGCTTGAACAAAGCTATCTGACGTTCCAAATTTTGCTTGTATTCAGAAATCGACTTACCCCCTTTGAGATAAGGCACCGAATTACCACCATACTGCAGAAGGATAAGACATACATTCTGTTGCTGGAAGAAAGGTCGCAGAGTACGGGAATCAATACTGGTGAAGAGGGTTCCAGAAGCTCCCCGCATAGCAATATTGTCCATCACCACACCAGAAGAACCTTCTGCACTGATGCCAAACACTTCAGCATTACCATTCACCCGTACTATTGCCTTGCTCGTGCTTCGAGGAAGATTAGCGCTAAAGAGACGAAGAGTCTCTACAGTCTCATCTGTTGAACACGTCATCTCCTGTTCCGTTTCTCCTGTCGATACAGTACAAGTAGCACTTCCCATCAAGGCCACCACGACACGACGGAACACCGCTGCATGAGAATAGGTAGAACCACCTATTGCCGTGATGGTAAACACAGCTTCGCCATCCACTTCCGCAACTTGAGCCAAAGGACCATATCGTTTGTGTTCAGCACGAAAATCAGGAGATCCGAAATACATATAGTGAGGAAGTAAGGGCGATGTTTCTACTCGTGAGGTAGCGCTACCAATGGTCTGTACGGCAGGGAGTAATCCCATACCGCATCCGCCGAATGTTTCTTGCAATTCCTGACGTAGCACGCCTGTTATGCGATCTCCCTCCAATTGCGAATCGCCATAGTGCATTATTCGCACAGGTTTGCTTTTGGCATTCTGCAATGCCTCAAAAACAGGATCGAGAAAAGTAGAATCTTCATTTGGAAAGAAAAAACGAGTAGGGCTCAACTGACAAAAGCTCAGAAACTCAGAATCACGAGCCGCCCGAAGTTGTTCCATACGTTTCTCTATCAATTGTTCTGGAGTGAGCGTGGGTTCTTCTACCAATAAATCTTCTTCCAAAGGTTCATCCTTGATGGCAAGTACCGCGTTCAAAGAAGGAAATTCCAACAACGCCCCGCCTACCTGAATTCCCTCCGTTGGAAAAAAGGAAGAGAGAATAGTCAATCCCCCAAAAACACAAAGGATAAAAAAGACCGTCTTGTAGGCTTTCATTTGATCTTAGCGTCAGCAAAAAGAGCGGAGAGTTATTTTCTCCAAATATAGCGATAGTTAAAACGTCTATTAGGAGCCGTATCCCCCTCGGTGCAAAGAGAGATGACATCCACCAAGGATGTTGGATTATCTGCCCACTTGAAGTCAAACGAGAATTCTGTTCCCTTCAGATTTAGGAATTTTCGTGGAAGGCAAATTTCCATCTGTTTATCCTTTTGGGCGTAGGTCAAAACAGCGGCTTCAATCCATTGGCAAGTAACTTGATCATAGCGCATCAAAGTAGTATGGCTGGAATCTATCACTTTGCGATTGATTACATAGTCATATCCAGACCACCCTGTGGAAACATCTTGGTCAGCATCGATAAATAGCATCATCCAGTTAGGATCAGTATAGGGAGTCATAGGCTGCGTGGTCTCCACATAGAAATAAACATTCTTCTTATCTAAAGCAACACGCGAGCGGATGATATCATTTCGACCGCTTTTGTCTGTATAATGCAAGTCACCATACCCGTCATAGTCTCGATGTACGATGTCGTTGCGCGTATCACGATATTCCACCGTACAAGATGTCCAGTCATCGAACACGCCATCCATTTGAATACTTACGAGTCCGCGATTAACAGGAATATCTCTTACTCCTTTGTAGCGACGAATATTCTGTACCATCTGCATATAATAGTTGTCGGTATATCCATTCTTCATAGGAGCAATGGTACGGTTATATTCCGCATTGTACTGATCCACAAAATAGAATGGATTATCCTTTCGTCCTAAAAAATCAACGGTCAAATCGGCCACTCCAGAAGGATCCTTGCCGTTCTTATACTTACCAGCTGTCCATTCATTCCAATCGTTCAGATAGACAAATTCTGGATCTACAGACAAAGCCTCATCCCAACGGTCTTGAAAATAGATGCCGTATTGGGTGGGATTCTCACGCTGTTCTTTCAAATATGGAACATACGTTTTGCTAGGCATATCACATTCATCCATCTCAGGCTCTTTCGTATCACCACGCCAACTCTTCCCCACGATACTTATGGGGTGTTGGGCTGGGGTTACCGCATATTCCTCCAGAGTGCCCAAATGTTTACTGGCACGATCCTCAGGCGACATTGACAGTACCTCTTCGTCATTCAACTGATAGCCAAAACTCCAGTTATCCTCGGTACCCACAAAGGGTTTTCCTGCCCATTCCTTATATCCCCACCACATAGTACGTAGGGTAAAGAACTCCTTTATCTCATCAGAATAATCTATCACGTCATGCTGTCCGCCATTTGGATTGGCATCCACGCTCGGGGTTCCATTATAGAGCAGAAGCGGTTTTCCTTTCCAATAGAACCACAAATCTTGATACTTGGAAGTCTTGTAATACGCCTCATACAGTTTCTGCACAACTGTAATACAATTACCATTGAAAGACCAAAAACAGAATTTGGGCACCTTATTGCCTTCTTCCTTCATTTGTGTCATCGTACGAAACATCACTTCCCACTCATCCCAATAATGTACGGCATTCGTCACATCAAGAATAATCAGATCCACCCCTGCATCAGCAAGCATTGACATGTCGTGACGTATTACATATTCGTCTTGGCTGAGGAAATACCCATATTCTGGTTCGCCCCAATGATAAGAACCTATGGTCCATGCTGTACTATTGTCGTTCCTGCTGGCGCCAGGATCCTCAGCAAGAACTTTGCTCACATCAGCTTTGTATGGCTGTCCATCGTGCAATCCTCGCGTATGCCAAGTAATATAAAAAATACCTACAGTACGGGATTTGTCCGTCTTCAATGCCACTTCGTCTCCAGTAGGAGTAAAACGCCCTACTCCATCGGTGGCCACCCATGTATCAGAATATAGATCCTCATAATATTGTTCAGCTTGTTGTGCCTGAACCATCATACCATAAACCAATCCAAGAACCAAAAAGGACTTTCTCATTCGACATTCCTCCCTGTTCTTTTGCGCTCCAGATGATCCAATATAACCTTGCGCATACGCATACTCTTGGGTGTCACCTCAACATACTCATCCTCTTTGATATATTCGAGTGCTTCCTCAAGGGAGAAGATAGTAGCTGGAATAATCCTGGCTTTTTCATCCGAACCGCTCGCACGCATATTGGTCAGCTGCTTTGCTTTGGTCACGTTTACAACCAAGTCGTTATCGTGGACATGTTCACCCACCACCTGGCCAGCATACACCTGTTCTTGAGGTTCGATAAAGAACTTGCCACGATCCTGCAGATTGTTGATACTATAGGCAAAGGCAGTACCTGTTTCCAACGAAATCATACTGCCGTTGGTACGACGACTTATCTCGCCCTTGAATGGTTGGTACTCTTTGTAGCGATGAGCCATTATTGCCTCTCCTTGACTGGCAGTCAATACATTCGTGCGCAGACCGATAATACCACGACTTGGAATCAAGAACTCGATATTGACACGTTCGCCTTGGTTCTCCATACTAATCATTTCGCCCTTACGACGAGTTACCATATCAATCATTTTACTGGAGAATTCTTCAGGCACATTGATAGTCAATTCCTCTATAGGTTCGCATTTCACTCCATCTATCTCTTTGAAGATAACCTGAGGTTGTCCCACCTGTAATTCATATCCCTCTCGTCTCATTGTTTCCACCAGTACACTCAGATGCAACACACCACGGCCACTCACAATCCATCGATCGGTATAGCCCTCGGCTTGTTCCACGCGCAACGCAAGGTTCTTTTCCAATTCCTTCTGTAATCGTTCATTGATGTGACGACTGGTACAGTATTTGCCTTCCTTCCCGAAAAAAGGGCTATCGTTGATAGTGAACAGCATACTCATCGTAGGTTCATCGATACTGATAGGAGGCAATGCTTCTGGATTTTCATAATCACACAAAGTATCACCAATTTCGAAATTATCCAGACCAATAATTGCACAAATATCTCCACTGTTTACCTCCGAGATTTTCTGACGGCCCATACCCGTAAAAGTATGCAATTCCTTTATCTTTGTTTTCTCTTTACTTCCATCGCGGTGTATAATAGTGATATTGAGACCCTCTTTCAGCGTACCACGATGTACTCTACCCACTGCGATACGACCCGTATAGTTACTGTAGTCGAGACTTGTGATGAGCATTTGAGGAGTTCCTTCCAACTGTTCAGGAGATGGTATATGTTCCAAAATAGAATCCAGAAGATAAGAGATATTATCGGTCGGAGTGGTCCAATCAGGTCCCATCCATCCATTCTTTGCCGATCCATAAATAACAGGGAAATCCAACTGTTCCTCTGTAGCATCAAGATCACACATTAGATCAAACACCATTTCATACACCTCTTCTGGACGACAGTTGGGCTTGTCCACCTTATTTATTACGACGATTGGCTTCAGGCCTATTTGCAATGCCTTTTGCAACACAAAACGGGTCTGAGGCATAGGGCCCTCGAACGCATCCACCAACAGTATGCACCCATCGGCCATATTCAGCACACGCTCTACTTCACCTCCGAAATCAGAGTGGCCCGGAGTATCGATAATATTTATCTTTGTATCTTTGTAATTTATAGAAACATTTTTACTCAAGATAGTGATACCTCGTTCGCGTTCCAATTCGTTGTTGTCCAACATCAATTCACCCGTCTGCTGGTTCTCTCTGAACAAGTTTCCAGCAAGTAACATCTTATCCACCAGAGTCGTCTTCCCATGATCGACATGAGCAATAATCGCAATGTTTCTGATATTCTGCATATGTAAACCTTATAAAATGTGTGCAAAGGTACGATTAAGTGAGAGAATTCACAAATTTATGAGCAGCGAAGCCCAACAAAAATTCATTTTTGATTGGGTGAGTCGCGATGAAATTCGAAAAAGTCAAATTTATTTGATGAAATCCGAATTATTGGAGTAGCGAGAGCCAAAGAAAGTTTACTTTCATTTGGCCGAGTCGTGACAACAAACGTCCGTAGGTCAAAGTGAGTACTTTCGAGAGCCAGTTCAAAGTGAGAGAAATACTATTTTTTTGCAAAAAAAATCGCTTAATATTTGGACTGCAACAAAAAAATATAATACCTTTGCAGCAGTTTTTCATGGTATTAGATTTAAGGTTAATGAAAATTGGGTTGTCGTGAGATAACCCTTTTTCTTTTTCTACGGAGTTGAAAGAATTCGACAAAAATCAAAATTTATTATATTGCGGCTAAACTATAGGAGAAGAAATATTCAAGTACGAGAGAAAATAATCAGGCTGATTATTCACTATCAGTTGTTCGGGGAACTCCGTTTCCGAAAGTAGAGGCCAGAGCAATTCGTAATTCGCAATATCCAAAGCGATATGTGCATCGCTACCCAAAATGACAGGCACTTCATACTTCTTACATAAACGAAGAATCTCCATATTATTGGGAATTGCCACCTCGCGTTTTCCACGTACCGGCAGTAAACTGGAATTATTTATTTCGAGTAACGTATGCTTCTCTTTTGCGGCCAAAACGATTGGTTCGAACGACAATTTTGCCGTGCCATCTCCTGGATGACTGATAATCTGTGTCCATGGATTGCATATTGCCTGCACCATGGCATTCGTATTCTCCTCCGCAGAACCTCCTTGCCAGCACAAAGAATGAATCCCAGCTATACGTAAATCAAGCATAGACAAATAGGGCTCCTCCAGATCAATGGTCCCCTTGGTATCGAGTATATTCAATTCTGCGCCGAGCAAAAGACGCATCCCATTCCATCTACGTGGCACCACATGTAGATTGCGGAAATAAATAGGATGGCAAGTACCAGGAATAGATGGAGCATGTTCGGTTATTCCAAACAAAGAAAGACCTTTTCGTTGCGCCGAATCAATCATCTCGGATAGGGTGGAAAACGCATGACCGGACACAATCGTATGCGTATGTACGTCAAGTGCTATTTTCATTTCTTTTGTTTTTGGCGAAAAATAACGAATAATCGGGCTAATATTGCACCTGAGATATTATGCCAAACAGAGAATAAGGCACCAGGTACAGTAGCTAAAGGCATAAGTGTGAAATGTTGTGCAGCAAGACTACATGCTAATCCTGAATTTTGCATTCCCACCTCCACACAAATGGCAATACGACGAACAGGAGAGAGACGAAATAGATATCCGATTCCATAACCCAATGCATAGCCAAGTAAATTCTGCAATACCACTACGCCTATCAGTATCAAACCTGCCGAATGTAACACCTCACTATTGCAAGATACTACGACACCTACAATCAACATAATACATAAGACTGAGAAAGAAGGCAGAAAAGTCGCGATTCCATCGGTTAAACGAGGTAAAATTCGACGTAGAAGCATTCCAAGCAGAAGAGGTAAAATAATCACTTGCAGAATGCTCATCAACATACTCAACATTTCCACTTCGATTGTATATTCTAACTTAAAAATGC
>DCHV01000086.1:0-3609 GCA_002314945.1 Prevotellaceae bacterium UBA1743
AAGATTGCTCGCAAAAGCGACAACCCGAGCATCACTCGAGACGTCAGCGGAGAAGGTGTACAACAAGGATTACTGAAACTACTGGAAGGAAGTATGGTAAACGTTCCTCCAAAGGGAGGACGAAAACATCCTGATCAGGATTATATTCATGTGGACACACGAAATATCCTGTTCATCTGTGGCGGAGCGTTCGATGGTATTGAAAAGAAAATTGCACAACGTCTCAATACTCATGTGGTGGGATACAACAATGTACAAAATATGCGTAACGTGAATTCCAAAGACTTGATGAAGTATATTGTACCCCAGGACCTCAAATCTTTTGGCCTCATCCCAGAAATAATAGGTCGTCTGCCAGTACTTACATATCTGAACCCATTAAATCGAGTTGCTTTACGCAACATCCTTACGGAACCAAAGAATTCACTTGTAAAACAGCAGATCAAATTATTCAAGATGGATGGTATTGACTTGACATTCGAGCCGGAGACATTAGAATACATCGTCGACAAGGCTGTCGAATATAAATTGGGAGCGAGAGGACTGAGAAGCATTATGGAGACTTTAATGATAGATGCCCAATTCGAAGCGCCATCCACACGCAAGAAAACTTTGAAAATAACATTGGAATACGCAAAGTGTCAGATTGAGAAGAATCTTCATCTCAACTGAATAACGTAAAATAATTATTATCAAAAAGGGTGCAATTAGAGTATTGCACCCTTTTTTTGTGTATTTAAGAGAAAAAAAGAGGAGGCAGACTTTGAACTTTCATAAAAAACATTTAATTTTGTATTGACAATTAGAGAAGAGGTATGGAAGATTTCAACTTGACTGAACAACTGAAGCGCTATTTCGGATTTGACAGTTTCAAGGGTGACCAAGAAGCCATCATCCGTAATTTATTAGACGGCAAAGATACATTTGTACTTATGCCGACTGGGGGCGGAAAATCCTTATGTTACCAGTTACCAGCCTTGCTGATGGAAGGAACAGCTATTGTTATATCTCCCCTAATTGCCCTTATGAAAAATCAAGTGGATGCCATCAGACAAGTAAGCGAGGATGACGGCATTGCCCATTTCCTCAACTCATCTCTCACCAAAGGTCAAATCGACCAAGTGAAGCACGATGTATTGGATGGGAGAACCAAATTACTTTATGTAGCTCCCGAAAGTCTTACAAAAGACGAGAATGCAGAGTTCCTTGCAAAAGTAAAGATTTCCTTTTATGCTGTGGATGAAGCGCATTGCATCTCGGAATGGGGTCACGATTTTCGTCCCGAATACAGAAGAATACGTCCCATCATAAACGAAATCGGTCAAGCGCCTGTCATAGCTTTGACGGCAACTGCCACAGATAAAGTAAGAGGGGACATCAAGAAGAACTTGGGAATGGTCAACGCATCGGAGTTCAAGAGTTCTTTCAACAGGCCCAATCTGTATTATGAAATACGTCCCAAGACAAAAGACGTAGAAAAGGACATCATCCGTTTCATCATGCAGCACCAAGGAAAGAGTGGAATCATTTATTGCTTAAGCAGAAGAAAAGTGGAAGATTTGGCCGAAGTGCTTCGCGTAAACCACATCAATGCCCGCGCTTATCATGCAGGGATGGATTCTGCCACACGCAACCAGACGCAAGATGACTTCATCATGGAACGATTGGATGTAATTGTAGCAACCATAGCTTTCGGAATGGGCATAGACAAACCTGATGTACGCTTTGTCATTCATTATGACATACCCAAGAGTCTGGAAGGCTACTACCAAGAAACTGGACGTGCAGGACGTGATGGAGGAGAAGGCATCTGTCTCACTTTCTACTCACCCAAGGACTTGCAGAAGTTGGATAAGTTCATGGAAGGGAAACCTGTGGCCGAACAAGATATCGGCCGCCAACTGTTAGCCGAAACAGCATCATACGCAGAATCTTCTATCTGCCGTCGAAAATTTATCTTGCATTATTTCGGCGAAGAATACGAGAAAGACAATTGCGGGAACTGTGACAACTGCCTGCATCCCAAGACGCAAATGGAGGGGAAGAATGATTTGCTGATAGCCTTAAAGGTTATATTGACCCTAAAAGAAGACTTCAAGGTGGATTATGTGGAAAATATCCTCATTGGTCGAGAAAACGAGGAAATCGTATCTCGTCGCCACAACATGTTAGATTGTTTCGGCTGTGGAGACAACCATAATCGCCATTATTGGAATGCCGTATTGCGCCAAGCAATGATATCCGGATACATAAAAAAGGATGTAGAAAATTACGGATTACTAAAACTAACCAAAGAAGGGCGTGATTTCATCAAGTCACCCAAGACCTTCCTGTTTACCGAGGAGAACGAGTTCGCCGACTACGAAGAGACACCTATGTCCACATCCGCATTGGACGAAACGCTTTTATCTATGCTCAAGGATCTTCGCAAGAGCAAAGCTCAGAAATTGGGCATACCTCCCTATGTAATCTTCCTCGATTCTTCCCTGGACGCAATGGCTACTACTTTCCCCGTGAACATGGAAATGCTTCAGAATATTCCGGGGGTAGGTTCCGGGAAGGCTGCCAGATACGGAAAGGAATTCTGCACGTTGATAGCACGCTATTGCGAAGAAAACGAAATTGAGCCATGGGAAGATTTCCGTTTTCGTAGTGTAGTAAACAAAAGCAAAAACAAAGTCAGCATCATCCAAGGAATCGACCGCAAACTATCTTTAGAGGACATTGCTCATGCAAAGGGCATGGATATGGACGAATTATTCGATGAAATTGAAGCAATTGTATATAGTGGAACGAAATTGAACATCGACTACTACATCGATGACGTAATGGATCCCGATCACGTGGATGACATCTATAGTTATTTCCATGATGAATCGGAGACAGACAACTTGGACATAGCTTTGGATGAATTAGGAGACGACTATTCAGAGATAGAGGTTAGACTTGTTCGTATCAAGTTCTTGTCAGAACTAGCAAATTAAGATTTTTTGTACGTCTAAGTAACATTTATCCGCAGAATTTGTCGTATCTTTGCACGAAATAAATTCTACAGATTATGGCATCTTTCATTGCAGACAAAATCATCATGGACGGGCTCACCTATGACGACGTTCTTCTTGTTCCCGCTTATTCCGAGGTCCTTCCCCGCACAGTGGAACTAACTACCAAGTTTTCAAGGAATATTGAGCTCAAGGTTCCTTTCGTCACAGCCGCCATGGACACAGTCACAGAAGCGACCATGGCCATTGCAATCGCACGCGAGGGTGGTATCGGCGTTATACACAAGAATATGAGCATCGAAGAACAAGCACGCCAAGTAGCCATTGTGAAACGTGCCGAGAATGGTATGATATATGATCCAATCACAATTCGACGAGGTAGCACAGTGGCAGATGCAATCGAATTGATGAGCGAATACCATATCGGTGGAATTCCAGTTGTAGATGAGGAAAATCACTTGGTTGGCATCGTTACTAACAGGGATTTGCGTTTTGAGCGCAATCACAATCGTCTGATTGACGAAGTTATGACAAGCGAGAACTTGGTGACTACCCATGTACAAACGGATTTGATTTCCGCATCAGACATTCTACAAGAAAACAAGAT
>DCHV01000086.1:3686-12422 GCA_002314945.1 Prevotellaceae bacterium UBA1743
AAGGACAAACCAATGGCCTGCAAAGATAGTAAAGGTCGTCTGCGTGTAGCAGCTGGCGTTGGTGTGACCAACGATACATTGGATCGTATGAAAGCGCTGGTGGATGCTGGAGTGGATGCGATTGTTATCGACACGGCACATGGCCATAGTAAATATGTGGTGGAAAAACTCAAAGAAGCAAAAAAGCAGTTCCCCGATGTGGACATTGTCGTTGGCAATGTGGCAACCGGCGAAGCAGCACGCATGTTGGCCGAAGCCGGAGCAGATGGAGTAAAAGTAGGCATCGGCCCTGGCAGCATCTGCACCACTCGTGTAGTGGCAGGAGTTGGTGTACCTCAGTTGAGTGCCGTGTACGATGTAGCCAGTGCATTACAGGGTACTGGAGTTCCCTTGATTGCCGATGGCGGTTTGCGCTATAGTGGCGATGTTGTAAAAGCATTAGCAGCTGGAGGTTACTCCGTGATGATAGGTTCATTGGTTGCAGGAACCGAGGAGAGTCCTGGTGACACCATCATCTACAACGGACGAAAGTTCAAGAGTTATCGTGGAATGGGTTCACTTGAGGCTATGGAGTGCGGGAGCAAAGATCGTTATTTCCAAGCTGGGGTGAAGGATGTAAAGAAACTGGTACCCGAAGGAATTGCCGGTCGTGTTCCCTACAAAGGCATGGTACAAGAAGTTATTTACCAGTTGATTGGTGGATTGCGTAGTGGCATGGGCTATTGTGGCGCTTCCACAATCGAAGAACTGCACAAAGCCAAATTCGTACGCATCACCAATGCGGGTGTACAAGAAAGTCATCCACACGATGTCACTATCACAAGTGAAGCCCCCAATTATAGCCGTCCACAGTAAGCATTTCTCATAAACCTGAAATTTTCATGAAAGTTAGATTCCTGATATGCTGTTTGTTGTGCAGTACATTATCTTTCGCGCAAGAGGAAGATCCCATTGTCATGCGTATCAACGGCCAACCTGTTCCACGTAGTGAATTTGAGTACAACTACAACAAGAACAACAATGATAATGTAGTGGATAAGAAGAGTGTATCGGAATACGTGGACCTATTCGTCAACTACAAATTGAAGGTAATTGCTGCCGAAGAAGCACAATTGGACACATTGTCCAGTTTCAAACAGGAATTTCTCACGTATCGCAACCAGCAAATACGTTCCCTCTTGCTTCCTCAAAACTTGATGGAAGTCGAATGCAAAAAATACTATGATGGTATGAAAGCTGCTCTGCAAGGGAAAAAACTCATCAAGCCAGCCCATATCTTTATCCGTCTGAAACAGATGGCAGATGAAGGAGAAAAGCAAAAGGCACAGACACGCATTGACTCCGTCTATCAGGCATTGAAGGATGGAGCAGACTTTGCGACAATGGCACAACAGGTTTCTGAAGATCCTGGTTCAGCCTCCAAGGGCGGAGAACTTCCATGGATAGGTCCCAACCAAACCTTGAAGGAATTCGAGGATGTCGCCTACTCTTTGCAAGTGGGAGAATACAGCGAGCCATTCATATCTACAGTAGGATACCATATCGTGAAGATGGTGGATCAAAAAGAGTTAGAGGACTACGAAACGCTAAAGCCCAACATCCAGCGCTTCATGGAAAGACAAGGATTGGAGGAAAAAATGTCGACAAAGATTCTTGAGAACATGTCCAAGACCTCCAACAAGACCATTGAGGAAATTTTAGATGATGAAACAGAGCGACTGAGCAAAGAGGACTCAGATTTGAAGTATCTGATAAAGGAATACCACGATGGCTTACTTCTTTTCGAGATATGCAGTCGTCAAATATGGGAGCCTGCCAGCCGAGATACAGTAGGTATCGAACGCTATTTCAAGGCCAATAAGAAAAAATACATTTGGGAGAAGCCTCACTATAAAGGTATGATATTCCACTGCCGGGAAAAAGCCGACATCAAAAACGTACAGAAAGCACTAAAAAAAGTGGATGAAAGCGGATGGATTTCAACCATTCGGGAAAAATTCAACAAAGATAGTGTCACCGTCAAGATGGAAAAACGTCTTTTCGAAGAAGGAGAGAATACCAACGTGGATGTTCTCGCTTTCAAGAAAAAGGGCGCATTAGAACCGATGCAAGACTTTCCCTATACAGGGATTATAGGAAAATCGCTAAAGAAAAATCCTGAAGATTGGAGCGATGTGGGAGGTCAGGTGATTTCTGACTACCAACATGCACAAGAGATGGAGTTTGCAAAGAAACTACGAGAACGCTATACGATTGAAGTGGACGAAGATATCCTAAAAACAGTGAACAATCATTAAGGCTTGTTGTGAAAAGAACAAATGCTATAATCAGATTCCTCATGGCAAGAAGGGCTACCATACTCTCCTTGACATTCCTACTGATAGCCTCGGGTGTCAAGGCTCAGAGTCACATCATTGATCAGGTGGTTTGGGTCGTGGGTGATGAGGCAATCCTCTTGTCCGATGTCGAGGGTGTTCGCAATGACTACGGAGCCAACATCAGCGGGAATCCTTATTGTGTAATCCCAGAACAATTGGCCATTCAGAAACTATTTCTTCATCAGGCTGTTATCGATAGTGTAGATGCAACAGACGCAGAAGTAAACCGTTATGTGGAGCAATTCCTCAACGATCGCATCTTGATGGCAGGAAGCAAAGAGAAATTGGAAGAGTACATGCGAAAGTCTATCTCACAGATTCGAGAAGATCTCTTTGAGCAGTACAAGGACAAGCTCACGGCCGAGAAGATGCGTGAACAGTTGACGAAGGATATCAAAATCACACCAGCTGAGGTACGCCGATACTTCAAGGACTTACCAGAGGACAGCCTGCCCCTAATTCCAACACAGGTAGAGGTTCAGATATTAGTACAACAACCCCGAATACCTCAAGAAGAGATTGACCGTGTAAAAGGCGTGTTGCGCGATTATGCCGAGCGTGCAAGTAACGGAAGCACATCCTTTGCAACATTGGCTCGTTTGTATTCTCAGGATGAAGAATGCCGTAGGCAAGGAGGAGAAATGCCCTATTATGGTCGTGGCGAATTAGATCCAGCTTTTGCAAACGTAGCTTTTGGCTTGACTGACCCCAAGAAGGTGAGTAAGGTCGTACAATCGGAATTTGGGTATCATATCATTCAGTTAATTGACAAGCGTGGAGACAAGGTAAAAGTTCGTCATATTCTAATGCGTCCCAATGTGGCACAAGGAGACATTGATGCCTCTTTGGCACGACTTGACTCTATTGCGGATGATATTAGGAGCGGGACTTTCACATTCGATGAGGGGGCACAAGCCATATCCGACGACAAGGACACACGCAACAACCATGGCATAGTATCCAATCGTACAGAGACAGGCGACCGTACCACGCGTTTTGAGATGGGGCAGTTAGCAGCTGTGTCACCAGAATTGGCACGTGTGGTAGATGGCCTCGAAGTAGGTGAGATATCTAAGCCATTTACCATGGTCAACTCCAAAGGTGCCACTGTCTGTGCCATTGCACGTCTGAAGACACGCATCATTTCCCACAGAGCAAGCATGTCCGAGGATTTTCAGGTACTAAAGGACATGGTACAGGAAAAGAAGAGTGAGGAATACATTGCCCGATGGATTCGGGAAAAACAAAAGAACACATATATTCGTATCAACGAGGATTGGCGCGATTGTGAATTCCAATATCCAGGCTGGGTAAAGTAAATGGCAGGTAGAATCGTAGGCATATCACTTTGTTGTTTACTCGGCCTTTCTTTCGTCTTCGCACAGAACAATGTGGCAAATGAAGAGAAACAGGAGAGAGTTCAATCGGAGGTGAAGGTGCACCTTCTCCATGCTGACCAGTTGTATTACGATGAGCGCACCAATCGGGATGCACAATTTCTGGTAGGTAATGTGCAGTTCGAGCACGAAGGCATCCTCATGTATTGTGATAGTGCCCTCTATTTCGACAAAACAAACAGTTTCGACGCATACGGCAACGTCAGGATGAATCAAGGAGACACCCTTACGTTGGTGGGTGACCAGTTGTTCTACGATGGCCCCAATCAATTGGCACATGTGCGACACAATGTAGTGCTCACACATCTCGAGACACAACTTTACACCGATAGTCTCGACTATGATCGTCTTTATGACTTGGGTTATTTCTTCGAAGGAGGACGACTGCTTGATCAGGGAAACCAACTAACGAGCGACTGGGGGCAATACAGTCCTTCCACACGTGATGCGACATTCAACTACAACGTAAAGCTCGTCAATCCAGCTCCACCAGACACAGCTCAAACCACCTTAGTTTCCGATACCCTCCATTACAACACGAAGACTGCCATTGCACACATCGTGGGTCCGTCCAACATAGACAACGGAGAGAATCATATCTATTCCGAAAAGGGGTACTATCATACACAGACGAAATTCGCATACCTACTCAACCGTAGTTTGGTTTCTAACACCGGGAAAAAAATGGTAGGCGACAGTTTGGTATGGGATGGCACGGAGAAAGTGGGAAAAGCGTTCGGAAAGGTTGAATATACAGACGCTATAAACAAGAATATTTTCAAGGGAAACTATTGTTTCTACGACGATAAGACTGGGTATGCCGAAGCTGCTGATAGTGCTCTGGCCATTGACTTCTCACAACGGGACACCATGTATATCCATGCCGACTCGTTCCGTGTCTATACCTTTCATCTCGACACCGACAGCATGTATCGAATGCTCCATGCCTACCACCATGTCAGGTCTTTCCGCGAGGATGTGCAGGCAGTATGCGATTCCATGGTATATAGCGGCATTGATTCATGCCTGATAA
Organism: Prevotellaceae bacterium UBA1743; assembly: GCA_002314945.1. Classification (GTDB taxonomy): domain Bacteria; phylum Bacteroidota; class Bacteroidia; order Bacteroidales; family Bacteroidaceae; genus Physcousia. The sequence goes on from DCHV01000086.1 coordinate 8,495, forward strand.
TGTACAAAGATCCTATTCTGTGGCAGATGGGGCAGCAGTTACTCGGAGAGGAGATACGAGCCTATATGAACGATAGTACGATGGACAGTATTCAGGTACTCCGACAGAGCCTCACTGTCGAGCGTATCGACAGCATTCATTACAATCAAGTTGCAGGCACGGAACTTCACTCCTATTTCGAGAACGGGCAGATCAGCAAGACCACCGTACTGGGGAATGTGATCGTCAATTTTTATCCCTTTGATGACGACAGTTTAATGGTAGGAATGAACCATACTGAGACGACCGAGATGATCTTATATATGAAAGATAGAAAACTTCGTAAGATATGGACTCCTGCAGCGACTGGTACGCTCTATCCCGTCATACTCATCCCGCCCCAAAGTTTGTACCTTGAGAATTTTGCATGGTTCGACTACATACGTCCTGTGGATAAGGATGACCTCTTCGAGTGGCGTCCAAAGAAGAGTGGGACAGAACTCAAGAAAAGCATACAACGAGTCGCTCCACGGCAGAAACTTAGTGACATACCACACAACTGATTACGATATGGGAATGTTTAAGACAAGAGAACCCCGACGATATCGTCACGTGTCGATATTCACGGACGAGAAAAAGGAGAAACTGGACAAACTGATACGCGATGTGCAACGCGAGCAGGGAATCCAGCCCTCCCAACAGGAGCCCTATGATCCCACAAAATTCAAAGGGACTTTCATCAACTTTACCCCTCGAGCACAAAAATACCGCGAAGGGAGGAAAGTCATGTGGCCTATCTTGTTAGTTATTATCCTTGTCCTTTTCCTTCTGTGGCGCTACTTGCTCACTGGAAACGCAAGATTCTAATCCCCCACCAAATTATGGACATCATACACCTTCTACCCGACTCTGTAGCCAATCAGATAGCTGCTGGCGAAGTGATCCAGCGTCCCGCATCCGTCATCAAGGAACTGATGGAGAATGCCGTGGATGCTGGAGCTACCAAAGTGGATGTGGTGGTGGAAGACGCAGGACGCACCAGCATCCGAGTGATAGACAACGGCAAGGGGATGAGCGAGACAGATGCCAGATTGGCCTTCGAACGTCACGCCACCTCCAAGATACAGAAAGCCGAAGACCTATTCTCTCTGCGCACTATGGGATTCCGTGGAGAGGCGCTTCCTTCTATAGCAGCCGTGGCACAAGTACGGCTTACCACACGTACTTTCGACCATGAATTGGGAACCCGACTATGCATCGAAGGTTCAAAAGTAATCAGCCAGGACATTTGCTCCTGCCCATCAGGTGCCGATTTCGAAATACGAAACCTCTTCTTCAATATACCTGCCAGACGTAAATTCCTCAAATCCAACCAAACGGAATTGAATAACATAATTCAGGAATTCGAACGCATTGCGCTGGTCAATCCCAGTGTGGATTTCTCTCTCATGCAAAATGGCACATTGGTCACCCAACTTCAAGCGACCAACACACGCCAGCGAATACAGAATATCTTCGGGAAAAAACTTGGGGAACAACTCCTCAATGTCGAGGTTGATACTTCCTTGCTGAAGATTCGCGGTTTTGTAGGAAAGCCCGAGTCCGCCAAGAAGAAAGGGGCACAACAGTATTTCTTCGTCAACGGCCGTTATATGCGTCATCCATATTTTCACAAGGCTGTGATGGAGGCATTCGAACAGATGATTCCTACAGGAGAACAGATACCCTATTTTATCTATTTTCAAGTAGATCCAGCCAATATTGATGTAAACATCCATCCCACAAAAACCGAAATCAAGTTTGAGGACGAGAACTCCATTTGGCAAATTATCGTTGCTTCCATACGCGAGACATTGGGACGTTTCAATGCTATACCTACCCTTGATTTCGACACCGAGGGGAAACCCGACATTCCAGTTTTTACGCCTAACATCCAAGATGGCACACCAAAGGCGCCACGACTACAAACCGACCCTACATACAACCCCTTCAACCACCATTCCGAAAATTGTTATCATCGCGAAACGACGGATTGGGACAAGTTATATGCAGGAGTAGAGAAAGCTGGAGCACCGGACATATCCCTCCCTGCGTATTCGCCCGACATGATGGACCTTCCGCTTGAAAATACAGATGGTGATATCGCAGGCAACGGATACTTCCAGTATCTCGGCAGTTACATTCTCACAGCCGTACGTTCAGGGCTGATGTTCATCGACCAGCATAGAGCCCATATCCGCATTCTATACGATAGTTACATGAAACAGATGGAAGGACAATCCTTCTCCACTCAGGGGCTCCTATTTCCCGAGATGGTACAGTTTTCACCATCCGATGCAATATTACTCCAGGAGATGACCGACGAATTACATGCTTTAGGATTTGACATCACTTCATTGGGAGGAGGGAGTTTCTCCATCCAAGGAGTGCCACAAGGTATCGAGGGCCTTGATCCCGCTACTCTATTGGCAGACATTGTAGTAGCAGCACGCGAAGAGACATCCCATCCTGGGAATGATATACAACATACCCTCGCCCTTACCATGGCACACAAAACCGCCATTATCTCTGGGCAGATTCTCAGTCACGAGGAAATGGACAAGATAGTAGGAGATCTGTTCGCCAGTACGAACCCCAACTATACTCCCGATGGAAAACCCATCCTTACCATCATGGAACAAGAAAAGATAGAGAAAATGTTCTGAAATACAATATAAATAAGATAATTAATGAAAGCAACAGAGAAAATCATTTTAACAGGAGATCGTCCCACAGGAAAACTCCACATCGGGCACTATGTAGGTTCATTGCGTCGTCGTGTAGAGCTCCAGAACTCCGGTCTTTATGACAAAATCTTCATCTTTGAGGCTGATGCACAAGCCTTGACCGACAATATCGAGAACCCCGAGAAGGTACGACAGAATGTCATCGAGGTAGCCCTCGACTACCTCTCCGTAGGACTTGACCCAAACAAAAGTACGCTATTTATCCAAAGTCAGATTCCCGAGTTATGCGAACTCTCCTTCTACTTCATGGACTTGGTATCTGTCAGCCGTCTGCAACGCAACCCAACGGTAAAAACAGAGATTCAGATGCGTGGTTTTGGAGGAGAGAGCATCCCCGTCGGATTCTTCACCTATCCTATCAGTCAGGCAGCCGACATCACAGCCTTCAAGGCCACTACCGTCCCTGTAGGCGAAGACCAAGAGCCCATGCTGGAGCAATGTCGCGAGATTGTACGCAGGTTCAACAATATCTATGGGGACACCCTCGTAGAGCCCAATATACTCCTTCCCGAGAATGCTGCATGCCTCCGTCTCCCAGGTACCGATGGAAAGGCAAAAATGAGTAAATCACTGGGTAATTGCATCTATCTGAGTGATCCTGCCGATGAGATAAACAAGAAGGTCAAGACTATGTACACCGACCCCACCCACCTGCAGGTCAACGACCCTGGGCATCTCGAAGGGAATACCGTCTTCACCTATCTGGATGCTTTCTGTAGCGACGAGCAGGTAGCCCGTCTCACCACCGATTATCAGAGCCTCCAGGAGATGAAAGACCACTATACCCGTGGTGGTTTAGGCGATATGAAATGCAAGAAACTGCTCATGGCCGTCCTCCAGGAGACACTTGAGCCCATCCGACTTCGTCGTGCTGAGTTAGAGAAGGACATACCAGCCGTGTACGACATTCTCCAGAAAGGATGCGAAGTGGCACGCGAGGCAGCCGCACAAACCATGGACGAGGTTCGTCGTGCAATGAAGATTAATTATTTCCAAGACAAGTCTTTGATTGAGGAGCAATCCAAGCGATTTGCCTTGTAAAATATCTTTTTTCGACAGGAAAGCAGAAAAAACAGCCGAATCATTTGGTAGATTACAAAAAACGCTCTACCTTTGCATCGCTTTTCGAAAGAAAAGGTGAGGGCGTTTAGCTCAGCTGGTTC
>DCHV01000008.1:0-821 GCA_002314945.1 Prevotellaceae bacterium UBA1743
GGAGATGAGTATAGCCAGGCATCAGTACGTCCTTGTATCGTTCACTCTGCGCCTGCAATTCGCGGAAGAGAGTGACCACATCCTCCACCACGTCCTTCAACTGCCTGCGAGTGAAGAGTTTCAGATCGACCAGCACCTGATCATTGCGACTTCGTCCGGAATGGATCTTTTTGCCCATGTCACCCAGAGCACGAGTAAGCATCAGTTCTACCTGAGAATGAACATCCTCGATACCTTCCTCTATACGAAAATCGCCCTGCTGTATCTGTGCATAGATATGACGCAACTCGGCAAGGAGTTTCTGTAGTTCATCGGCAGAAAGCAGACCGATACTCTGGAGCATCGTGATATGTGCCATAGAGCCGAGCACATCATCCTGTGCCAGGTAGAGGTCCATCTCACGATCGCGTCCCACGGTGAAACGCTCTATCTCCTCCGTTATCTGATAGTTCTTTTCCCAGAGTTTCATATTATTTGGATGCTATGTAATCAACAATCCATGCGCCCACTTCGCGTGTACCATAATGAGCGCCCCCCTCTACCTGTATCTCAGGGGTACGCACCTCAGCATCAAGACTGGCGCGTACAGCCTCACGTACCAAGGCTCCTTCCTCCTTCAGGTCAAAGTATTCGAAGAGCATAGCCACGCTGAGAATCTGTGCCAGAGGATTGGCGATATTGAGTCCCTTTCCCTGAGGCCAACTGCCGTGGATAGGTTCAAAGACAGGGGTACTGCTACCCGTGGATGCACTTGGCAACAAGCCCATGGAGCCTGTGATGCAACTACCCTCGTCGGTAAGGATGTCGCCAAAGGTATTCTC
>DCHV01000008.1:826-17995 GCA_002314945.1 Prevotellaceae bacterium UBA1743
GGATATCACCAAAGGTGTTCTCTGTAACCATTACGTCGAAGAATCGAGGATCCTGAATCATGCGCATGGCGGCATTATCGACATACATAAAGTCAGTCGTCACATCAGGGTATTCGGTCATCACTTCCTGAGCCACCTTGCGCCACAGACGGCTGCTTGCCAAGACATTGGCCTTGTCCACGACCGTGAGGTGATGACGACGCTGGCGTGCATACTGATAGGCCACACGCAAAATGCGCTCCACCTCGGGACGTGTATAGTAATTGGTGTCGTAAGCCTCATCTACACCTTCCTTCTTCTCTCCGAAGTACATACCTCCTGTGAGTTCGCGGATACAGATGAAATCAGCTCCACGTACGAGTTCATCCTTCAATGGTGACTTGTGCACAAGGCAGTCGAATGTCTCTACAGGTCGGATATTGGCATAGAGGCCCAGTTTCTTGCGCATAGCCAGCAAACCTTGCTCGGGACGTACCTTGGCGGTAGGATCATTATCAAACTTAGGATCACCTACGCTGGCAAAGAGAACGGCATCAGCCTCCTGACAAATGCGAAAAGTCTCCTCGGGGAAGGGATCTCCTACCTCGTCGATGGCATGAGCGCCACACAGGGCCTCGGTATAGGACACCTCGTGTCCGTATTTAGCGGCTACAGCACTCAGCACAGCCACACCTTGTTCCATTATCTCAGGACCGATTCCATCACCGGCCAATACAGCAATTTTCAGTTTCATATTCTTACGATGTAAAATCTTGTTCTATCAGGTTCAGCATTTTTATGGTAGCCTTGATGGCTGCCTCGGTTTGGTCAGCATCCAAGCCACGGGTACGCAAGACACGATTGTCCCAGTTCCAAGTGATGATGGTCTGCACAAAGGCATCGGTACGTCCGCCAGGGGGAATGCTTACCGTATAATTGGTCAGCCACGGGAAGCGACGTCCCAACTTATTCTTGTAGATATGTCGGATAGCACGTACAAAGGCATCAAACTGTCCGTCTCCCTGAGCACTCTCTTCGTAGGTTTCCCCATTTATCTCCAGTCGCAGGCTTGCCAAGGGCTTGAGGCCAAAGGCGGTTGTGACGACGTATGACAGGAGTTTCACATGCTCGTCCATCGTACCATGCTTCAGTACATCGCTCACGATGAAGGGAAGATCCTCCTGAGTGACCAGTTCCTTCTTGTCGCCCAGTTCTATGATGCGTTGTGTCACGCGCTTGGTTTGTTCGGGAGTGAGTTCGAGGCCTAACTCCTCGAGATTCTTCAGGATATTGGCCTTGCCGCTATTCTTGCCCAAGGCATATTCACGTTTGCGTCCGAAACGCTCGGGCAACAGGTCATTCTGATACAATCCAGCCTTGTTGTCACCATCGGCATGTACACCAGCCACCTGAGTAAACACATTGTCACCCGTGATGGGTTGATTGGGCGGAATGGCGATACCGCTATAGCTTTCCACGAGACGAGACACCTCGTTCAACTGACTTTCCTCGACACCCGTGCTGACTCCCATCTGATCAATGAGTACCGCCTGCACGCTGGCCAAAGAGGCATTTCCTGCTCTTTCACCCAAACCATTCACGCTGGTATGCACCCCTCGACACCCACCTTGTACAGCCGCCAGAACGTTGCTGATAGCCAAATCGTAGTCGTTGTGGGCATGGAAATCGAAGTGCAACGAGGGATAGCGTTGTGTCATGAGTCGTATGTAGTCGAGTAGCACCATAGGATTCATTACGCCCAATGTATCGGGTAGCATATAGCGTTCAATACCTGCGTCCTGCAGTCCGTCCACCAAGGCATATACGTAATCGGGCGAATCCTTCATGCCATTGCTCCAGTCCTCGAGATATACATTTACCGACACGCCCTTGGTATGAGCATACGCCACTACGGCACGAATGTCGCGAATATGTTCCTCGACCGATTTTCTGAGTTGTCCCTCGCAATGGCGACGGGACCCCTTGCACAGAAGGTTGAGTTTGCGACACCCTACCTCGAGAATCCAATCCACACTGGTAGTGCCATCCACAAATCCCAAGACCTCCACACGATCCAGCATCCCTGCCGTAGAAGCCCATCGTGTGATGTTCTCTACCGCATCTTTCTCCCCTGCCGATACACGAGCGCTGGCCACTTCTATACGATCCACCTTGAGCTTCTGTAGGAGGGCTCGGGCGATGGCCAACTTTTCGTGAGGCATAAAACTCACGCCACTGGTCTGTTCGCCATCCCGCAGCGTGGTATCCATTATCTCGATGCGCCTTCCGCTCATCTGTTCTCTTCGAAAGCAGTTATCTTGTCCTGGTTCTCCATCAGGAAGTCGATATCATCGTATGCATTCAGCAAGCAATATTTCTTGTAGCCATTGATATCAAACTTCTCCACGCGACCTGTTGTCACGTTCTCTACCGTCTGAGCAGGTACATCCACCTTGACGATTGCCTGAGGATTAGCCTCGATAGTATCAAACAATTCCTGTTGGAACTCGCGGCTTACCACCACGGGAAGTACAAAGCAGTTGAGGAGGTTGTTGCGATGGATATCGGCAAAACTGCTGGAGATAACCACTCGCACGCCATAGCCGGCAATAGCCCAAGCTGCATGTTCACGGCTCGATCCTGAGCCCCAGTTCTGTCCTCCTACGATAATCTCGTGTACGCCCTCTCGGGGAGCCTCGCTATAGGCCGGTTGGTTCATCACAAAGTCCTTGTCTTCCTGTCCCGAAGCATCATAACGCAAGTCATGCATGAATGCATCGCCGAAGAATTTCGGATCACGTGTGGTAGAGGCCATGAAACGGGCCGGTATGATGAGGTCCGTATTGCAATTGTCGATACGGATGGGTATGCAAGTGGATTGCACGATGTTGAATTTCTGTTTAGCCATGTTACGCTTGGATTTTACGTGGATCGGTAATTTTTCCTGTCAATGCGCTGGCTGCCACGGTAAGCGGGCTTGCCAATACGGTACGTGCTCCAGGACCCTGACGTCCCACAAAATTGCGGTTGCTGGTACTGATGCTCAGTTTGCCTGCAGGCACCTTGTCGGGATTCATCGCCAGACAGGCTGAGCAGGAAGGAAGACGGAGCTCAAATCCGGCCTCCTCCAATATCTTGTCAATTCCCTCGTCGATAATCTGCTGGCGTACCAGCCAACTGCCAGGTACCAACCATGCCACTACATCGGGATGTTTCTTTTTTCCCTTCACCACTGAAGCAAAAGCACGGAAGTCCTCGATACGCCCGTTGGTACATGCGCCCAGGAACACATAGTCGATAGGATGTCCCTCCAATTTCTCACCTGGCTGGAACTGCATGTATTTCAGTTGGGAGAGGAAACCAGCCTGTTCTTCGGGGCAGATATCCTCCAATGTCGGTATGCACTCGCCGATAGCCACACCTGCTCCAGGATTCGTACCGTATGTGATACGTGGCTCGATATCCTCAGCACGATAGTTCACCTCGCGATCGAATACAGCATCATCATCACTACGGAGCATTTTCCATTCTGCCACAGCCTTGTCCCATTCTTCTCCCTTGGGAGCATACTCACGGCCCTTCAGCCATGCGAATGTCGTCTCATCCGGGGCAATGATTCCAGCACGGCTACCCATCTCGATAGAGAGATTGGAGAGTGTGAGGCGTCCCTCCATACTCATTTCGCGGATGGTACTACCTGCATACTCCACTACGTATCCCGTAGCGCCACTTGTCGTCATCTGAGCCATGATATAGAGAGCCACATCCTTGGCCGTCACGCCAGGTTGGAGTGTACCTTCGATATTGATACGCATACTCTTTGGCTTTGCCTGCAAAATACATTGCGAGGCCAGTACCTGAGCCACTTCGCTTGTACCAATACCCATTGCCAATGCACCTACAGCACCATGTGTACTGGTATGCGAATCACCACACACTATCGTCATGCCAGGTAGCGACAAACCTTTCTCGGGGCCTACCACATGAATGATACCATTATCGCGACTCCCCATGCCGAAATAGGTAATGCCAAACTCCTTGCAGTTGGCCTCCATCGTCTCTACCTGCTTTCTTCCTACAGGATCCTTGATTACCTCCTGTTGGTCGCTCGGTGTATTATGGTCGGGCATAGCAAATACTTGTCCTGGGCGGAACACCTTGATGCCCTTGTCCCGAAGCGTGTCGAATGCCTGGGGTGAAGTCACCTCGTGGCAATAGAGACGGTCGATATACAACTGTGTGGGACCATCTTGCACATTCTGCACGACGTGTTTGTCCCAGATCTTATCAAATAGCGTGTTCATAGAAAAATGTCACCTTGTTTTCGTTTCCTAAAATTCTCCAATAATAATTGCGCGGCAAAGTTACGATTAAGCGAGCGATTTCACAAATTTATTTGATGAAATCCGAGCGTGAGTAACTTCGAGCGGAGCTCAGAGTTACGATTAAGCGAGAGAAATACCAAATTTCCGAGCAGCGAAGCCCAACAAAAATTCATTTTTGATTGGGTGAGTCGCGAGGAAATTCGACCAAAGGTCAAATTTATTTGAGTCTTTCTGTATTCGTCAGAATACCATAGGAAAAATACTGACAAATATTTCAATTTTCAATAAGAAAGAATTACGAACGGATTACGAAGGGATAACGAAGCAATAACGAAGGGATGTGAATAAGCAAATATCTTGACACAAACGTATATCTCCTTTTCATACTTCCTACGTCCATCCTACGTCCATCGTACGTAGTGCGTACGTATTTCCACTATCGATCTACGGTATTTGCTCGGTATTTAGCCGGTATTTAGCCGGTATTTGGCTGGTATTTGTCCGGTATTTAGCTGGTGTCAGATAGAGAACGATTGGATGATTCGCGAGGAAATTCGACCGAAAGTCAAATTCCGCATCATTTTTTTCGTGCTTGAATATTTCGTCGTACCTTTGCATCAGAAACAAAACAGCATACAGATGGAAGCAGCATTATACCTCATTCCTGTCACTTTGGGCGATACGCCCTTGGAACAGGTTCTCCCCTCCTACAATCGCGACATAGTCCTCCCCCTACGACATTTCATCGTGGAGGAGATACGTACCGCCCGACGTTTTCTGAGAAAGATGGACAGAAACTTTCCTATCGATGATTGCCAGTTCTATGAGATGGGTAAACATGCCGACGAAAAGCGATTCGGAGAATACCTGAAGCCGCTATGCGAAGGAATCTCCATGGGAGTAATCAGCGAGGCAGGCTGCCCAGCTGTGGCCGATCCAGGTGCTGATGTGGTGGCTATCGCCCAACGAAGGAATTTGCGTGTCGTGCCTTTGGTAGGGCCCAGTAGCATGATATTAGCAGTAATGGGAAGCGGGATGAACGGGCAGAGTTTTGCCTTCAATGGTTACTTGCCTGTAGATGATGGGGAGAGGGCACGCAAATTGAAGGCGTTGGAGACAAGAGCCTACAACGAGGGGCAGACCCAACTATTCATCGAGACTCCCTACCGCAATCGGAAGATGTTCGACACGCTATTGGCTACCCTTCGCCCTCAGACAAGACTTTGTATTGCTGCTGGCATCACCACGGCAGACGAATACATCCATACGCATACCATCCAAGAGTGGGGGAAAAAGAAATTGCCAGAACTCAGCAAAGTTCCGGCAATCTTCCTAATCGGTAAATAGGCGAGGCCTATCCCTTATCGTGTGGCGTACTGTACGCCCTTGAAATAACCGATACTCTCGGCAATACCTGCAAAGGGATCCTTCATATCCTTCTCGTATTCGAGGCTGACAGCTCCCGCATACTTTATCTTACGCAACGTCTTGAAGAACAGGGGGAAGTCGATAACACCCCGTCCAACTTCCACACCATGATCGGCCTTGGTGCTGCCTGTCACATCCTTCAGGTGGATATCAAACACACGAGTCTTGTACTTCTTCAGATCGCTGAGCGAGTCGCTTCCGAAACGTAGGTTGTGGCCAATATCGAGGCACATTCCCATACGAGCATCACGATCCTTCACATGATTCCAGATATCCTCGGCATTGGGGTAGTTGGGATTGTCAGGACCATGCAAGTGGATAGCCAGACGGATGTCGTACTGCTTCACCTTTTTCTCTACATAATCCAGCAAATCGTAATTGGGGACTCCCACCAACAGATTGACGCCCACACGCTTGGCATAATCAAATGCACGATCCACCTCGGCCTCGCTCTTCATATAGATAGGACCAACGCCATAGCCGCATACATCCGCATCCTTCAGTTTAGCCTTGAACTCGGCTATCTTCTGGGCATCGCTATCAAGAGGCAGATGGAAATCCTTGATACAAAGATAATGCACATCGATGCGCTTCATGAATGCCAACGTAGTGTCGAGATCGAAATTGCAGTAGGTGTAACCTGCCATACTCAGATGAAAGAGGTCTTCTGCTGCAGCCTTCTTTATGGTGGAATTCCTACCATCTTCCACACGATTGGCGTTCACCACATCGGCAGCTCTGAGAGCGCCTGGCATGGCCAGCAATGCTGCTCCAGCCACACTTCCTTTGATAAATTCTCGTCTTCTCATTTTTTCAGATGATTAATAAATGTGTGACAAAGATACAACTATGTAAGGAAAAGATAGCAGTTTTCTTACCTTAAATTGAACAATCTTGATTATTTTGTCTAACTTTGCACCAACATAACACTAAAAAGCATGGGCAAGACAGGAGAATACATCCAGCGAATAGAGATAGATTGGCTATGGAGCGGCCAACGGCATATCGATTGGACATTACGCCCCGACGTGAACATTCTGAGCGGAGTAAACGGAGTGGGAAAATCGACCATTCTGAATCGTGTCATCCGTCAGTTGCTCAGTATCAGCAAACTGGAACGGGACTTGGCAGGCGTGAAACTCACCTTCTACCCTGCCGATAGTACTTCGGTGGATTTCAATGTGGTGCGTTCCTTCGACAGACCTGTTCTTTCAGGCGAGATGCTGAACAAAATGACAGACCATCAGTTGCAGACCGAACTGGACTTCACCTTGTATCAGTTGCAACGTGATTATCTGGATTGGCAGGTCAACCTGAGCAACCGCATGGTGGAACTTTTCACCAATCAAGATCCCGAGGCACAGGAGAAAGCACATCGGATTGCCAACGAGAAGACTCATTTCCAGGACATCGTGGATGACCTGTTTCGCGAAACGGGCAAAAAGATACGACGTGACAAGAACGAAATCTATTTCGATTCCTTGGGCGAAATAATAGAACCCTACAAACTCTCCAGCGGAGAGAAGCAGATGCTCATCATCCTGCTCTCGGTCCTCACTCAGAACCACCAGCCCTACGTCCTCTTCATGGACGAGCCAGAGGTGAGCCTGCATATCGAGTGGCAACAGAGGTTGATAGGATTGGTACGCGATTTGAACCCCCATGCACAAATTATACTTACGACTCACAGCCCTGCCGTGATCATGGACGGATGGCAGGATTGTGTGACGGATGTGGAAGATATCGTTTCCTGATGCCAAAGAGACTGCAAGATAACCTGAACAGCCAGTACATCGCGTCTGCCAACCGCCTCATGCCGAAGAAGGCACGTCGCAGGGTAGTGGCATACGTGGAGAGTTACGATGACATCTATTTCTGGCGCAATGTGCTACAGGAATTCGAGACGGAATCTCTCTATTTCGAGGTGATGTTACCCAGTCGCACCTCCTTGGGACGTGGCAAGAAGATGGTTCTGATGAATCAGTTGGGGAAAGGCCTGGGCGAATACATGATTGCCTGTGTAGATGCCGACTACGACTGGCTGATGCAGGGATGTACCGAGGTTAGTCGCATGGTGTGTGAGAATCCCTACATCCTGCACACCTACGTATATGCTATCGAGAATTACCAATGCTATGCTCCTGCATTACATACCGTATGCGTGATGAGTACGCTCAACGATCGCCAAGTCATCGACCTGGAAGCGTTTATGAAGGAATTCAGCAGCCTCATCTGGCCTCTCTTTGTGTGGAGCGTATGGTGTTACCGGCATGAAAAGCAGCAGATATTCGGCATCATGGAATTCTCCGACACGGTAGCTTTCCGCGACATCAATGTACATCATCCGGAATACACGTTGGACTACGTACGTAATCGCGTAAACCATAAGATAAACTGGCTGCAGCATACTTTTCCTCAGGGACGCAGCTCCTATGCTCCCCTGCGACAGGAATTGCTCGATATGGGGATCACTCCCGAAACCTGCTACCTCTATATGCGAGGACACACTTTGCTGGAGAATGTGACGATGCCTTTGATTGGCCCTATCTGCACGCTATTGAGGAAAGAACGAGAGCACGAAATCACCCGTCTCGGAGGGCACAGCCAACATACTCAGAACGAGTTGGCATGTTACGAGCATAGCCAATGTGCCGTAGATGTAATGTTGAGGAAATCCGACGGATTCAAGAATTCACCTCCCTATCAATGGTTGAGGGAAGATATCATGCGTTTGATAGGCGAAGACGGTTTGCAGAAATAACGATCCAGTTTCTTGTTGAGCGTACCGGTACTGAATACGACCACGCTATCCCCTGGCTGAATGAGTGTCTGACCTGTAATCAGTTGTCCTACTCCATCACGTACCAGACCTCCCAACGCCACTCCCGTAGGCAAATGCAGGTCCTTTACAGGACTCTGTGTCACTAAGCTATCCTCCCCCGCAATAAACTCGGCCACATCGGCATTGGCAATAGCCAGACATTTCACATTAGCCACATCCGTGTTGAGCATCATCTGAAAGATATGGCTGGCTGCAATCGTCTTCTTGTTGATAATGGTGCCAATATCCAATTTCTCGGCCAAGGCCACATAATCCATATTCTCCACCATAGCCACAGTCTTACGCACCCCCATACGCTTTGCTGCCAGACAAGCCAATATATTTGTCTCTGTATCAGGTGTCAGGGCGGCAAAGGCTTGCATATCACGAATTCCCTCGTCCATCAGCAGACTTGTATCACGTGCATCCCCCTGTACGATACTCACATCATCGTTGCCCAGCACCTCCCTCATACGCAGGCATTCATCCTCATCCTTCTCGATTATCTTCAGGTTGATGTAATCCGGTTTGTCCTGTGCCACGTGGAGGGTAATCTTTCCTCCGCCCATCACCATCACATCCCTCACATCGGCATAATTCTCTTTGCCTACCTGAGTACGAATCGTGGAAATATGTTTCTTTGTCGTCATGAAATACACGATATCCCCGCTCAGGAGCATATCGTTACCACCAGGGATAATGGTTTGGTCATCTCGTTTGATGGCCACGATGTGATAGGGTGTTTCCGCACGACACAACTGGCGTAGTGGAATATCGAGGATGCGTGCCTCGTCACGCAGTTTGATGCCCAGCATGATGAGGGCTCCCCCATGTACTTCCCAATACTGCCTCACCCAGGAACGTTTGATTCCCTCTATGATTTCGCGCGAAGCCAAGTTCTCGGGATAGATGAGCGAGTCGATTCCCATAGTCCGGAACAGGGTTTGATACTCCTGTTGCATATACTCGGCATTATCCACCCTCGCCACCGTCTTCTTGGCCCCCAACGTGTGAGCCAAGAGACAACAGGTGATGTTGCATGTTTCGTGGGGAGTCACGGCAATGAACAGATCGGAATGTTGCACACCAGCCTCTTTCAGTCCCGCTATACTGGTAGGAGCCACATTGAGTGTCAGCAAGTCCAGGTCGCCCCGACCTGACAAAGCCTCGGTCTTTTCCTCGTTCTCGTCGATCAGGACAATATCCTGATTTTCCTTGGAGAGTAGTTCCGCCAGATGAGTGCCTACTGCTCCGGCTCCTGCAATGACTATCTTCATGTGGTATATTTTGTTGGGTTAGGGTTTACATACTCGGATGGCCTCCAAGATGGCCTCTTCGTCCATCCCTACGATATGGTACAATTCCTCGGGAGTGCCATGTTCCACGAATGAGTCGGGCAGACCCAGGCATTTCACCTCAGGATGAAGGCCGTGAGCTGCCATATATTCCATTACAGCACTTCCCAAGCCTCCATGGATTGTTCCGTCCTCGATCGTGATGATGTGGGAAAAACGGGTACCTGCCTCGTGCAGGATGTCCTCGTCGATAGGCTTCAGGAAACGCATATCATAATGCGCCACGCTTATACCCGATGCCTTGGCGATGGCTTTGGCAACGACATTACCCACAGGCCCAATGGAGAGAACAGCCACATCAGTTCCGTCGCACAGACGACGTCCCTTTCCTACTGGCACTTCCTGCATGGGACAGCGCCAATCGGGGCACACACCACGTCCTCGGGGATAGCGGATTACAAAGGGGCCCTTGTCGGGAGTCTGAGCCGTGAACATCAGGTGTCTCAACTCATGTTCATCCATCGGAGAAGCAATCGTCAGATGGGGGATAGGACGCAGGGCTGCCATGTCGAATGCTCCATGATGCGTAGCCCCATCTTCTCCTACGATACCCGCACGATCCAGGCACAGCACCATATTCAGGCGGCTGATGGCCACATCGTGGATGATATTGTCGTAGGCACGCTGGGAGAAGGCTGAATAGATATTGCAGAAGGGCAACAATCCCTCTCGTGCCATACCGCTGGAGAACGTCACGGCATGTCCTTCTGCGATGCCCACATCGAATGTACGATCCGGCATTTCCTTCATCATGATGTTCAGGCTGCAACCAGTAGGCATAGCTGGAGTTACACCCACGATACGTTCGTTCTTCCGTGCCAGTTCCAACAATGTTTCCCCAAAGACAGTCTGGTACTTTGGTGGGAGTCCTTCTGTTTCTGTACCGAGGCATTCCCCCGTATCGGCATCGAATTTCCCTGGTGCGTGATACAGGGTGGGATTCTGTTCTGCAGGAGCAAACCCCTTTCCTTTCACCGTGTGAATATGCAGGAGCCGCGGACCTTTCATATCGCGGATGCTTCGGAGTGTCTTTACCAGTTGCACTACATTATGTCCGTCATTCGGACCGAAATAGCGAATATCCAATCCCTCGAAAATATTCCGTTGGTTGGTAAGCAACGATTTCAGGGAATTATTGAAGCGGATGAGACGCTTTCTGCGGTTATCGTCGAGCAATCCCCATTTGTACAACATCAAGGAGAGACGATAGCGGAGCGTGTTGTAGGTACTACTGGTGTGCAGATGATGCAGATATTCCTTCATACCGCCCACGCTACGGTCTATGCTCATATTGTTGTCGTTCAGGATAATCAGGAGATTGTTTGGTGTACTGCTTGCATTATTCAAGCCTTCGAAAGCCAGACCTCCGCTCATACTTCCGTCGCCTATCACAGCTACTACATGCCGATTCTCCTCCCCTTTCTGATGGGCTGCGACAGCCATTCCCAAGGCAGCAGAGATACTGTTGGAAGCATGTCCGCTGGTGATGGTGTCATACTCACTCTCCTCGGGAGAGGGGAATGGACCGAGCCCTTTCAGATGACGATAGGTGGAGAACGCCTCGCGCCTCCCCGTCAGAATCTTGTGTCCACCCGCCTGATGCCCCACATCCCACACAATACGATCGTAGGGCGTATCGAAGACATAATGGAGGGCCACAGTCAGTTCCACCACGCCAAGGCTGCTGGCGAAATGACCTGGATTATCCGACAATTCGTTGATCAGCGTCTGGCGTAATTCCTCACACACTTGCGGCAAATCCCCAAGTGGGAGTTTGCGCAGATCAGCGGGTATTTGTATTTGATTCAACAGCGACTGTTGTGTATTTTTCACATTTAAATGCTTTTTTCAGAATGCAAAAGTACATATATTTGGTGGAAGTTCGTAATTTTGTGAAATAAAAAACACACATTCGTCACGAAGGATGAGTTCTGAAGTATCTTTTCGCACTCAGGTGGACATTCCCTCCTGGCCACAACCGCTCCAGGTAAGCGACAGGATGGTATTCCTCGGATCGTGCTTTGCAGAATACATTGGCAACCGTTTCCGCGAGTACGGATTGGATGCAATGGTCTGTCCAGTAGGAGTGCTCTACAACCCAGAAAGCATCCGTCAGGTGATACTCCAGGCTCTGCATCCCTCCCCGCTTCCTCTCTTTCCCCATGCCGGGGAATGGCATTGCTGGCTCACAGGCACCTTGCTCGGAGGCAAGGACATGGCAGAATGCCGTCAGTCGGTGGAAGGTGCCTTCCTCATGCTCGGACAAGCGTTGCGCGAGGCGGACCATGTATTCCTCACCCTTGGCACGAATGTCAGTTACCGGTTGAAGAGCAACGGCCTGACCGTTTCCAACTGCCACAAGTGCCCCCAGTCGCTTTTCGACGAGCATACGTTGGACATCACCCATTGCACAGACGCACTTCGGCAGATAGTAGAGACACTTGTCGCAGAGAATCCTCGGGTGCATATTCATTTCACCGTGAGCCCCTACCGATATGCCAAGTACGGTTTTCACCGGAGCCAGTTGGCCAAGGCCACCCTGCTGCTGTCCGCCGACACGATATGTACAGAGAGGCCAGACATCTGCACCTACTTCCCTGCCTACGAGATTGTGATGGACGAATTGCGCGACTACCGCTTCTACAACAGCGACATGCTTCACCCCAGCTCCGTGGCCGTGGACTATATCTGGCAGCGCATCACCGAGTGTTGTATGAGCCCTGCATTCAGGGAGTATCTGACCGACTACGAGCCCATTCGCCGAGCTCGTATGCATCGTCCCACCGATGCAGCCTCCCCCCAATATCAGGCTTTCCTGCAGAAGATTGCTCAGCAGGAGACACAGGTCAGAAGGAAATACCATATCGAAGCATAACAATCTACTATTCCACATGAGTTACACCATATCATCCATATCCGTTCTGATAGGAGCCCACCGAATAGGTTCCGAGGAACACACCATCGACTGGCTCCTCACCGACAGCAGAAGCCTCTGCTTTCCCGAAACATCCCTTTTCTTCGCGCTCGAGACAGGGCGCGGAGATGGCCACCGATACATCGCCGACCTTTACCAAAGAGGTGTCCGCTGTTTCGTGGTACGCCATCTGGTGGAGGGAGATTTCCCTCTTGCCAACTTCCTGCTCGTCCAGGATACATCCAAGGCTCTGCAGCGGTTAGCCGAGCGTCATCGCGATTCCTTCTCCATCCCTGTGATAGGCATCACGGGCAGCAACGGAAAGACGACAATCAAGGAGTGGCTCTATCAGTTGCTCTGCCCCGACTACATCGTCACACGCAGCCCCCGCAGCTACAACTCACAGGTGGGCGTACCCCTCTCTGTATGGGGATTGTGGGAACAGAGTCAGATAGGCCTTTTCGAGGCCGCCATCTCTCAGCCAGACGAGATGGACGCTCTGGAACGCATCATCCAGCCCACCATCGGAGTATTCACCTGCTTAGGTAGCGCACATCAGGAGAATTTCCAGTCAATGGAACAGAAATGCCGCGAGAAACTCCGTCTGTTCCAGCACGCTCAGGTACTCATTTTCCCAGCCGACAACAGCATCGTGCAGAAATGCGTGGAGGAAATGGATTTCCAGGGACAACTCATCCCATGGCATAGCACGGGAAACGCTATCGACGACAACAAGGTCATCTGTGCTACCGTATGCCGCCATCTCGGGATGACAGAAGAGGAGATACAGCGAAGAACCGCCATATTGGAGCCCGTAGCCATGCGGCTCGAAGTAAAAGAGGGACAGAACGGATGCACGCTCATCAACGATTCCTACAACAGCGACCTCAACAGTCTCGACATCGCACTCGACTTCATGAACCGCAGGCCTGAGCAGGAAGGGCGGTCACGCACCCTCATCCTCAGCGATATACAGCAGACAGGTATTCCTCCCAAGCAACTTTATACCCACCTGTCAGAATTGCTCGCCATGAGAGGCATCGAGCACCTTATCGGGGTGGGACCCATCATCATGCAGCACAAGGACTGTTTCCAGGGACTACCCACTCGCTGCGATTTCTTTGCCACCACCGACGACCTGCTGAGTAGCCCCCTGTTGCAAAGTCTGCAAAACAGGCTGATACTCATCAAGGGAGCACGCAATTTCCATTTCGATCGTCTGACGGAGCGTATGGAGAACCGAGTACACGAGACCATCCTGGAAGTCAATCTCGGATCCATCGTGGATAATCTGCACTACTACCGTTCCTTCCTCCATACAGATACCCGCATCGTGTGCATGGTCAAGGCCAATGCCTACGGAGCAGGAGCCATCGAAATAGCCAAGACATTGCAAGACAACCATGTCGATTACCTCGCTGTGGCAGTTGCCGACGAAGGGGTAGATCTGCGTCATGCCGGCATCTCGTCCAACGTGATGGTGATGAATCCCGAGATGAGCAGTTTTCATCTCCTCTTCCAATATCAGTTGGAACCCGAGGTATATAGTTTCCGTCTGCTGGAAGCCCTCATTCATGCAGCCGAGATGGAAGGCATCACCGATTTTCCTATCCATATCAAGCTGGACACAGGTATGCATCGGTTGGGATTCGACCCCGCGCAAGACATGGAACGCCTCATCCACCGTCTGCAACATCAGACAGCCCTCATCCCTCGCTCCGTCTTCTCACACTTTGTAGGAAGCGACAGCGACGATTTCGACACCTATTCCCAGCAACAGTATGCACGTTTCTGCCAGGGAGCAGATGCGTTGCAGGGAGCCTACCGCCACCATATCCTACGACATATATGCAACAGCGCAGGCATCGAGCACTTCCCTCAATATCAAATGGATATGGTGCGCCTTGGCCTCGGTCTATATGGTATCAACAGCCGTAACAACCAGTTGATACACAACGTCACGACCCTCAAGACCACCATTCTGCAGATTCACGATGTCAAGGCTGGCGAGAGTATCGGGTATAGCCGACGCACATGGCTCGACCGCGACAGCCGTATCGCAGCCATCCCCATCGGATATGCCGACGGCCTCGACCGCAAATTGGGCAACCGCCAGGCCTACTGCCTCGTAGGAGGACAGAAAGCCGAGTACGTAGGCAATATTTGCATGGACGTATGCATGATCGACGTCACCGATATCGAATGCAAGGAAGGCGACACCGCCCTCATCTTCGGTGCAGACCTGCCCATCGCCTCGCTGAGCGACATCACAGGCACCATTCCCTACGAAATCATGACAGGCGTAAGCAACCGCGTAAAGCGCATTTATCTGATTAACTCGTAGTAAGCCTATCGTCCGAAGTACGCATCAATGCGCTTCTGTGCATTGATGGTGATATTATCATAGAAGAACTGCCAGTCAGAGAGGTGATAGGACTTATCTCCGAATAATGGATTTGCCAGACAAGAATCTTCACAATTTACAATGACGGAGCCTCTCTGAGGATTGATCTGAGCATCGTGCTCACCATCCAGGTTCAGTTCAGCTGATGCATACGTGTCATCCAGTTTCCAGTTGAGAGGATTGATGCAAATGTCATCGCCAGACAGCAGGAGACTCGTTTCTGTTGCCCCAGGAGCCTCCAGATTCCATGAGATAACAACACCCGTATCCGTCTCACCCTTTGCATATTTTACGTGAGGATTCTCCTCGTAGTAGCTCTTGCCGAATCCGAAACCAAGAGCGTATGCAGCAATCATTCTCTCCATATAATCAGGATGTCCCTTCATGTAATCAGACAGAATGAATTTGATAATGATAGAACCCTGGGAATGTCCAGTCAGAATAAAGGGACGCCCATCGTTCAGATTCTCGAAATAATAATCCAGAGCTTTATAGACATCTTTCAGGCCCTGTGTTTCTTTCGTACGATCGCACACCTCGGTGTACGATGTGACATCAGAGAGAGCATCCATGGAGCACTATCTATAATAAGGTACATATTCATTGGCTATTTTTCCGACCGCATACCCTTTTTTCTTGTACGAAAGAGGAGCGACCTTTCTCATGGTAGAATCATTGATATCCACAATTCCCGTTTCGCTTTTCATCACCACGGTAGGGTAAATGTAAATAGCATCCACTTCATGAGAAGGATTTTTTTCGCATACGACCCAGTTGTTAGGATCGGAATAATCTATTTCCTGATACTTCCCTACCGAGCATGACACAGTCAGACATAGCACCGACAGCCAGAGGATAAATGATATTTTTTTCATCATATCGAGGTGGTAAATAGTTCTTGAAAGAATTCTTGATGAGATAAAAAACAATTGATAGGACAAAGGTACAAATAAAATCCGAGCCCCACCCCCTTTGGAGGAAAAATTTCAAAAACAAGAATGGTTTATCCCAAATCGGTCATTAGGAATTCCCTGTGTCATACGGCAGCGAGAAATTCTAATAACCGATTTGGGTTAAATAAATTTGGGGATTATTCAGAAATTCATCAAAAAAAATTTGGGGATTTAGAAAACAAACTATTCTATCATACCTGGCATTCAGAAACACCCAACCACAACTATGAGATGGATTTTCGGCTTTCACGGGGCACAAAGTTGTGGCCTTTGGAGGTAAAGTCTTCTGGATATAACACCCACAAATCCCTTGACGAGTTCTGCAAAGAAGTTCTCCTCGCATATCAGCAACAGGTATCTCATTTACACCAAGGAGTTGCGCAAAGACCAGGAAACAACCCTTCTTCCTGTGTTTATGAGTATGTTCCTGTGATTGTGTCTCGCTGCCAGAATGATGGCGACTCCAGCTCTCGGTCGAATTTTGCATACGGTGTGCATTCGGATTGCATTCGGATTGCAATCGGACTCTCACGGGTCTTCCAAAACTATCGAAAATCATCCACCGGTACTTAATTATCGATGGCTTAGTAACCTATTTGTTGTTACTTGGCACACCTTTAAAAGAGAAAAAGGACAATTTGCCATTCTCGGATGGTTTGTAGTGGGGACATTTTCGATATTCCAACAACCGAAAATTGAAAATTATTGACAAGGGTCTCATTTTTCAATACGAAGGGATCACGAACGGATAGCGAAGGGATTACGAAGGAGAAGAAAAGTAAAAAAATATGACTCTTCGCAACACCAATCCTTACACTTGTACATTGGAACTCGAAAATGAGACTCGCAAGAAATGTTTTATACATTTAATCTCACTCTTTCTGATTGTTCAGTCAATCAGTTAGTTGAGTCATAATTCAATTCCACTTTAACCTCACTTTAACCTCACGTTTGGACAGCACGATAGTAAGCGTGTCCGCGATGTCGCCT
>DCHV01000018.1 GCA_002314945.1 Prevotellaceae bacterium UBA1743
GCATTTTTAAGTTAGAATATACAGAAATGCCTTTATATTTTCAGAAGGATTTTATGTTGGATTTTTAAAATCTTCACTAAAAATCTATCTGAAAATAGTGGAGTAAATACTATTTATGGTCGCTATCGCTCAAAATCCACTAAAAATCTAACTAAAAATCCCGACTAAAGAACTTGCGAAACGTGAATTAAATGGTTTATTAGCGAGGAACGAGCGATTGGTTTATCGCTTTGGGATGGCTTGGTAGATGTGAGTACTTGCTTTTTATCTGTGAGACCGCTTGCGGTTTCACAAGGAAAAAGGAAGGGCTCACAGCTACAGAGGTCTCAAAGATAACTCTAAAGAAAGCCATTACAAAGTGTTTTTTAGGTTTTTGTTTATTCTACGAGTGACTGGATTGTATTTTGTATTTCACTCGCTTATTCGTATCTCTGAGCTGGCGCTCGAAGATACTCACGCTCGGAAATAAAAATAAACAAATTTATTTTGTATTTCACTCGCTTATTCGTATCTTTGCGGCCAAAATAGGAAAAAAGTAACCAAAAAAGTATTCTAAAAGATGTATTGGACATTGGAATTGGCCTCTAAATTGGAAGATGCCCCTTGGCCCGCAACGAGAGAAGAACTCTTGGATTATGCTATCCGCAGCGGTGCCCCCATGGAAGTGATAGAGAACTTGAATGAGATAGAGGATGAAGGTGATGTGTATGAGAATATCGAGGACCTTTGGCCTGACTATCCTACCAAGGAAGATTTTCTTTTCAACGAGGACGAGTATTGACAACCGACTCGGCTTCGTATAGGAAAAGACCCAGAATATTCTCGCCCCAATCTGACGTGCGAGAATATTTTTTTTATTATGTATGCAATAAAGTGAAGCCTTCTTGCGTTATATCAGTTAGGATGAAAAGGCTGTTGTGGTTAGGACTGCTGTTGATGACCCTCGAAGCGAGGGCTCAGTTCGACGTTTCCTTTGCCAACTACTGGTCGTTGCAATCGTTCTACAATCCTGCAGCGACAGGGTTGGACGGAATGCTGAATGTACAGGGAGCCTACAGTATGCAGATGGTTGGATTCGAGGACGCGCCAGCCACTATGTACGTAGGAGCCGATTTGCCGGTCTTCTTCCTGAGCCCACGCCACGGAATGGGTGTGTGCTTCCTGAATGACAAGGCGGGTCTGTTCAGCACCACAAAGATAGCGTTGCAATATGCCTATCACCTACCCTTGCTGAAGGGGAACCTGAGTTTCGGTGGGCGCGCTGCCATGCTGAGCGAGGGTTTTGACGGTACGGAGATGAAGGTACGCGATTCCAGCGACCCTGTCTTCGCTACCAGCCAGGTGAAAGGTAACAGCTTCGACCTCGACGTGGGGTTGCGCTACAGCTACAAGAATGTGTGGTATGTAGGAGCCAGCGCGATGCATTGTCTGGGGCCCGATGTCACTATCGGAGATGACAAGAACTACGAGGTGAAGCTCGATCCTACCCTGTATCTGACAGGAGGTTACCGCGTGGGGTTCCGTGAGCCTCGGTACTGCCTCTACACTTCGGCCAAGGTACAGAGTGACATGCACGATTGGAGAGCCGATGTGACGGGAAGGCTGACCTACGAAGGCAGTCGGCACAAATTGTACGGAGGCTTGAGCTATGCGCCCACCCGCAGTGTGACGGTGCTTCTGGGAATGGATTTCCATGGCATCAACCTGGGGTACGCCTACGAGATATACACCCGGGGCATCGGCGCTATCAACGGCACACACGAGTTGGTACTGGGCTACCAGACCGACTTGAACTTGTTTAAGAAAGGTAAGAATATGCACAAAAGTGTGAGAATATTGTAAGATATGAAGATAAAAGCAATTTCATTGTTGGCACTCGTTGCCGGAATTCTTTCATTGTCAGCCTGCTTGGGCAGCACATCGTCGGCCAATGCCACGGGAGGAGAACTTACTGGGGTGCGAGGTACTTCGTACAGCGAACCTACTCCGTATGGAATGGTGGCAATACGCAAAGGCTCCCTGAAGGTGGGCCTGGCAGAGAACGACACGCTGTGGGGTGCCGAGTTTCCTGCACGCGAAATCAGCGTCGATGGCTTCTGGATGGACGAGCAGGAAGTGAGCAATGCCAAGTATCGCCAGTTTGTGAACTGGGTGCGGGACAGTATCATCCGTGAGCGACTGGCCGACCCTGCCTACGGTGGCGATGAGACATACAAGATAGAGGAAGACAAGGAGGGTAACCCTGTCACTCCCCATCTGAACTGGAGCAAGACCATCCCCTGGCGCAAGGCGACCGAGGACGAGCAGCGTGCCATAGAGAGCGTGTATGTGACACACCCCATCGACGGAGTGAAGATGCTGGATGCAAGCCAGATGAACTATCGCTACGAGATATACGACTATGCCGCAGCCGCTCAGCGCAAGTATCGTCTGAATCCATCGGAGCGCGACCTGAACACCGATCACGAGGAGAGTCTCGAGCAGGTGATGATAAGCAAGGACACGGCATGGATAGACGATGACGGAAAGATCGTAACCCAGACTCTGACACGCCCCCTGAGCGGCCCCTGGGATTTCCTGAACACCTACATCGTGAACATATTCCCTGACACCACATGCTGGGTGAATGACTTCCAGAATGCCGACAACGAGCGCTATATGAAGCTCTACTTCAACAACCCCGTCTATGATGATTATCCAGTGGTAGGCGTGACATGGGAACAGGCGAATGCCTTCTGCGCATGGCGTACCGATTTCCTGATGAAGGGCTTGGGCGGATATGCCAAGTTCATACAGCGCTACCGTCTCCCCTCGGAGATAGAATGGGAGTTTGCAGCGCGTGGCAAGGAGGGAAATCCCTTCCCCTGGGAGAGCGAAGGCGTGAAGAGCGACAAGGGATGCTACTATGCCAACTTCAAGCCAGACCGAGGCAACTACACGCAGGATGGAAGCCTCATCACCAGCAAATGCGGCATCTTCAGCGCCAACAGCAATGGCCTATATGATATGGCAGGCAATGTGGCAGAATGGACCAGTACCGTCTTTACCGAGGCTGGCGTGGAAAGCATGAGCGACATGAACCCCGAACTGAAATACAACGCAGCCAAGGAGGATCCCTACCGCCTGAAGAAAAAGAGTGTACGCGGGGGAAGTTGGAAAGATCCAGAAAGCATGATACGAAGCGCATGGCGCTCCTACGAATATCAGAATCAGCCACGATGCTACGTGGGTTTCCGCTGTGTGCGCACCATGATAAGCGACACGAAGGGGACAATGCCTAAAACCAAACGAAAATAAATAGATTAAAGATATGAATCCTATTGCCCGATTACAACGATGGATGGATTCTCCATCGGGTCAAGTGTTTATGAATTACGCCTACAGCTGGGGTGCTGCAGTCGTCATATTGGGAACCTTATTCAAACTAACCCACATCCCAGGAGCCAACGCGATGCTGTTCATCGGTATGGGTACCGAGGTATTCGTGTTCTTCGTGTCCGGTTTCGAGAAAACCTACGAGAAGACTCCTTCCGAGGATAAGAACGTGGGAGGTGGACAGACTGTGGTCGTAGCAGGAGGAGGCGCTCCTCTGCCAGAAGGCGCAGAATTGCCCGAGGGCCCCATCGTGATAGGAGGTGGACCTGTAATGACGGGTGGCGTAGTAGCAGGAGGACCTGTAGTTGCTGGAGCCCCTGTGGTAGCAGGAGGACCTGTTGTTGCAGGAGATTCTGCTGCATTGGCCGCGGGAATGCCCAATATGGATCCCGATGCATTGGCAGCAGGAGCCAACCTAAGCGCAGCAGCCGCAAATCTGGCCGCAGCCGGTCAAGCCGCAGCCGAAGCTCAGTTGGCATTGAGCCAGTTGAACGGAGGCAGTTCCATCAACCCGGAACAGATCAAGGCTACCGATCCCGCTGCCATCGAAGAGGCAGTGAAGAACTATGCCGAAGAACTGAAGGATCTGACAGAAGTGCTGGGTCGCGTAAGGGAACAAGCATCCCGTATGAGCACCGACAGCGAGGAGATGGAGAATCTGAATCGCACGCTCACTGGCATTGCCACTGTATATGAGTTGCAGTTGCGCAATATCAGCAAGCAGGTAACGACAATCGAACAGATTGACGAGCAGACCCGTCGCATGGCACAGCAGATCGAAGAGTTGAACAATGTCTATGCCCGCATGATAAAGGCACTGACAGTGAACATGAATACGCCCCAACTGTAAACAATACAGAAGATGCCTATAAAGAAGAAGCGGATATCACCGCGCCAAAAGATGATCAACCTGATGTACGTGGTACTGATGGCCATGCTCGCACTGAATGTGTCGAGCGACGTACTGAATGGCTTCTCGTTGGTGGCGGAGAGTCTGAACCGCACAACCCAAAACGCCAGTCAGGTGAATCAGGGTATCTACAACACCTTCGATGCTCAGATGAAATCCAATCCTGCCAAGGTGAAGCAGTGGTACGAGAAAGCACAGTACGTACGCGGAATGAGCGACTCGCTGTACAACATGGCTGAGGAACTGAAAGTGGCTATCGTGAAGAAGAGCGATGGGGACGAGGCGGATGTGAACGAGATAAAGAATCGTGAGGACCTGGAGGCCAGCACGCAGATCATGCTTGCCCCGGGACGAGGACGAGGAAGTGAGCTCTACAATGCCATCAACAGTTACCGCGAACGTATCGTGGCCATGGTGAACGATCAGGAGAAGAAGGAAATCATCAGCAGCAACCTGAACACGGAAGTACCCATGAAAGGTAAGGTGTTGGGGAAGAATTGGCAAGAGTATATGTTCGAGAACACGCCCACCGCAGCTGCCGTAACCTTGCTCACCAAACTACAGAGCGACGTACGCTATGCCGAGGGTGAGGTAATCCACAATCTGCTGGGCAATGTCGATGTGAACGATATCCGTGTGAACCAGCTGAACGCATTCGTCATCCCCAATGCACAGACCGTGGTACAGGGAGGCAAGTTCAGCGCACAGATCATCATGGCAGCAGTGGATACCACACGTCGTCCCACTATCTATGTGGGTGGACGTGAGATTCCAGGTGACAAGGGACTCTACGAACAAGTCTGCGGAAAGACAGGTGACTTTTCCCTGAACGGATACATCGAAATGTTGGATGGAAACGGCGAGAAGGTTCGTCGTGACTTCGAACAGAAATACACTGTAGTAGAACCCAGTGCCACGGTGAGTGCCGACATCATGAATGTGCTCTACGCCGGATATGAGAACCCCATGAGTGTGAGTGTGCCTGGCATCCCCAGCAACCATATCAATGCTACCATGACAGGAGGTTCCCTGGAGCGAAAAGGGGATGGCAAATTCATTGCCAAACCAACTACCCCGGGCGAAGAGGCGGTAATCACCGTGTCGGCACAGAACGAAGGACATGCGCAGGAAATGGGTAAGTTCAGCTTCCGTGTACGCAAGCTGCCCGATCCCACAGCCTTCATTGCCTACCCCGACGAAAGCGGAGCAGAGACACAGTTCCGTGGCGGTACGATCAGCAAACAGGTTCTGATGGGTGTGGACGGCATTCGTGCTGCCATCGACGACGGACTCCTGAATATTGCCTTCTCGGTACAGGGTTTCGAGACCGTCTTCTACGATGCCATGGGTAACGCAGTACCCCTGCGCAGCAATGGAGACAAATTCTCGGAACAACAGAAAACCCAAATGCGTGGTCTCACGCGCAACAAACGTTTCTACATCAGCAATGTCCGTGCAACGGGGCCTGATGGTGTGGAACGCACATTGGAGGCTACCATGCAAATCATTATCAAGTAATTTTTTTCATCGATATGAAACGAGTACTAATATCTCTCATAGCCATGCTGGCAATTGGCACGTTGGCAAATGCACAACCTGCCAAGACCCGCATCAGTTCGACCGCAAATTCCGAACAAAAGAAAAAAACCGCTACCGCTGCCGCCAACGATCGCTTTTCGATACAATTCCCGTCCTCGACCTCGATGCCGGAGGATGTGGTATGGAAACGCGACCTGTACCGACAGTTGGATCTGATGAAGGATAAGAATGCTCCCATGTATTATCCTGTGGAGCCTGCTGGCAGACAAGTAAACCTCTTCACCTATCTGTTCCGCCTTGTACTCACAGGCCGGGTTCAGGCATACGCCTACAAATTGGACGGCAACGAATCGTTCGAGGAGAAAGACAAACTGGATGTGAAAAGCCTGCTGGAGAACCACGGCATCTATTATGAAATGAAAGATGGGAAAATCACGGTTGCCGACAGCGACATCCCAAGTGCGGAAGTGAAACGTTTCTACATCAAGGAAAGCGTGTATTTCGACCAGCGTACCAGTACGTTCTCCACGAAAGTGACTGCACTGTGTCCCGTGCGTATGCAAAGTGACGAGTTTTCCACCGACGCCACCCCCTACCCTCTCTTCTGGCTCAATTATGACGACGTAGCTACTTGGCTGGCAAAACTCCCTATGATGGGAAGCAACCTGAACAACGTTTCAAACCTCACAGCTGCCGACTTCTTCACACTCAACCATTACGAAGGAAAAATCTACAAGACCAACAATCTGCAAGGACGCGTACTGGCCAATTATTGCTCCAACGACAGCGATATGGTGAAGGAGCAGAAGCGTATCGAAAAGCAGTTGACGGATTTCGAGGATGGCGTATGGGGCCATGTAACAGATTCCGCCAAATTGGATAGCCTGAAGAAAGTGCAAGCCCTGAAGGCCGAGAATAAGAAGGGAAGCAAGAAGAGTGACCCTTCCACGAGCCGACGCCGCGACTCCAACGCTTCAAGCAATTCCGAAAAGAGTGCTGCAAGTAGCGCCCCTCGTGTGAGCGCACGTCGTCAAAGACGCTAACCTCTGTGGGGCATGAAGTATGCCGATGTAGTACTGCCATTGCCCGTGGGTGAATCCTATACCTACAGCCTGCCTGCTTCCTTCGCCGAGAAGGTGCAAGCAGGCTGTGGCGTGATAGTGCCTTTCGGTTCACGGAAATTCTATAGCGCCATTGTCGTCGATGTCCACGACAACAAACCAGCGTATGCCACCAAGGAAGTGATTGAACTCCTGTATTCGCGTCCCATTCTCCTCCCCTCCCAGCTAAGACTATGGAAATGGATTGCAGATTATTATCTCTGCACGCTGGGCGAAGTATATAAAGCAGCTTTGCCAAGTGGATTGAAATTGGAGAGCGAGAGCATAGTGGTCTTCAATGAGGATTTCGAAGCAGAAAGCCCGTTCTCTCCTTCCGAACAAAAGGTATATGACCAACTATGCGACAAGAGAGAACTCACAATCTCGGCCTTGCAGAAAGCCACTGGAATACATAGTATTTCCTCCGTCGTGAGAAGTCTGTTGGATAAAGGGGCTCTGAGCATGAAGGAGGAGATGAAACGATTGTGCAAGCCCAAGACAATGCATTGTGTCCGCCTTGCCGATTCTTACTTCAGCGAAACACGGCTCAATGAGGTTCTGAATGCAATGGGGAGGAGTCCTAAGCAACAGCAATTGTTGCTTTCCTATCTGGATATGGCAAAGGCCTCCGCTGCCTTGGCACTGCATAACGCGACTTTATTGGAGGAAGTGCCAAAGACAGCACTATTACAAGCCACCAATTCCTCGTACGCCATATTCAACGGGCTGAAGGAAAAAGGCATCCTGGAAGTATATACCAAGCAAGTGGGACGTTTGCCGCAACAGATGCTCCCTGCGCAGATGGCGATGAATCCGCTCAGCGAAGCTCAGCAAAAGGCGTATGAGGAGGTAAAGGAACAATTCATCCATCACGATGTATGCCTTCTGCACGGAGTAACCAGCAGCGGAAAGACAGAACTGTATATCCATCTGATAGCAGACAAACTAAAGGAGGGGAAACAGGTTCTGTATCTACTGCCTGAGATTGTACTGACAACCCAACTCACAGAACGATTGAAGCGTGTGTTCGGTGACAGACTTGGGGTATATCACTCCAAATTCCCCGATGCAGAGCGGGCCGAGGTGTATGAGAAAATGCTTTCCGAGAATCCCTACGACATCCTCGTAGGAGTACGTTCCTCGGTATTCCTCCCATTTCAGAGATTGGGATTGGTCATCGTGGATGAGGAACACGAAAGCAGTTTCAAGCAGCAAGATCCAGCGCCACGCTACCATGCCCGCAATGTGGCTTTGGTGCTGGCATCCCAGATGAAGGCAAAGACCTTGCTCGGTACAGCTACGCCCAGTGTTGAAAGTTATTTCAATGCACAACAGAACAAGTATGGCTTGGTGAAACTGCATACTCGCTTTCGTGATGTACAACTGCCACGAATCGAAGTGGTGGACATGCACGAACTCTATCGGAAGAAACTGATACATGGTCCTTTCAGCCCCCAATTGATCAAAGCCATGCGCGAGGCTTTGGATGCACATCAGCAGATCATTCTGTTCCAGAATCGTCGCGGATATGCTCCAATGGTGGAATGCAATGTATGCGGATGGGTGGCACGCTGCCAGAATTGCGACATCAGCCTCACCTATCACAAGGGGACAAGTCAGATGACGTGTCACTATTGTGGAGCCGTCTATCGGCTACCCACGTCATGCCCTGCATGTGAGAGTCACGACCTCTACAACCACGGATATGGAACAGAACGCATCGAAGCGACAATTCAATCCGTTTTTCCAGAGGCACGAATCGCTCGGATGGATCTCGACACGACACGAAGCAGACAACGCTACGAACAGATATTGGACGATTTCCAACAAGGGCGCACGGATATTCTTGTTGGCACGCAGATGGTCACCAAGGGACTCGATTTCGACAGAGTCAGTCTTGTAGGAATCCTGGACGCAGGAACCATGCTCAATCAACCTGACTTCAGGAGTTACGAACGTGCTTTCCAAATGATGTCGCAGGTGGCAGGACGTGCAGGAAGACGCCAGAAACAAGGTCTTGTCATCCTGCAGAGTAAAGACGTGAGCGCATCCGTAATCAATCAGGTGGTGCGTCACGATTACGAAGGAATGTACAACGATCAATTACAGGAACGTGACATATTCTCCTACCCTCCCTATTGTCGTTTGGTGTATGCCAACCTGAAGCATCGCGACGAGATGGTAGCCGACCATGCTGCCACGGAATTGGTTCGTGTAATGCGTCAAGTCTTCGGCACACGTGTACTGGGGCCCGACAAACCGGTCGTGTCACGCGTACAACTGATGCATATCCGAAAAGTAATACTCAAACTGGAACCTACTCTTTCCCTCGCTGATGTTCGCCAGCGTCTGCGTCAGATCCAACGTTACATGCTCGACCTACCCTCATTCAAGTCAGGGCAATTGTATTTCGATGTGGATCCGTTGTAGCGTTATGTAACGGTGAAAGAATAAGTTGGTACGATTTAGCCTCATATTTTTGAGATGTTTTGGATTTATGAAGAAGGAGCATAGCGAGCTATGTGACTGATGAATGGATTCAAAACAGCCAAAAAGATGAGTGCTACAAATAAAACAACTTATCTCAAATCGTACCAAGTTATTTTTTTATCGTTACTATCCTTTCTCCTTCGGATATTGGATACGCGTATGATAGATCGTCCTCAGTTTTTCTTTGAGGGTTTCCTTGGCTGTTCTTATTTCCTGTAATGTGATGGCACATTCTTCGAAAAGCCCATCCTTCATTTGCTCTCCTACAATATTTTCCACCAGATTGTCAATACTATTGTCATCGTATTGTTTCAGGCTATGCGAAGCAGCCTCTACCGAATCTGCCATTGTCAGGATGGCTTGTTCTATGGTAGTAGGATTAGGTCCAGGATAAGTGAATATCGATTTGTCTATCTCACGATCGGGATTCGCGTTTTTTATGGTCAGATAGAAGTACTTGGTCATTCCATGGCCATGATGGGTAATGATGAAATCCCGTATCACCCTGGGAAGCCCGTGCTTTTCAGCCAACTTCATCCCATCCGTGACATGCTTGATGATGATTTGGGCACTCTTTTCGCTACTTAACCCATTGTGTGGATTCTTCTCGCTGCTTTGTTCCTTTTCCTCCAGATTCTGGTTCTCGGTAAAGAAACCTGGATTCTCCATTTTTCCTATATCGTGGTAAAGCGCACCGATTCGTACCAGCAAACTTTTTGCGCCCAGTCTGTTGGCCACTTCTGCTGCCAGATTGGACACCTGCATACTGTGTTGGAACGTGCCAGGTGCCTCTTCCGAAAGTGTTCTCAGGAGAGGATTGTTGATGTTGGACAATTCCACCAAAGTCACAGCCGAAGTGAACCTGAAGATACGTTCTATTGGAATAAGCAACAGGTAAGCCATCAGAGATAGTGCACCAGCTATGATTAGGTAGATGTATGTATATGTATCTACTCCTGTCGGCTTAAATAGATTTCCCTGGATCAGATCTATACTCAATTTGATAAAAAGCGCGGAACCTGTGACAAGGATGATGGCACGGAACAGATCAGACCGTTGCTGAAGTTGCTGCAGGCTGAAGACAGCCACCATTCCCGCCAAACTTTGTATCAGAATAAATTCGTAGGGATGCTGCAATGAGATTGCACACGTCAGGATGGTGATGATATGTGTAGTAAAAGCCGTACGTGAATCCTGGAACACGCGCAGGAGAATCGGAAGGATACAATATGGAATGATGAATACCGACATCATATTGTTCTCCACCAATTGATAGGTGATGAGAGGGAAAATCAAATACATGACCATCACGAACAGCATATTCCTGTAATTGAGGAGGAAATCCGACCTGAATTGGATGAAATATATGAGCAGGAGAATGACGAGAATGGCCAGAAGAATTATTTTCCCCACCATGATATAGACGATTTCCGTGATACTCTTGGCCTGTTGTTGCTGATGCTGTTCCATCGAAATCAATTCTTGGAAGATATATTCGTCCACAATCTGCCCTTTATCCACAATCTTTTGTCCAGACAACACCTGTCCCATATAGGGGACCATCATATTATCCACTTCTATTCTTTGCTGTTCCGATTTCTGGGGATCGTATGTCATGTTGGCCCACAGGAATCGGCTCAGATTACACTGGGCCAGTTTGTCATGCTCAATATGGATGGTATCCGTTGTATTCATCAGATATTCGTAGGCCGATTTCTCGGTGAACAGATAGGAGACAGGTTCTACACTCGAATTATTCTGTTGATACAGACGCACATTGCGCGTGTTGTCGTTTTTCAGTCGGTCGTAGTCTTCGAGACTGATGATACCCCGTGAATACACATACGCAAGTTGTTCTTCCACATGTTTTTTATAGTGCTTTGGAATCACTTTCTGCAGATCGGCATCGAAGCAACGGATGAAAGAATCTATCTGTCCTGCTTCCACTTCCGGATCCACCCTGAAATAAGGTTCATAATAACTACGCAGGCTATCCCTTTCCTGTTGCATCCTCTCCTCCGACTTGAATACGGGGAAACTGTCCTGGGCAATGACAGGATCTTCATCCCATGGTTCTCCTATCTGATATTGATATTTTACAATGCCCGCTTTGGGGAGGCCAATGGCCAATATAGCGACAGTGACTACGACTCCCAGCACCCTGATGAATATGGCTTTCGAAGGAGTCTTCCGGTAATGGTTGTATCTGCTCATCTTCTGTTTTGTACTTTATTGAATGCGAAAGTACGAAAATAAATTGATTTATTGTGATAAAAGCATTACTTTTGCATGATTTTTATAAAAAACGTAATATGACAGAAAGAAAAGTGAGAGTACGCTTCGCGCCAAGTCCAACAGGCCCGTTACATATTGGAGGCGTGCGTACCGCCTTGTACAACTACCTTTTTGCACGCCAGCATCAGGGAGATCTCATCTTTCGTATCGAAGATACAGACTCGGGCCGTTTCGTGCCAGGAGCCGAGGAATACATACTCGAATCATTTCGGTGGCTGGGCATCCAGTTCGACGAAGGCGTAAGTTTCGGTGGAGACCATGGCCCCTACCGTCAGAGTGAACGTCGAGAGATCTACAAGCAATATGTCAAGCAGTTGCTCGATGATGGAAAAGCATATTACGCTTTCGACACACCCGAGGAATTGGATGCAAAGCGTGCCGAAATAGAGAATTTCCAGTACGATGCTTCCACCCGTATGCAGATGCGCAATTCACTCACGCTGTCTGCCGACGAAGTACAGCAAATGATCGAAGCAGGTACTCCCTACGTGGTGAGAATCCTTATCCAACCTGGTCGCGATGTGGTAGTGAACGACCTGATCCGCGGCAAAGTGTGCATCAATTCCAGCATCCTCGATGACAAGGTTCTCTACAAGAGTGCCGACCAACTTCCCACCTACCATCTGGCTAACATCGTCGATGACCACCTCATGGAGGTCACCCATGTCATCCGCGGCGAAGAGTGGTTGCCCAGTGCGCCCCTCCATGTCCTGCTTTACGAGGCGTTCGGATGGTCCGACACAATGCCTTGCTTTGCTCACCTTCCCCTTCTTCTCAAACCAGTTGGGAATGGAAAACTCAGCAAGCGTGATGGCGACAAGTTAGGATTCCCCGTTTTCCCCCTCGAATGGCACGACCCCAAGAGTGGCGAAGTGAGCAGCGGATATCGTGAGAAGGGATACCTTCCTCAGGCTGTCGTCAATTTCCTGGCACTCCTTGGCTGGAATCCCGGCAACGAACATAGTGAGATACTTTCCATGGACGAACTCATCCAGTTGTTCGACCTGGAAAAATGTTCCCGCAACGGTGCTCGTTTCGACTATGTCAAGGCAGCTTGGTTCAACCACCAATACCTTCTCCAGCAACCCGAAGAAGCATGGGCACCAGCCTTCGACAACATCCTGCGCCAGAATGGCATAGAATCCACTCCACAGCGCGAAGCAGAAGTGGTACGTATGATGAAGCTCAAGGTGATAGAATACACCGACAACGAGGGGAACAAGAAGAAACGCAATATCAGTTTCGTCAGCGACTTGTGGCCTCTCACACGCTTCTTCTTCGTGGCTCCAGATCATTTCGACAGAGAAGACAAGTTTATTCGGAAGAATTGGAACGAGGGAACTGCCAGTGAGATGACTTGTTTTATGGAAAAGTTGCAGACGGTGGACGATTTCTCAGCCGAAGGACTCAAGACAGTCATTGATCCATGGGTGGAAGAAAACGGACTCCGTCCCTGGAACGCATGGCGCATCTGCCTTGTAGGAGCCGGACAAGGTCCTGACATGTATGAACTGGCCGCATTCCTCGGCAAGGAGGAGACACTGCGTCGTATGCAGTTCGCTATTTCCACGTTAGGCTGATGCTTTATTCTTTAGCAATTTACTTCTACATGTTAGGGGTTCTCCTTGCAGCCCCTTTCCACAAGAAGGCACGTCAGATGGTCGTTGGGCATTGGCGCACCTTCCGTATTCTGCGCCGTCAGATCGATCGCAATCAGGAATATGTATGGTTTCATGCAGCCAGCTTGGGTGAGTTCGAGCAGGGCCGTCCTCTGATGGAACGTTTTCGTGCTCAACATCCCGAATATAAGATTCTCCTCACCTTCTTCTCTCCCTCAGGCTACGAGGTGCGCAAGAATTATGCGGGTGCTGATGTAATCTGTTATCTTCCTTTCGACACACCAGGCAACGTACTCAGTTTCTTCCGCTTAGTGCGTCCCAAGATGGCTTTCTTCATCAAATATGAGTTTTGGCTCAATTTTATTTATGCGTGCCATCATTACCAGATTCCTGTGTATAGTGTCAGCAGCATCTTCCGTCCCAACAAAATATTCTTCCGTTGGTATGGCAGCGGGTATGCTCATGTGCTCCGCTACGTACGCCATTTCTTTGTACAAGACGAAGAAAGCAAGGCTTTGCTGGCCACACGTGGAATAGTTGACAATGTGACAGTCGTGGGCGACACACGCTTCGACAGGGTCTTGGATATTTGTCATCAGGCAAAGCCACTTCCTCTGATTGATGCTTTCAGTGCTCACACGACACAAGTATTGGTGGCAGGTAGCAGTTGGGCGCCCGACGAAGATTTGATTATTCCCTATTTCAATGCCCATCCTGCCATGAAACTCGTCTTGGCCCCTCATGTCATCGACGAGGAACACCTGCGTCAGATCGAGAGCAAGCTACAACGTCCCAGTCTCCGTTATACCGAAGCCACTCCCGAGAACATCAGTCATGCCGACTGTCTGATCATCAATTGTTTCGGACTTCTCAGCAGTATGTACCGTTATGGACAGGTGGCGTACGTAGGTGGCGGTTTCGGCGTAGGCATTCACAATGTGCCCGAAGCTGCGGTATATGGTATGCCGGTACTTATCGGCCCCAACAATCACGGTTTCCGCGAAGCGCAGGCCTTACTGCAATTGGGTGGATGTTTTCAGGTAGAGGATGCCGCTTCATTCAATGCGACGATGGATCGGCTTCTTTCCAACGACGAGGATCGGCTCCGTAGCGGACGTATTGCGGGAGACTATATTTCCACCAATGCAGGAGCAGCCGACCGCATCTTTTCTACCATTATGAAGGAGTGATGCACCTCCCTTCCCTTTAGGAGAGGGCTGGAAAGAGGCTTACTTATTTTTTATGCCGTAGGCAATTTTGTATGCAGAGCATATTTTTTATTTTTGATTTCTTCGGCAGATGGGAGTAGTCCTTTTATCTGAAAGGCACAGCCTTTCAAGGAAAAGGGATGCTCCCATCTGCGGAGACTCGAAGAGGATCCAAAGGAGAAGAAATCGAAAATGATTTTGATCTATAAATCACACACACAGGTTTCAACGCGTGACCCGGGAAATACCCCTTCTGCTTTCGATTATCTCAGCACCTTCAGCCGTTGTACGATGGATTGATACAGAGCATCACGTTGTGGATCGTACTGTGCCAGCTTCACCCATTCCTCGGCACCTTCCACGCCAGCCTCGCGGTAGTCGAAGGGAGTAAAATGAATCTTCTCCATCGCCTCCTTGTTGCCGATGGTGTAATCGCCTTGCTGAATGTTGGCAAACTTAGGATCGGCGATTATCGAGTGCTGATCTTTACCCGTTTCCTGCTGCCACTGCTCCAGCGTCTGCCCGTTCCATGCAACCTCACCCTGTGTATTCCAGTACAGGTTCTCGTCACTCTTGAAGTTGACCCCCTTCCAGTTGATACCATACATCACACCCTCCTCGTACTGGATGATGTTGTTGCTGAAGGTGAAGGGAAGATGATCAGGCTCCACGCGAGTTGCTTCCAACTGAGCCTTGATGCAATTGAGGAAAATATTGTTGCGGATGACATTCTCCTTGCCATAGTGCTGGTGGAAAGCCGAACTCTTGCAGCGATACACCAGATTGTTCTCCATGTGTACGCCGGTTGAACCTTCATCCGTATAGAGTCCCCATCCTCCATAGCCGTAGGAATAGATATCATGGATATGGTTGTGAGACACCTCGGTTCCCTCTGAGATACCCAATGTATAGACACCTCCCATATCACTCAGGGCACCCCATCCTATGTGGTGGATATGATTGTAGTTGATGATGTTGCGCTTAGAAGGACTATGCGAATAGCCCCACACCCATCCTACAGACACTCCCGTGTAATAGAAATCGGAGATGTCGTTGTGGATGACCTGATTGTCGCTCGTCTGGAAGAGGATGACACCCACTGCCGTGGGAATGACACGTCCTCCCTCGCGCAGGATGTTGTTGTAGAGTTTGTTGTTTCGGGCAAGCAAGAGATCCTCGTTCTCGGGAATCTTGGTGACACCGAGACGTACGCCACCTCCTCCCAAGTCGTGCAGGTAGCACTCACTCACCTCATTGTAGCGACATGCCTCTTCCCATGCCATGCCCCAGTTTCCCGTATGTGCCACCTCGCAACGATGGAAAGTGAAGTGCGAGGCAAAGCGAGCGGTGATGGATGCATTCTGCTGCACATCGGCCTGCCATGGGTTGTCGCCCTTCAGAGGCATATCATAACGGCTATGGGCAAAGGACAGATCTTCGAAATGGATATACTGCACAGGAGCTTTTTCTTCGCCCTCGATACATAGCAGTTGGGTAAGCATAGGGATGAACAGGCGGGCCGAAGCAATATCCTCCCCCTCGCGTGGCATGTAGTAGAGCACGTTTGCACGGGTATCTACATAGTACTCCCCTGGTTCATCCAGGAAACTGCGGTCGTTCTCCAGGTAGAACTGGGAACACTCGTCGATATGCAGATGGGGTGGCTGACGGAGACCTGCCACATAGAGGGTGTTGTCCTTGGCCGAAAAAGAGAGCACACGGCGACGCGTGTGATCCCATTTGTGGAGAAAGGTGATGCGCAATTGATCCCCTATCTGCGCCTCGCGCAAGGCAGCACCAGCCGACTCGGGAAGATGTACCCTCTGTGCCCACAGCGAAGCACTGTCAATGGCTATTTCAGGAGCCTGACCTGTAATGAAGAATTCCAGGTTATTGGGGGTCCGGGCACATATTGCACGACGTTCATTGACAAAAATCTGCGGCACGTCACATCCAGCGGGTATCAGGCTCCCCAATTCCATCTTCCAGAGACCACCCTCTGCCGTCTGGAACCCCTTCAACTCACGTCCGCCGGAGAAACGGGTCTTCTCTCTACCCTTTCCCTTTATCACGAGGGGGGATTGTTCTGTACCACTGTCTTGGCCAGTCAGCGACAGAGGTTTTTCGAGGAACCATGTTCCCTCTCCACACTGGATAACCAAGGGTTCCGTCAGCGTCTTTTCGGCCCTGATATGACGAGCCTTCTTCAACGCGCCATCAAAGGTGCGCAGAGGATGCCGCATCGAGCCGGAAGCCGCATCGTCACCATCCGTAGCGAGGTATATCACATTCTTCTCACGCGCAGATGCGGTGGGATTCACCAGACTCATGCCACATAGCAAGAGGATAAAAAGACCTGTTTTCTTCATACGTCAAAATCAAATTTATTTCCTACAAAAGTATGTATAAAACACGAAACCGTCAAAGGAATACAGGTGATATGAGGCCCTATCATCGCATTTGGCCGAAATGATTTGGCAGAAAGGAGATTTCTCCTTAACTTTGCGCGATAAAATATATGTCTGCAATGAACAAAAAGAAACAAGCGCGCCTCTCCTCTGAGACAAAACCCAAGGAGCCAAGAAAACTTGTAAAACTGCCCTTGATATGGATATTTTTCGTGGCAGTATGGGGTTGGGCCTCATGCTATTATGGAGACGTATTCCGCATTTCCCGCGACAATAGTTTCTGGGTCCCCGACACGGAACAGATGAACTTCGTACTGAATTGTCACAACGGTTGGTTGTGGTATTTGGGTCGTATGTTCCTGGCGATGTTCAGACACCCCTGGTTGGGAGGCTTGATTCTGTCCTTGATGCTGACTGTAGGCAGTTGGCTGATCCAGTATTGCCTGCGCCTCTCCCCCCGCTTCCGCTGGTGTAGCTACCTGCCATCGCTGGCCTACATCGCTGTCGTGTCTTATTTAGGGCTGAATATCTTTTTCGAGACAGAGACAGGACGCTTGCTCGGCATCCCCTTGCTGATATTTGCCATCCTCTGTCTGTGTGCCATCGTAGTAAGATTGGCAGGCAGAAAGGACGCACCTGCCTTCTGCGGGATTCCTCAGGACGAGACGATGCGGGACAACTACGTTCAACTGGCCGTGTTTGGAGTCGTATTGGCCCTGTGCATCGGATTTGTGCAATGGCAGCGTCCATACGTGAGGGTAATATGCAAGATGATAGTGCAGAACGACAATCAGGATTGGCAGGGCACCATCGACACCGCCCACGAGAATGCAGAACTTAGCTACCGCCCCATATCGGCCAACTATGCCATAGCCCTGGTACACACCGACCAACAATGCAATCGGATGTACGACATACGACTGGAATACGACTCCCTGTATCTATCTGGATGGGGCACACCTGTCAACAATGGAAACCAGTTGTACATCGCCGAATGTGATTTCCACGCAGGTCTGGTAGAGACAGCCTATCACTGCTGCATGGAACGCATGGTGATGAACGGCCCTTACATCCACGCCATGGAACTGATGACGAAATGCGCCTTGATGCGTAGCGAATGGAAGTTGGCAGAGAAATACCTTGCGATTTTGGATCAGGTCCCATTCGAGGGTTCTTTCTGCAAGAAATACCGTCCCATGCTCTACAACACCGCCCTCGTAAACAGCGACGACGAAATGGGCCACATACGACTCACAGAGCCCATGCACGACTCCTTCGAGAACATGTACCAGAAACCTACCTTCCTCGGATACAACATACGACTCTACGAGGGACGGAGCGTCAATGCACTATGGAACAGTCTTGCCACATGCCTCTACACGAAGTTGATGCCCGATTTTGTGGATCGGCTGAATCCTCTCAACGGAAGCATTCCACCCGACAACGTCGCGGATGGCATCCTGCTTGCAACCAACAAGCGGCCGGGGTTGGATAAGAGATTCCAGGGGATGGACCTCCGCGCCCAGCGATTAGGCTCCTACCTCGAACACATGCAACCCTATCTGAAGGATCGCCCCGCGTATGCCCGCCAACTCTTCGATAAATACAAGGGGTATTACCCATACTATTATTTCTTCGGCAACCTGAAAGCCACCAAGAAATCAACGACACAGGCATCATCCAACTCAGGCGTAAACTAATCCACAAGAACAATGAAAAAGTTTATCACATACGCATTATGCATAGGAGTAGCAGCACTGACAGGTGCCTGCCAGGGTGAGCACAACACCCTGCCCGCCCAATTCGAACAGCTCGAAGTAAGCGCCCCACTCTACCCCGACTATACGAATATCGTCATCCCACCCAATATTGCCCCCCTGAATTTCATGGTGATGGACAGTGCCGCAGGAGAGTTCGTGGCACAATTCCAGGGCAAGGGCGAAGCCATCGTGACAGGTGACGGAAAGGAAGGAAAGATACAGATCGACAGCACCGCATGGCGCAAGATGCTACAGGAAAACCTCGGGAACGACATACAGGTAGGCATCTATGCACAGCACAAGGAAGGATGGGTCAAGTACAAGGAATACACCCTGAAAGTAGCGGAAGAGGCCATCGACCAATATCTCAGTTACCGTCTCATTGAGCCTGGCTATGAGCT
Source organism: Prevotellaceae bacterium UBA1743 (assembly GCA_002314945.1). Taxonomy (GTDB): domain Bacteria; phylum Bacteroidota; class Bacteroidia; order Bacteroidales; family Bacteroidaceae; genus Physcousia. The sequence goes on from DCHV01000018.1 coordinate 19,106, forward strand.
GTACCGGCAATTAGGGCTCTATCAGCGCGACCTGAGCAACTGGAATGTGCAGCCCATCTACGAGAACAACAGGGAATACAGCGAGACAGACAATCATTGCATCAACTGCCACAACTACAAGAACTACAGCACCCGGGACATGCTCTTCCATGTACGTGCCAAGCACGGCGGCACCATCATGATTCACGACGGAGAGCCACATAAGGTGCAGATCAAGGACAGCACAATCCTCACCGCCGGCGTATATCCCTCGTGGCATCCCACCGAGAATCTGGTAGCCTTCAGCACCAACAAGACAGGACAGACCTTCCACCTGTTCCACGACGAGAAGATCGAGGTGATGGACGAAGCCAGCGACCTCCTGCTCTATGATGCAGGGAAGAATGAGGTAACCCACATCCTGCGTTCCAAGACACAGATGGAGACCTTCCCTTGCTGGAGCCCCGATGGCAAGACCCTCTATTACTGCAATGCCAATCTGGACGGCAAAATTGACGTAGATCAGCCAGACAGCCTTGTCACGATGTCCCTTGTCTATAAATACGACAGCATATACTACGACCTGATGAAAGTGGATTTCGACATAGAGAGCCGCACCTTCGGCGAGCCACAGATGGTAGTGGATGCCGCCAGCAACCACAAGAGCATCACCGTGCCACGTGTCAGCCCCGATGGCAGATATGTCCTATATACATTAGGCAACTACGGACAGTTCCACATTTGGCACAAGAGCAGCGATCTGTGGGTAAAGGATCTGGAAAACGACACCTGTTATGCGCTGAGGAAAACAAACAGCCCCGATGTGGATAGTTACCACACATGGAGCTCCAACGGACGCTGGATTGTCTTCAGTTCCCGACGCGATGATGGCAACTACACACGCCCCTATCTCGCATATTTCGACAAGAACGGACAGGGGCACAAGGCATTCATGCTACCACAGGAAGACCCCGAGAGCAATATCCTGTTGCTCAAGAGCTACAATGTGCCGGAATTGACCACCGATGCCGTGACAACCACTCAGGAAAGTCTGCACGATTGCATTTACAATACAGAAGGCGAAAAATCAAAATATATAAAGCAATGAGAGTAATTATCGAACCTAACTATGAGCAGCTCAGTCGCTGGGCTGCCGAGTACGTGGCAAGCAAGATCAATGCCGCACAACCCACAGCAGAGAAGCCCTTCAAATTGGGATGTCCCACAGGAAGTTCCCCATTGGGCCTCTACAAGAACCTGATAGCAATGTACAAGGAAGGGAAAGTCAGCTTCCAGCATGTCATCACCTTCAACATGGACGAGTATGTAGGACTGCCCGAGGAACATCCCGAAAGCTACCATAGTTTTATGTGGAACAACTTCTTCAGCCACATCGACATCAAGAAAGAGAATGTCCACATCCTCAACGGCAATGCCGCCGATCTGCAAGCCGAATGTGCCGCCTACGAAGCAGCCATCGTAGCAGCAGGAGGCATCGACCTCTTCATGGGAGGCATCGGCCCAGATGGTCATATCGCCTTCAACGAGCCTTTTAGTTCACTGACAAGCCGTACACGTGTGAAGAGCCTCACCACCGACACCATCATCGCCAACAGCCGCTTCTTCGACAACGACGTGAACAAAGTGCCCAAGACAGCATTGACAGTAGGAGTAGGCACCGTGATGGATGCCAAGGAAGTATTGATTGTCTGCAACGGACACAACAAAGGCCAGGCCCTCAAGCACGCCATCGAAGAGGCAGTAAGCCAGGCATGGACCATCAGCGCCCTGCAGATGCACCCCCACGCCATCATCGTATGCGACGAAGCCGCCACAGACGAGTTGAAGCACGGCACCTACAAATATTTCAAGGATATTGAAAAAGACAATTTGTAAGAAAGCATAGTACTCCCCCTCTTATAATTGAGCCCATCTATCCTTAGATGGGTTCAATTGTTTTAGTCTCTCAGAGAACACTAAAAAGAAAGCCATCATCAGCAATTCAATCGTCAGCAGATTGAATAGTATCTTATATAATACCAACATAGAGGAAGTACAACGCAAGCATAACGATTTTGTTATCGCTCCCTTATGACTGCCTTATGTTTGTGTATGGCAAAATAGAATTAGTCATTATGGTCATTAGTCATTTGTCATTAAGCGAAATTGCGTTTTTGACTCAAAATTTACAGAAATCGAAAATGACAAATGACAAATGACCATCGTGACAAATATCTCTTTTTTTCTTTGATTGGTAATGGATTTTTGTCAAGATTCCAACAACCGAAAATTGAAAATTATTGACAAGGGTCTCATTTTTCAATACGAAGGGATTACGAACGGATAGCGAAGGGATTACGAAGGAGAAGAAAAGTAAAAAAATATGACCGTTCGCAACACCAATCCTTACACTTGTACATTGGAACTCGAAAATGAGACTCGCAAGAAATGTTTTACGCGTTTAATCTCACTCTTTCTGATTGTTCAGGAAATCAGTTAGTTGAGTCATAATTCAATTCCACTTTAACCTCACTTTAACCTCACTTTAACCTCACGTTTGGAGTAAGCGTGTCCGCGATGTCGCCT
>DCHV01000036.1 GCA_002314945.1 Prevotellaceae bacterium UBA1743
GCAAATCTCTCGCTTAATCGTACCTTTGTCATGAAATATTCGCAAAACAATGAAAGAAAACCTGAATAGAAGAACTTTTCTGAAGGGAATGGCTGTGGCTGCGGCAGGTTCCGCATTGGCTCCCTCGTCATTGGCCTTCGCTGCTTCCTCGCAAAAGCAATCTCCCTACGGAACTACTATCGACTTCACTTTCAACAGTCAGAAGAAGTTCCGCGTTATGCAGATTACCGATACACATTTCATCCCGAACGATTCCCGCTCTGATCGTGCGCTGACGAACGTGTGCTCGATGCTGGACACAGAGAAACCTGACTTGGTCATCCATACAGGTGACATTATCTATTGCGCTCCGGCAAAGAATGCCCTGAAGGCGATCTTCGCGCCTATGGCAGAACGCAAAATACCCTGGGCTGTGGCCTTGGGTAACCATGATGGACAGTTTGATCTGAATCGCAAAGACCTGTTCGACTATATCCGTACCCTGCCGTACAACGTGAACCAGCCTCAGAAGACGGGCGTAACGGGCGACAGCAACGACCTGATCACAATCTCCACAAGCGAGGGAAAGGTGCAATGGGCTCTCTATTTGATGGACACTGGCGACCGATACAAGGATGATTACATCAATTGCTGGGGTTCGTTGGCCTTCGATCAGGTGGAGTGGTACCGCAACGAGAGTGCACGACTGGCTCAGGAGAACGAAGGAAAGCCAGTACAGGCTTTGGCATTCATGCACATCCCCGTATGTGAGTTTGATACGAGCCTGAAAGATGCCAACCATCAGATGTTGGGTAATCAGAAAGAGGCCATCTGTTGTCCTGAAGTGAACTGCGGTATGTATTTGGCGGCTCATGAGGTGGGTGACATCAAAGCCTACGTGTCGGGACATGATCACGACAATGATTTCAATATAAAATGGAGGGGTACGCATTTCATCTATGGACGATTCAGCGGGGGCGATACGGAATACAATAACCTGAAGCCCAATGGATGCCGTATGTTTGAGTTCACACAGGATACGGAACGGGTACGCACCTACGTACGCCTCTACGGAGGGGCGATAGAACAGCTGTCGATGGTTCCTGCCACAGAGAAAGAGGAAGATCCCAGTGCATCCTACGGCACAGAATTGATCCTGGAAGCGGGACAGTTGAGCAGCAATGCCAGTGACACGGAGGAAGGAGCTCATCTGGAGTACCTCATTGACAAGAAAGAGAACACCTACTGGCATAGCGACAAGCACAACCAATGCTCCGACACGTACCATTATCTGCAGGTAGCGCTGAAGGAGGAGTTCTGCGGAGATATGACATTGATGATGACACGTAGCCTATGTACCAACGATCATCCCACGCAAATGCTGGTATGGGGAAGTACAGATGGGGTGAACTATGAGGAACTGGGAAGCCTGCAACTACCCTTCGAGGGAGAAGGAACGGTGGCAACCGCTTCCATTCTCATCAACAACCCAGTCCGCTTTGTGCGCTTTGCCGCCACAGATTGTTCTGGCGAAGAGGGCTTCCGCACCTACTGGCATACAGCTGAATTCCACCTGTACGGCATAACTGCCAAGGCCGATTTGGCAGATATCGTATTCAATGCAGGCGGAACTGCCACGGATGTTTCGGCTATGCACCACACCGTCCGAAAGACGGGAACGCCCAAGGTAGTCAAGGACAACGAACTGGGTCGCTACGTACTGGATCAGAGTAACCTGTCATGGGGCTCAAGTCCCACGTCATTCTTCAGTTTTCCCGTGAGCGATGAACTATGGAGTGCCATGAGTGACGGATTCTCGATGGAATGCTACGTATGTCCGCAATGGAAAGGCAGTAACAGCACATGGATAAGCGTCTTTGGCTATGAGCAGGGAGGCGGTGTCGGCATGATTACGGATGGCGGCAAATGGTGCTTCGAGAGCCATGTGGGCGGTAGTTACAAAGGAGCATACGGTCCTGTGCCTGTCAACAACAAGTGGATTCATCTGGTAGGCGTATGGAACAAGTCTTTGGGCAAATCCTTCCTCTATGTCGATGGTAAATTGGCGGGCACGGCAGCAGCCTCTGGTTCGTTGGCAAAACCAGGTCTCAATCAAGGAGTGAAGGGGTACTTCCACTTAGGATGCGACATCGAGTCAGGCGGCACGGCCTCCAATGTATTCCAGGGCAAAGTGGCCATCATGCGACTCTACAATTCACCTCTCACAGAGGGCATTGTCGCCCAATTGTATCAGAATACGCAAGAGACCTCGGTACAAGGAGTGAAAGCCTCCTCTTTTTCCGAAGATGGAATCTACACACTCGATGGTGTGAAGCACAAGGAAGCACAAAAAGGAGTCAACATCGTGGACGGACAAAAAATTCTGGTCAAGTAGAAAAACATCACATCGCATAACATACAAAATACTATGGGAAAGAAAAAAGAAAAGAAGGGCAAAAGCCTAAACAAAAAAATGTTGGGTGAATTGCTGATTGAATTGTTCGAACAGCACCCAGGAGAGGAACTGGAATTGCAACGCATCCATCGTATGTTGGCATTGGATACGCATCCAAAGAAGATGCTATGCCGGGATATACTGGAAGAGATGTTGATGGACGACTATGTGAAACAACCGCGACGCTACACCTACTGTCTGAATGCTGGCACACAGGAATGGGTGGGAATTTTCCACCGCAAATCGAATGGGAAAAACACCATAGAGACTGAGGATGGAGGAGAGCCTATCCTGGTGGCAGAACGCAACAGTATGCATGCCATGGATGGAGACAAGGTGAAGGCTACGGTCTTGGCTCGTCGCAGGGGGCATGTACGAGAGGCTGCCGTAACGGAAATCCTGCAACGCTGTGAGAAACAGTTTGTGGGAACTCTGCAGGTACACAAGGACTATGCTTACCTACTCACCGAGGACCGCACGCTGGCCAACGATATCTTCATCCCCAAGTCGAACCTAAAGAAAGGAAAGACAGGCGACAAGGTCGTGGTACGCATCGTGGAATGGCCCAAGGAAGCCAAGAACCCCGTAGGAAAGGTAGTGGACATCTTGGGTACTACGGGAGAGAACAATGCCGAGATGCACGCCATCTTGGCTGAATTCGGTCTGCCCTACTCCTACCCCACACAAGTGGAGAAGGCTGCCGACAACCTGACAGCAGGCATCACTCCCGAAGAAATAGCACGTCGAGAGGATATGCGAGAGGTGCTGACTTTCACCATCGACCCGCATGATGCAAAGGACTTCGATGACGCATTGAGCATCCGCTCCACAGGAAAGAACTTGTGGGAGGTGGGCGTACATATTGCTGACGTGAGCTACTATGTGGAAGAGGGGAGCCTCATCGACAGGGAGGCGCTGAAACGAGCCACGAGCATCTATCTGGTGGATCGTACCATCCCCATGCTGCCAGAGCGTCTGTGCAACTACATCTGCTCGTTACGCCCCGAAGAGGAGAAACTATGTTACAGCGTGATTTTCCATCTCGACGAGAAGGGACAGATGAAGGACTGGCACTTGGCTCACACAGTAATACGAAGCGACCGCAGATACGCCTACGAGGAGGTGCAGGAAATTTTAGAGAATACTGAGAAAAAGGTATATGAAGAGGGCTCCATCGAGGCACAACTGACGATACTGAACACGATGGCACAGGAATTGCGCCGCCGCAGGTTCGAACAGGGAGCGGTGGATTTCGACCGCGAGGAAGTACGCTTTGATATCGACGAGGAGGGAAAACCTACCCGCGTCTATTTCAAGCGAGCCACACCAGCCACACAACTCATCGAGGAGTTCATGCTACTGGCCAATCGCACCGTGGCCGAGAGTATCGGCAAACAGCCAGACCGACATAAGGCGCCAAAGGTGTTCCCTTTCCGTATCCACGACAAGCCAGACATGGACAAACTGTTCAACCTCGCCAATTTCGTGACTAAGTTTGGCTACAAACTGAAGACAAATGGAAATCCTGATGAAATGACGCGCAACCTGAATAAACTGCTGCACGACGTAAAGGGAAAGAAGGAACAGAACGTGATAGAAACGGTAAGCCTGAGGGCCATGATGAAGGCACGCTACAGCACGCACAATATCGGTCACTACGGCTTGGCATTCGACTACTATACGCATTTCACAAGTCCCATCCGACGCTATCCCGACTTGCTGGTACATCGTCTATTGTCGCGCTACGCAGAAGGAGGACGTAGTGTGAGTCAGGACAAATACGAACAGTTGTGCGAGCATTGTTCACAGATGGAGCAGACTGCCGCTCAAGCGGAACGAGCCAGTATCAAGTACAAGCAGGTGGAATTCATGAGCGACCATCTTGGAGAGACCTACGAGGGAACCATCAGTGGTGTGACAGAGTTTGGCCTGTATGTAGAAATCAACGAGAACAAGTGCGAGGGTTTCGTTCCCCTGCGCGACCTGAGTGGCGACTACTATTTCTTCGACGAGAAACAATATCGTCTGGTAGGAAGAAGGTATCATCGCTGCTACAACCTAGGTGATACAGTCACTATCCAAGTCGCTCGGGCAGATCTCTTCCGAAAGCAATTGGACTTCAAACTTATAGAAAAGAGATAAGAATAACAAGGGGGGCACCGATTTACGTTGGTGCCCCCCTTGTTATTACACGATAAAGTTTACTTCACGTTCAGTTTCTGGCCATCCACGATGTTAATGCCATGCTGCATACGCTGCAGTTTCTGGCCCATCACATTGTAGATGCCCTTTACAGCCTTGGGCTGGCTCACGATGATATCGCGTACGCCATCACCTGTTTCGCTATGCTCCTGGGCAGAAGTCTTCTGATTCTGGATGCTCTGGAAAGCCATCTCCACCTGCTTGTCTGCCATCGGCTTACTATAGAGACGAGCCACAGCTACATCACCTTGGAACCAAGCCTGTGCACCATTGTTGGGATTGTAGTCAGCACCAATCACTAAATAAGGATTTGAACCAGTTGGCCTTCCCAATGTACCGCTTGCGCTCTGCTGTGCTGCCAACCTTCCGTTGACAAAGAATTTCACAGCGCCTCCATCCCATACACCAACAAGATGAATCCAGTTACCTGGAGTCACTTCGTAATCGCTGACAGTAGTCTTGTAACCATCTATATGAGGTTCGAAACACCAATAGCCACTACTCGTGCAAAGGATACCGAAGCCACCGCTCTCCTGCATACTGAAGGGGTTCACTTCTCCGCTTGGACGACCTCCTTCGTAGTAGGGACGCACATAGGTCTCTATCGTAAATCCGTCACTCAACTGCTCCCAGATAGCATCGGTCATCGGAATCTTGTAGTAGCCTACACCCGAACTTTGCCATGAATGAGTGTGGGCAAAACATGCTACATTCTGGTTCAGTAGAGGACTTGACACAACAGATACTTCGTTTACCATCTCCACAGGATTCTGCATAGCGGAAATGTCGGTAGCCGTACCATCAGGATTGAATACCACATTCACAAGGTCTGCCTCCAAGGGCTTATCCCAACCCATTAGATCGTTGACAAGTTTATCCAGCTCAGCAGCCTTGGCAAGGGCTTCCTCGGTGGAGAACGTACCAGACTCCCATGCATCGAAGGCTTGATCACACTCTGCCTGAATCTGTTCTGCCAACTCGGGCAATAAGGCACCACAATCCATGTAACCTATGATAGCCTTTGCCAACTGGCGATAAGCCAACTTGCTGACATGAATCTGTTGGAAGATTGTGGTAAAATCCTGTATCAACTGATATTTAGCCTCGTTGTCGGCTGCAGTTGCCACAGCCTCCACCTTAGTACCAAGTGCATCACGGAGCGATTTCGAATAATTGGGATAGACAAGGTATTCCTCGCCCGAGATATTGGGCTCGTAGGCAATCGTCGTCTGCGCACGAGCCACATAGCCAGCCAATACGCTATTGAGAGCATCACCTGCCTGAGCCACTTCGCCCTGATAGAAGAGGCGTGCCTGAGCCATCTGCAACCAATCGTGGAAATTGCCATCACTATCCAATCTCACACCAACCGTCAACTTTCCATCGGTCACATTGACCAGAATGCGGTTGGTATAACGTCCGCCGTTCAGCGCGAAAGAACCTCCTTGTCTGCTATTTGGAATATAATATGTCTCATTGAAAATATGGTCACACGGATATTCACCTACGTTAGTAATGAGACAGTTCACACTATCCACAGCCTCATCAAAGGGAATGACGCCTTCGGGCAGACTCATTACGGGCACCTCGTTGCCGTTGGCATATACCATAGCTCCGTAACCCGTATTTTCCTCCACATCATTGCCGCTGTAAAATGCATTGATATCAAACTCGTAGATGCCATTCTTCAGTCCTGTAAGAGTCTGGTATATATTCCCTTCCTCTACGTGCAGGAATTCTGCCGAAGGAGGCACCGAGATATATACGTTGGGCAAAATGCCTTCCCAACCCTTGCCTTCCTGACTGAAATCAGCATTGAGCAACATGACGCTGATGTCGGTACCTGGGTCGGCATCGCCTGCCATCACCTTCTTCAGCATATCCTCGATATAGGCCAATTGAATTTGTATTCCATCATTGTCCAGTTGACGGTTTTCCAGGATATAGGGAGCCGAGCCACTGGGGTAATCTTCACAGGGTTCTATCATATCACTCAGATAATCCTTCAGCTGAAGGGCAAAATTGCCAGACAAGCCATCTATCTGAACAAGGGCGTCATCCGACTTCTGCTTGAATTCGTCGTACATGTCCAGATTGCTTTCGATGTCGTGGTATGCCGCTACCAGAGCGGGATAGTAAGCGCGGAAATCAGCCATAGTAGCACTTGTCCCCAACTGGGCGAGTTTCTCACGATAGGCATCCAGCAACGGAGGATAAGCCTGTGCCTCGTCCGCCCAAGCATTTCCTTCATCCACAATCTTCGAGCAGGATGCCTGTAAGTTAGCCTCTGTCACACCCACACACTCCGTTTCGTTGGCAAACACCACGAAACCATGATCGGGATTCATCACAGGTGTATCGTCCTCTCCGAGTGTTTGGCGCCAAATAGAATTCACATCGTCGTTGGTCATCAAGGCACAGAACTTTCCATTGCGCACAGACTCCATACTAATCGAAGAAACGCCCTCTATGAAACCTTCATATTCCGTATCGCTTACATAGAACACATTCTTGCATGTGAGGCCATTGTTGCGGATGCGGGAATATACGGGAGTCACACGATCCGTCTCAGTGAAATTGATATTCACTACTGAAAGACAGTTCTCCATGTAACAGTTTTTCTTGATGTCGGAGGTGATACCACTGCAAGCAGACGCTGTCTCGGAATTGATGGAACCTATCACGACAATATTCTTGTAGCGCGATGTATTGGTATTGTAGGCTGTAAACAACGCGCTGAATGCCTCGCCCGAGCAAGTACTTGTCAAGTCGGCTGTGATGAGAATATTCTCTATGCGCGAACCGCAATCATCGCCTACCAAGACTCCCGTCCACTTGGAAGTACCCGAAACCTTACCTGCCACCTGTAAGTCGTGAATGTAAGCATTGGAGTCGGTATAGTCGAACAGACCGCAGTCTTCGTAGTCGAAATGAAAATCGACAGTGATGCAATGGCCCTGTCCGTCAAATTCTCCTCCATAATTGAAATTGCTGGAAGCCAGAGAATAGTTGTAACCGGTATAGTCGATGTCGTTCATCAGACGGGCATTCACCACAGCCCCCATCTTGGTCATCCTTCCAAAAGTGTAGAGGTCTTCGGCGGTGGAGATAATCATGTAGCCCTCCTCGTCGTATTGGGCCGTGAATTTGTCATCATGCTCCTCTGCACCCGTATCAAGGGCTTGGATCTCTCCATATACATCGGCCACCTGCTCAGCTGTAAGTGGGTCGCTATATAGACGTACAAACGCATAGTCGCCAGGCAGAGAAGCCTCACCCGTCTGATCTGGATTGGCATCACACCCCACATAGAAGAAGCGGCAGGATTCAGAGGGTAAGCCATAGTCGCCCAATGCTTGGTTCTGCCCCTTCAATTCTCCATTCGCGTAGAAGTAGCATTTGCCTTCCTCCTTATTCCACACACCTACCAGATGCACCCATTGATCGGCTACGGGAGGCTCGTTCCATACTACAGTATGGTAGGAACCGCCAGAACGGGTCTCGAAGCGCCAGGTCCTGTCCTCAATGATAATTCCCGAGCCACCTACCTGCTCAAATCCAAATGCAGAAACCCAAGGTCCAGGTATGCTTCCCGTCCAAGTGGGGCGAACCATCACCTCCATCGTAAAGCCATCCTCTATACCCGTCAGGATGGATTCTGTAAGCGGAAAGCGGAACGTCCCGTTTGTGATGGCATTCCACGTATTACCGCTGGCACACATCACGTATCTGTCGTACTTGGGACTCTTCACGATTATAGGACTCCCTACTGAAGTCAACGTGTTGGCCAAGGGAGAAATATCCGTGGCAGTCCCATCCTCGTTGAACTGGACATCCACGAGGTCAGCCTTGGGAGCCTGAGCCCACGCAAGGCCAGATGCGAACAAAGTCGCAAAAAGTAACATTTTCTTCATTTTACAAACATTTTTGGTGTATTTCCTAATTATTTATTCAGTCTCTTCACTCCATCCTCTATCACGATGCCAGGAGCATCCGCCTCCACCTGTATGCCAGACAAGCCATAGACATCCGAGTCCCCCCGCTCCGCTTTCACGGACGAAACATTGGTGGGAGTCGTCACTTTGCGGTACAAGGCAGTCACCTGCGCCTTGGTGAGCGGAGTATCATAGAGACGAGCCGTGGCAATACGGCCCTGGAATCCCGATTCGGCACCTCCATTGCCCGACACATCACCTCCTATGCATATCCATTGGCACAAGTCTCCCACAGCCAATTTCAGATCACCCGAGCAATAGGTGGAATTGCATAGATTGCCATCTACAAACACATGAACGAGATTCTTATCTTTGTCCCATACACCTACCAAATGCACCCACTTATCCTTCGTCACAGAGATAAAACTGTTGGTGGATTGATAGGACGAGCCAATATAGGGCTCAAACATCCAGATGCCACTGGTATTGGTCAGAAGAGCAAAGCCACCCGATTGCTGCATACTGAAGGGGTTGCATTCGTGAGAAGAGCGCGGATCATTCCATTTGGCCTTCACGTAACACTCCATCGTGAAACCATCCGCTACACCCTGGTGTAACTCCTCGGTAAAATTCACACGATAATAGTTCGAGGGAGCCTCTCCCCATACTGCACTCTCCGTATTCATCACCGTCTGTCCGATAGACTTATCGTTAACGACCGATGGACGGCCTATGCGAGTCACCGTATTATGCAGGGGAGACACATCCTCGGCCGCTCCTGTTGTCTTGAACACAATATCGAGCAAGTCAGCCACAGGAGCCTCCACATCCTCGGGGTTCTCTTCCTCCTCTTCTTCCAAATCCTTGTCTTCGGGACCTTCAGGGTCTTCTTCATATACAGTCATTGCCTGACCACGCCAACATTGAGGCGACTCGACATGGAAGATACGTGCTATCGTAGGAGCCACATCCATTTCCGCCATCGTCTTGGTGATTTTACATCCACGACGTACGCCCTTGCCACAGATAATAAAGGGAGCCTCCAATTCGTCCAACGTATTACCTCCATGCGAGGTACCTATACCACCATGGTCGCTCGCCACGATAATGATACTCTCGTCGTAGATGCCTTTCTCACGTAGGAAAGCCACAAATTCCTCTATCTCATCGTCCAGGGTCGATAATGCCAGGTAATAAGCCTCTGAACCATGCCCAGACTCATGTCCCGCATGATCTATCTGGTCGATGTGTACAAACAGCAGGTCGGGATTCTCCCGCGCCACATACTCCTTGCTCACATTCAGCCATTCCCTACATCCGACATAGGATTGGGAAGTGGTATAAACATAGTCGAAACTCTTGGTATCTATTGCCTTGATCAGGTCACCCCACTCCATCACAGCCCCCATCTTCAGTTCGGGACGCTGTTTGCGCAACTGGTAGAACACGTTGGGCCAAGTACCATTTTTGGTAGTACGTAGCGGCAGGAAGGCAGGAGTACATGCATTGTCGTAGTAGCCCGTCATGGAGAGCGGTGCACCATTGAACATCGCAGCCCAGTTTGGACCGCTGATAGATGGTACCTCACACCTTTTCTTCAACGTATAGCATCCCTCCTCCATCATACGCTGCAGGGTGGGGATATCAGAGGCATGAGGTACGCTATAGGAGCCCCATCCATCCACACCAAGGATAAACACATGTTTGGCAATGTCTTCGGCAGCCCGTACCACGGAGCCACCTAAGACAACAGCCAGCAGAATGATCAGTTTTCTGGCATTCATACTATTTCTTCAGACAGATAGCAAAGCCTCCACCAGGTGCCATGTGCACTTTCAGCGTCTCACCTGCCTGGAAACTGGTTGTCTCGTATTTGTAGTCACATGGTTTCTTTACCGCATTCTTCCCATCCGTAAAACTCGTCATCTGATACGTACCACTCCCCAAGAAAGAAGTATTGATCTCCACATCGCGTGCATCCCAGTTGGTAATACCACCCACGTACCAGGTGTTGCCATTGCGACGGGCAGCCAGATAGAACTTACCTATTTCGCCATCCAATACGATTGTCTCGTCCCATGTAGTGGGCACTTGTGCAATGAAGTCTGTGCACTCGCCACCCAAATGCAGATAGTTACTGGGAGAGTCGCAGAGCATACTCAAGGGAGATTCCAGGGTCATGTACAGGCCCAACTGATGACAGCGTGTGCCTTGGCTCATAGGATTGGAATTATTGGGTACATAGTCCTCCTTCGTAGCATTCAGCATAGCGCCCTGAGTGTAATCCATAGGACCGGAAGCCTGACGAATGAAAGGAATCTGGGCATCGTAGGTAATCTGGTCGTGACCAGGATCCTGCCACTTCAACTGCTCCAGACCTGCCACACCCTCGAAGTTGACCACATTGGGATAAGTACGGTTCAGACCTGCAGGTTTGAAGGCACCATGGAAGTCCAGCATCAGTTTGTACTTAGCGGCCATCTCGGCTGCACGATAGTAGAAATCCGTCATAGGCTGATCATCACGGTCCATGAAATCAACCTTGAAACCCTTTACACCCATTTCGCTGAAGTATTTGCATACATGTTCCATATCTCGGTCGAAGGCCCAGTAGCCAGCCCACAGGATGATGCCTACGTTCTTGGCTGCTGCATAGTCAACCAGTTCCTTCAGGTTGATCTCAGGAATCACCTGCATCAAGTCAGCCTTGAGATTCACGGCCCATCCCTCGTCCAGGATTACATATTCGATACCCTTCTGCGATGCGAAATCTATGTAATACTTGTAGGTAGCATTGTTGATGCCAGCCTCGAAATCCACGCCATAGATATTCCAGTCGTTCCACCAATCCCAAGCCACCTTGCCTGGCTTCACCCAGGAATAGTCGGCTACACGACAGGGATCGCCCAAGAGATAGGTCAGGTTGTTGCCGGCCATCTCCTTGTCACTACGGCAAATCATAGCAATACGCCAAGGGAAAGAACGAGTCTCCAGGACTTTGGCAATGAAGTTCTCGCCACTCTTCACCTGCATCTGCAGTTCGTTGTGACCGCCCTGCTTTATCTCCTTGGGATAGGGAGCAAAGACGCCCTGGAATGCTGTACCCTTGGCCTGCAGATAGAGACCTGGATAATTCTCCAAGTGACTCTCTCCGAGGCAGAGTTTCACGCCCTTGCCTGTATTCACCACCAATGGAAGGAAACTCAGTCGGCGACTATCCAACTTACTGATAGGGGAGATGGTGTAGTAGTTCTCGAACGAGTTGCCAAACTGCTCCTCTGGCTTGTCGCTCTCGAAATCCTTGACGTAAGGTACGGTAGCCTCGAAATCCTGAGGGAAGTTGTACTCCACTCCTTCGTTTATTACTTCGTAGGGTTTCTTTTCCTGACTGAGGAAACGGTAAGCTACACCCTCGTTGTAGGCACGGAACTCCACCTGATAATTGCCCTTGAAAGTAAGTGTAAGCACATTGCAGTCGTTCTTCATACTCTTCTGACGGTAGAAGGGCGAGGCCACCTCCTCGTGGATGTCACTCTCAGCCTGCTTCAGGAGTTGGGCATCCACGCCCCATTTCTGTCCGTTGCTCAGGTTCATGCTGATGGCAGAAGGAGCAAGTACCTGCTGTCCATCTACCTGAATGTCGTAGGTCAGCGTGCTGCCTATCTGGATATTCGACTGTACCTTGCCATCGGGCGAAGATAATTTCACACTCTTTTGTGCCATCAAGGAACTTGCTACAAGGCAACCTACGAGGCAAAGAAAAACCTTTTTCATACTTGTCATATTTTGTTTTGTCAATCTAATCTGAATAATCCTTCTACACACGACACGTGATGTTCCTTGATCATGAGTTTATCCATCCAGTTGCGTGTCTTCAGCGTGTTCAGGATGCCGGTATTGAATCCACCTCCCTGGTCGTTGTTCCATACCCACGTAGGGGTAGGCCACAGGCAAGCACGGAACTTCACCGCACGATAGAAATCCTCGTCACATCCGTTCTGTCCATGATGTGCCATCTGCATGTAGTCACAATCCAGGTCGGCCTTGTAGGGGCCATCCAATGCCTTCTGTCCGCACTCCACACCCGCATCACCCAAGAAGACGATGGATTTCCGCTTGTCCCATACTCGCATGATCATCGAGGAATTGTTGTAGGGATTGTTCGTGAAATCATTGGCCACGCTGAGTATCTTCAGGTTCATGTCATCAAAATGGTAGATCTCACCTGGTTGCTGTATATCCGTTACACGGATGTCGGCATTGTTGGACATCAAGTCGTAGAATTCACGCGTGAGGTCGGCATATTGAGCCTCGGCATCTATCACAGCATCTGGCATACGACTGTGATAGATAGCCTTTATTTTCAGGTCTTGAGGATTCTTCAGGATAGACATCAGAGCTCCCATGTGATCGTCGTGAGGATGGGAGATAAACCATGCCTCCACCTCGTTGCCCAAAGCACCGATAAAACCGCGAAGGGTGAAATCCTCCTCGAATCCTCCTCCGTCCATCACGATGATTTTTCCACCCGAGGTGCGGAATACGTAACTGTTGCCTATTGTATCTTTGTGCGAAGGAATCTGCCACATCGTGAAACCAGATTTCCCACTACCTCCCTTGGCCGCCTGCATACACAAAGGCGACATCGTAGCTGCCCCTACTGTCAATGCAGTCGTCCGAAGGAATCCTCTACGCGAAATTTCTCTTTTTTTCATCTGAAAACGATGTATTTTACACTATACTTGACGCAAATTTACGTATTTCTTTTGAAGGGGCAAGCCAAAACCTGTTTTTTTTGTTTAGGTGAGTCCTATTAATCGGCCGTATCGTTTTTTTTACGGAAAACCATTTCCCGTATCTGAATTTTGCCTATCTTTGACGGCAAAAAGTGCCCAAAATGGCATAATTACAGAAAAATAACAGAATATAACACCATCATAAATCGACTTTATGACAAACATCAAGAAGATGATGGCGATTGCCATCCTTGTCCTCACGGGCGGCTTGCAAACGATGCAAGCAGAGACACCACGCGCTGAATACCCTCGGCCTCAGTTTGAACGTTCTGAATGGAAGAACCTGAACGGAACGTGGTCCTACTCCTTCGATTTCGGTCGTTGCGGCGCTCAGAAGGGATGGCGCGAATCAAAGGGATTTGAAGGAAAAATTACCGTGCCTTTCTGCCCTGAGAGTGAATTGTCGGGCGTGAAATATACAGATTTCATCAATGCTATCTGGTACCAACGTACCCTGGACATCCCTGCAGCATGGGAAGGAAAACGCATTCTGCTGCATTTCGGCGCTGTGGATTACAAGACCGAGGTGTACGTGGATGGAAGGAAGACATTCACTCACTATGGTAGTGGCTCGTCCTTCGAGGTAGATATCACGAAGTACGTGACAGCAGGCAAGAGCTCCAACCTGGTACTATATGTGGAGGATGACGTGCGCAGCGGCAAACAGACTTGCGGTAAGCAATGCACTCAATTGTATTCCTTCGGCTGTCTCTACACCCGTGTGACAGGTATCTGGCAGACCGTATGGATGGAGCCTGTGGATCCCGCTGCAATTCAACGTGTGTTTGCAACTCCCGACGTGGATCAGCAGCAACTGGTGGTTCGTCCTGAGTTCTACGAGGAGAAGGCCGGCTATACCTTCACCGCTACAGTAACGGATGGCAAGAAAAAGGTGGCAGAGAAGACGGTATCTGCCTCTAACGGAAGCATCGTGGTACTGCCTATCAAGAACCCCAAACTGTGGAGCCCCGAAGAACCCAACCTGTATGACGTTGTATATACCGTAAAGGATAGGACAGGCAAGGTGATGGACGAAGTGAAATCCTACGCTGGTATGCGCAAGATTCATGTAGCAGACGGTTATTTCTACCTGAACAACCAACCTTACTACCAACGCTTGGTACTCGACCAAGGCTTCTATCCTCAGGGTATATGGACTGCACCGAGCGACGAAGCGCTGAAGCAGGACATCGAGATGAGCAAGGCTGTCGGTTTCAACGGCGCGCGTCTGCATCAGAAGGTATTCGAGGAGCGCTACTTGTACTGGGCTGATCATTTAGGCTATATCTGCTGGGGTGAACAGGCAAGTTGGGGATTAGATCCCAATAACGAGATAGCCGCACGCAACTTCCTCTCTGAATGGAACGAAATCCTGCTGCGCGATCGCAACCACCCCTGCATCGTGACCTGGACTCCCACCAACGAAACGTGGGATGCACGCGAAGGACAATACGAGCGTTTCATCACCGACCTATATGAACTGACTCATGCCGTAGATCCCACTCGTCCTGTGAATGATGCCAGTGGCGACAGCCATATCAAGACGGACATCTGGGCCGTGCATGACTATAGCAGCGACCCACAGATTCTCATCAAGAACCATGGTTTCAAGGCAGGGGAAATGCCGCCTTACCGCAATAAGCCCGAACTGCAGTTCCTGGCAAAATATGAGGGTCAGCCGTATATTGTGGATGAGTTTGGAGGAATACGTGACATGGATGATAAAGAGAGATACTACACCATTCTGGAGAGAGAGGTGGATGCTCTCGCAGCCTGCCCTCGTGTGGTGGGATTCTGCTACACACAAATAACCGATGTGGAGCAGGAGAATAACGGCATTTACTTCTATGACCGTACCCCGAAATACGACACAGAACGTATGAAGGCTATCTTCTCGAAAATTCCCTCTATCATCCAAATCCAAGAAAAACAGGAATAACATGAAAAGGTTGTTTCTCTCCTTTGCGATACTGTTCTTGTCTGTATTGAGCAGTTTCGCACAAAATGACAAGGTAGATTCTGTCATTTTGATATTCAAGACGCATCTTGATATCGGCTACACAGATTTCAGTTGTAATGTGGAGCGCAAATATCTTGAGAAATTCATTCCTGAGGCCATGAAAATAGCCAGAGAACTTCGGGAAGAAGGAGGAGAGGAACGTTATGTGTGGACTACTGGAGCCTGGCTGATAGACTCATTCCTCAAACATTCGGATACAGAGTCGTGCAAACTCCTGGAAGAAGCCATTGAACAGGGTGATATTCATTGGAATGCAATACCCTATACCATAGAATCCGAATCTGCCAATAAAGATTTACTTGAGAATATGCTTCGTCTCAACGATCGTCTGAATAAAAGATTCGGGAAAAAGACGGTTGCAGCCAAAATGACTGACGTCCCAGGACACACCAGAAGCATTGTTCCTATCTTTGCACAGCAAGGCATCAAAATGCTACATGTCGGAGTAAATGGTTGCAGCAGCGTACCCGATGTTCCGAGTTTTTTCAGATGGCAAGATGAACGCTCAGGTACTGAATTACTGGTTTGTTATGATAGCCAATATGGCGGTTGTTCGGTGCTCCCTGATGGCAAAACCGCAGTTCAGATTTCGTTCACAGGGGACAATGAAGGTCCGCATACCCTGCAACAGATAAAAAAAATATACGCCGACCTGCATGGTAAATATCCCAACGCAAAGATTGTGGCAGGTTCCCTGGATGACGTTGCAAGCGCCTTGGAGAAGTCCCGAGACAACCTGCCCGTACTAAAGTCGGAAATAGGCGATACGTGGATTTATGGATTTGCCAGTTCGCCTCTGAAAATCGCACGTTTCAGAACGCTTGAAAGACTCTATACGAAATGGCTGGAGGAGGGAAAAATAGATCGTAACAGTAACGAAAACATAGATTTTGCTATCAGATTGGGATTGGTCGCAGAACATACTTGGGGTACCAGAGGAGCAGAAGTAGGACACTTCGACATATACGATGTGGACAAGTTCCGTGATGAGCGTAACACGCCTGCATTCCGATACGCAGAAATGACGTGGAAGGAGCAGGATGAATATATTGATCAGGCTGTAGAAATGCTTCCAGCTCCCCTGAAAGCTGTCGCAACGGATGAATTGGACAAAATCACCAATATCAAGGAAAAAAACATAACCAATTGTCGAAAGCTGAAAAAAATGGATTCTCTCGGCAGAATGAGTTTCCGCGGTTCCCTTATTGGTGGAGTTTCCTACCAATCTTATTCGAAGGAGGATTACCTGAAGTTCCAGAAGGAATATGTCAGGGTGTATAATCAAGGCTTTGACAAGGTGGGACTTGAGCACCAGAAGTGCGAAAGCCATATCGTAGATGCCGTGCCTACCTGTGCCGGAAAATGCGACGGAAGCATCGTATATAACATGCAGTTTCCCGTGGTGGATGGGGTGGACAGCAGAGTCTATCCCGGGAAAGTACAGATTGAGTATAAAGAGGCTGAAAGCGGAATGGATGTTACAGTCACCATCCTGGACAAACCAGCAGTACGCCTGCCCGAAGCCCTTTGGTTTTCATTCTGGTTCGACGGAATCAATAGCCTCATCGCCGAGAAGACAGGATCAGAAGTTAACCTGCTGGATGTCGTATCTGGAGGAAACAGGAAGATGCATTTCATTGACCGGTATGTGGATGTCTCTACCGACAAAGGCAATTTCAGAATATATCCACAGGATGCTCCTTTCCTGACGATTGGAGAACGCAACGGAATTGGATATTCACGTGAGTACCCGAATTTGGACAAAGGATTGCATTTCTGCTTGTTCAACAACCTATGGAGCACCAACTTCAACTTGTGGTGGGAAGGAAGCATCAGATACAGATTCCATATCGAAAGCAGATAATAACATCTAACTGCAAGCGATGTTATATCTCATCTGTAAAAAATATTTACAAAGGAGAAAGACGCGAACTTAAAATTCATTACGAAGGGCTATCGAAGGGTTATCGAAGGGCTACCGAAGGTTCCTAATGCTCAGATTTTATCAAATAAATTTGACTTCGTCGAATTTCCCCACGATTCACCCAATCAAAAGTAAATTTTTATTGGGCTTCGCTGCTCAGAAATTTGGTATTTCTCTCGCTTACTCGTACCTTTGAGCTATTGCTCGAAGGTACTCACGCTCAGATTTGCTCAAATAAATTTGGCAAATCCTTCGCTTACTCGTACCTTTGCACTTTGTATGGCAATGCAGAAGAATATTCTGGTTCAAACAATCCAGCAGCAACAGGTGCAGACGCTGTCACCTGTGCAGCTGATGGCGGCTCAACTGACGGAGATGTCGCTGGATGCTCTTTTGCAAAAGGTAGAGAACGAATGTATGGAAAACCCTTGGTTGGAAAGCAAATCGGAACCTATCGCCTCAGAAGGGAACGAGGAGGATGATTCCCGCTATGACTACAATTCGGAGGACGACATACCGGACTACCTGCTGAAGCCTGTCACGGAAAAGAAAACGGCCGAAAACTGGGAATGGGGAGATACCTTCTCCTTCTACGACCAACTGAAGAATCAAGTGGCGGAATTTGAACTGACGGACCGACAGAGGGAGATCTTGGAATACATAATAGGGAGCCTGGATGACGATGGGTTGCTCAGACGACCACTCTACCAGTTGGCAGACGAAATGAGCATCTACCAGAATCTGGATGCTACGGAGCAGGAAATGGAGGAGGTGCTGCATGTACTGTGGCAGTTCGATCCCCCTGGCATAGGAGCACGCAACCTGCAGGAATGCCTCCTCATCCAAATACAGAGGGAGGAGGACAATCCTCACAAGGAACTGATGGAGCAAGTGATAGAGCTGTGCTATGACGATTTCATGAAGAAACGATGGGACCGCATCCAGCAACGGCTGAAACTGAGCAATCTGCAGGTGGAGAACCTACGCGAGAACTTGCTCCGACTAAATCCACGGCCTGGCACTTCATTGGGAGAGGACTCTCAGCGGGGAAGTCAGCAGATCACACCCGACTTCATCGTAGAGACGGACTCCTACGGCAATATCACCCTCAATCTGAACGACAACAAGGTGCCCCAACTCACCATCAGCCCCGATGCAACGGCACAACAGGACCTGCCTTACATACGGGAATATGTGGAGCGCGGACAAATGTTCATCCACGCTATGGCACAACGACGGGATAATATGTTGCGCACGATGAAGGCTATCATCCAGATGCAACGCCCGTTCTTCCTCGAAGGGGACGAATCCCTGCTGCGACCTATGATCCTGGAGGATGTGGCACAGAAGACAGGGCTGAGCATCAGCACAATAAGCAGGGTGAGCAACAACAAGTTCGTACAGACCGCCTACGGCATCTTCCCTCTGCGCTGGTTCTTTAACACAGGAGCTACCTTGGACGGCGATCAGGTATCGGTGCGCCAACTGAAATCGGCCCTGAAAGAAATGATTCAACAGGAAGACAAGAACAAACCGCTCAGCGACGACCGCCTCACATCGCTCCTCCAGGAGAAAGGGTTCGAGACAGCCCGTCGTACAGTAGCCAAATACAGGGAACAATTGGGATTTCCCGTAGCAAGACTCAGAAAACAATGAAGAGAACGCTTGTCATAGCACGCATCCTGTCGGGAGTATTCCGACCGACCTACTACCCCATCGTAGGAGTATTCCTCCTGCTTATGCTCACGTATATGAAGATACTGCCATGGCAGGTGAAGGGCGGAGTACTGGCACTCATCTATCTTTTCACCATTGCTCTGCCTGCCTTGGGAGTGTATATCTATCGCAAGCTATACGGGTTGAAAAGTCTGCACCTGAGACATCAGAGCAAACGCCTTGTCCCCTATGCCCTCCACCTGTGTAGCTATGGAGCTACCATCTACCTGATGTGGAAGTTTCACCTCCCCTCCTTCATGATAGGCATCATGGTGGCAGCCCTCGGCATACAGGCCCTCTGCCTCCTCATCAACCTATGGTGGAAAATAAGCATCCACTCGGCAGGAGCAGGAGGACTCATAGGAGCATTGATAGCCTACTCCATGCTGTTCGAATTTGACCCTACATGGTGGCTCTGCGGAACCATCCTGTTATGCGGTATGGTGATGACCAGTAGAATGCTACTGCGCCAGCACACGTTAGGGCAAGTGTTCGGAGGTGCCGTTCTCGGTATCCTGTGCGGATACTTCGGCCTCATCCTGATATTTTAGACTAAACACAGAAAAAAGAGATAACACAGAAATGAATCCTATCGTATCTATCATCATGGGCAGCACGAGCGATCTCCCCGTCATGGAGAAAGCTGCCAAGTTTCTCGACGAGATGGAGATTCCCTTCGAGATGAACGCGCTCAGCGCACATCGTACGCCTCAGGAAGTAGAGAACTTTGCTCGCGAAGCCGAGGGACGCGGCATCCGCGTCATCATAGCAGGAGCAGGCATGGCAGCTGCACTCCCTGGAGTAATCGCAGCAGGTACCACCCTGCCTGTCATCGGTGTGCCCATCAAGGGGATGCTTGATGGCCTGGATGCTATGCTCAGCATCATACAGATGCCTCCTGGCATTCCCGTAGCTACTGTGGGCGTAAACGGAGCTCAGAATGCGGCTATCCTCGCTGCAGAGATGCTGGCTTTGGCCGACGCTGATCTGGCAGGCAGAATGAAGTCGTACAAAGAATCCCTGAAACAAAAGATAGTGAAGGCTAATGCCGAACTGAAGGAAGTGAAATACAAGTTCAAGGTGGATTGATAGGATGGCCATAACAACGACAGACAATACGACACTACGACGCAGACCTACCCATCCTGTGAAAGTGGGCAAGGTGGTGATGGGAGGCGACAACCCCATCCGCGTACAGTCGATGAACACTACGCCTACCCTCGACACAGAAGCTTCGGTACAGCAGATTCTGCGCATCGTACAGGCGGGGGGCGAACTGGTACGGCTTACCACACAGGGAACACGCGAGGCGGAGAACATGCGATTGATCAGCCAAGGCGTGCGTGAGGCAGGATGCGACGTGCCACTCGTGGCGGATGTCCATTTCAACCCCCATGTGGCTGAGGTGGCTGCCCTGTATTGCGAGGGGGTACGCATCAACCCTGGCAACTACGTAGATGCAGCACGACAGTTCAAGCACCTCGAATATACCGACGAAGCTTATCAGGAAGAACTGAAGAAGATAGAACAACGGCTACTTCCCTTCCTGCAGATTTGCCGTGAGCACGACACCGCCATCCGCATTGGCGTAAACCACGGCAGCCTCTCCGACCGCATCATGAGCCGCTATGGCGATACGCCAGAGGGCATCGTGGAGAGTTGCATGGAGTTCCTGCGCATCTGCAAGCGGGAGAATTTCACACAGGTAGTCATCAGCATCAAGGCCAGCAACACGGTAGTGATGGTACAGAGCGTGCGTCTGCTGGTAGAAGCTATGGATCGCGAAGGGATGGACTTCCCTCTGCATTTAGGTGTGACAGAGGCTGGGGAAGGAGAAGACGGACGCATCAAGAGCGCCCTCGGAATAGGTGCTTTGCTTACCGAAGGCATCGGCGACACCATCCGCGTAAGCCTGAGTGAGGAACCTGAGTGTGAGATACCCGTAGCACGCAAATTGGTGCAGTATGCGGCAGAATGTGCCGCCTTGCGCAGGGAGGCAGAAAAGCAGATTGCCGATGACACACTCACGCTGACTTTCTCTGAGGCTAATCTGGAAGACCTTCAGCTCAAAGCCGCCATGACAGCAGGAGCCCTGCTCATCGACAGAAAGGCACACAAACTGACGATCCACAACACCGACTCAACTTTATCTACCGACCTGACCGACTTGGCCGACAGCATTCTGCAGGCCGCTCGCATCAAGTTCACCAAGACGGAGTATATCAGTTGCCCTGGCTGCGGACGTACACTCTACGATTTACAGGGAACCATCGCACGCATCAAGGAGGCTACGACACATCTCAAGGGACTGAAAATAGGCATCATGGGATGTATCGTCAATGGCCCCGGAGAAATGGCCGATGCTGATTTCGGCTATGTAGGAGCCGCACGAGGCAAGGTAAGCCTCTATCGTGGAAAAGAGTGCATACGTAAGAACATCCCCGAGGAGGAAGCCGTGGAACAACTTCTCGATCTCATAAATTCATCATCAGAAAACAACTCATCAAAGTAATATGGAAAAGCAGAATCTGATTATCTATAACACGCTTTCGCGACAGAAGGAACTGTTCAAACCGCTCAATCCAGGGCATGTAGGCATGTACGTGTGCGGCCCTACCGTCTATGGTGACGCTCATCTGGGACACGCACGCCCCGCTATCACATTCGACCTTCTCTTCCGCTATCTGAAACACATCGGATATAGGGTACGCTATGTGCGCAACATCACCGATGTAGGCCATCTGGAGCATGACGCAGACGAGGGTGAGGACAAGATTGCCAAGAAGGCACGCCTGGAACAGTTGGAACCTATGGAGGTGGCACAATACTTCACCAACCGTTTCCACGAGGCAATGGACGCCCTCAACTGTCTCCCTCCCAGTATCGAGCCACATGCTACAGGACACATCATCGAGCAGCAACAACTTGTCAACCAGATAATGGAGAACGGCTTTGCCTACGAGAGCAATGGCTCCGTCTATTTCGATGTCGAGAAGTATGACCAGGCTCACCACTACGGCATTCTCTCGGGACGCAGCCTCGACAATATCAAGGACGCAAGCCGTGAATTGGCTGGTGTAGGAGAGAAGAAGAATCAAGCCGACTTTGCCCTGTGGAAGAAGGCACAGCCCGAGCATATCATGCGATGGCCGAGTAAGTGGAGTGATGGCTTCCCAGGATGGCATTGCGAGTGTACAGCTATGGGACGCAAGTACTTAGGCAATCATTTCGACATCCACGGAGGAGGCATGGACCTCATCTTCCCCCATCACGAATGCGAGATAGCACAGGCTGTGGCATCACAGGGCGATCAGATGGTTCACTACTGGATGCACAACAACATGATTACCATCGATGGCAAGAAGATGGGCAAGTCCTACAACAACTTCATCACCCTGCCTCAGTTCTTCTGTGGCGATCATCCACTCTTGGAGCAGGCGTACACCCCTATGACCATCCGTTTCTTCATTCTACAGGCCCACTACCGCAGTACGGTCGATTTCGGCAACGAGGCACTACAGGCTGCCGAGAAGGGACTTGCACGCCTCATGGAGGGATGGAAGAACCTGAAGCGCTTCGAGGAAGGACAGAAGGTAAAGGGACAACAACCCGTGGAAATGAAATACGTGGATGAGTTGCGTACCAAGTGCTACGATGCCATGAACGACGACCTGAACAGCCCCATTGTCATCAGCCACCTCTTCGATGCCTGCCGCGTCATCAACACTCTTGTAGATAAGAAGGCCAGCATCACAGCCGAGGTAGCCGAGGCATTGAGACAGGTATTCCACACCTTCGCCTTCGACATCCTCGGACTGACGGAAGAAACAGGACAGAGCAACAAGGCACGCGAAGAAGCCTTCGGACAAGTGGTGGATATGCTGCTCCAGCAACGTCAGCAAGCCAAGGCCGAGAAGAATTGGGCCCTGAGCGATCAGATTCGCGACACCTTGGCCGAACTCGGTTTCGAGGTAAAGGACACCAAGGATGGTTTCAGTTGGACGCTGAACAAGTAAAGGATACTCTATATAGCATAAACAAAAAAATGGGGCAGTAGTTGAAATCTACTGCCCCAAATTGTTTTACTTCTTCAATCGGATGTCGGCCGAGGAGGAACCTACGAATATCTCTGGGACGTCCTCCGTCAGTTTGAACTTATTTTCCTTCTCGCTCCAGTAGCGCAACTGCTCCTTCGGCAGGAGGATAGATACATCCTGTGTTTCCCCAGCCTTCAGACTCACACGCTTGAAGCCCTTCAGTTCCTTGATAGGAGCCTCCGATTCATAGTCTTTCAGACGCACATATACCTGAGCCACCTCGTCACCCGCACGCTTGCCTGTATTGCGGATCTTGAAGTTGACCTTCACACCCTCTGCTGCCTTCTGCACATCCAGGGCGCTGTATTCGTAGGTCGTGTAGCTCAATCCATAGCCAAAGGGATAGAGAGGTTCCTCCTTGAAATACTTATACGTACGACCCTTGCTGATGTCATAGTCGTTGAAGGCTGGCAGTTGCTCCATACTCTTGTAGAAAGTCAGAGGAAGACGGCCTGCAGGATTATAGTCGCCGAAGAGTACCTCAGCGATAGCCGTACCTCCGAACTCGCCACCATACCACGCATCCACGATGGCAGGCAGATTCTCCTGTTCCCAGTTCACAGCCATCGAACTGCCGGCTACCAGCACCAGCACCACCTTCTTGTTCACCTGATAGATTTCCTTCAGGAACTCTATCTGATCAGGAGGCAGAGTCAAGTAGTCACGGTCACGTCCCTCACGCTCGTAGTTCTTGTTGATACCCATCACAGCCACCACCACATCGCTCTTCTTGGCAGCCTCACGTGCCTCCGCGGTATAATCCTGGGAAGTAGTGGGCTTCTTCCATCTCAGTTCCACCACAGGACCAAAGTCGCGGTCATGACTGTATTCTACCTTCAGAGCATATTCTTTGCCAGCCTGCAGATTCACCTTCACCTCGTCACCATTGCCATCCTTCACCAACTGTTTTCCATCGAGCCACAACTGTCCCGAGTAGTTCGATTTCAGGCGGAAGGCATATTCTCCCGTCACGTCAGGCTTCAGGTTACCCGTCCATCGGATAGAGGTATTCATCTCTGGTACCTCAGGATCGGGTGCCTTGTTGGCAGGTTCGTAGGACACGATGGACTCCTTACGCTCACAACGCAGGTTCTGGAAATCCTGTCCGTCGTAGTACTGTACCTTAATGCCACCAGGGAAATACTTTGCATCCACGAAATCCGTCTCATCCATCTGCGAGCGCCAGGGAGCATAGTTCACACGCACCTTCCTGCCCACCTTGTCGCGGATAGCCTTCAGTACCGATACGGGCTCCACGGTAGGCACGCCACTATAGTCACCCAGTTCGCATCGTGCCGCATTGTTACCCACCACGGCTATCGACTTCACCTTATGTATGTTCAGGGGAAGGAAATCGCCCTCGTTCTTCAGCAGCACGATGGATTTACGAGCTGCCTCCAGCGACAGTTCCTGATGCTTCTTGCATCCCACCACCGAAGGCTCCAGCTTCGTATAGGGATTCTTCTCTCCGCTGTCGAAGATACCCAACCTCATGCGAGCCGTCAGCACACGTCCTGCAGCACGGTCAATATCCTCATCCGTCACCATACCTAATTTGTAAGCCTTCTTCAGAGGATCCACATACGAATCGTCACCACATTCCAGGTCCAATCCGGCCTTCAGAGCCAACGTAGCAGCCGTCTCCTTGTCGCGCACATATTTCTGCCCCTCCTTGATCAGGCTCACGCCACCGCAGTCCGACACCACATATCCGTCGAAGCCCCAGTCCTCGCGCAGCACCTTGGTCAGCAGCCAGGGGTTGCAGCAGCAAGGCACCCCGTTTATCGAGGTATAGGCACCCATTGCCGAGGCAGCATGACCTTCCTTCACACAAGCCTCGTAGGCAGGTAGGTAGTATTCCCTCAACTGTTTCTCGCTGATTTCCGCGTTGCACTCAAAGCGGTTGTGCTCCTCATTGTTGCAGGCGAAATGCTTGGGAGTCGATACCACCTTCAGATAGCGAGCATCATTGCCCTGCAATCCCTTTACGAAAGCCGCGCCAAGGACACCCGTCAGAAAGGGATCCTCCCCATACGTCTCGGGAGTGCGTCCCCATCTGGGGTCACGAGCCATGTTCACCGTAGGCGACCAGAACGTCAGCAAGTCCGTAAACTGCCTCGTCTGCAAGCGGCCCTGCTCCAGTTCATTCCATCGTGCACGAGCCTCGTCCGAGATAGCCGATGAAATCACCTGTAGCAACTCGGGATCCCACATTGCAGCCATACCGATAGCCTGGGGGAATACCGTGAAGCGTCCCGGGCGTATAATGCCATGCAACGCCTCATTACCATGATAATACTTCGCAATGCCAAAACGGGGAATCTCATGCGACGTGGCCGTCAGCAGTCCCATTTTCTCCTCGGGAGTCATCCTTTGCAGCAAATCTCCCACTCTCGCCTCGATAGGCGCATTCTCATTCTTCCACACCTCGTCCTGTGCTACTGCAGGATGCAGGGCAGCAAGCGCCAAGGTCAGAATCCACATTCTTGTATTCTTCATTTTCTCAATAATTTTTGTTTGTGCAAAGATAATGATTTTTGTTCATAAAAACAAGCAAACGAACCATTTTTATTATTGCAGTCCGGTAAACCTCATGACAGCAATATATTTGAATCAGATTTTCGGGTGCAGTTTGCCGTAGGTTAGAGAGTCACTTCAAGTCTGACTCCTCTCCTGTTGATAAAGGGCAGACCTAAACTAAATACCAGCGAAATACCAGCGAAATACCGGCGAACAAGCAGCGAACAGATAGTTGTCTGGTCTTATCCTCTTACTCTGCAAAGTTACAACACCCCGCTTTTGCACTCGGACGATACCATACGTGGCGTGCGATGGCATACGACTTTTTCAAAAAACCATAAAAGTACCATGCGCAGTTCATTCAGAAAGTCATTTCGGCGATTCCAAGTTCAGCGCTCCAAATAAAAAACTCATCTCAAATCGTACCAAGTTATTTTTTTATTATTACATAACTCACTTTTCGGAGATTATTTACTATATTTGCAGCAACATATTACTGATAACGTGCCAAGATGCACAAAAAACTCAATCAAATAAAAACAGCATTGGTTGATAAGGGAAAATTAAGACAATGACAAACATAACAATCATAGACCCCGAATATAAAGAATGGGTAAAGGATTTATCCTTGCGTTACCGCAGGAGCCAGATAAAGGCTGCTGTGAAGGTGAATAGCGAGATGCTGAAGTTCTACTGGAGTCTCGGCTATGACATTATGCAGAAGAAGGCTGAGGCACAATGGGGTGGAAAATTCTATAAGAACCTAAGTACCGACCTGAAGAACGAGATACCTGATGCTACATGTTTCTCGGAGACAAATTTGAAGTACATGAAGTATTTCTATGAGATGTTTCCTGCCAATGAAATTCGTTCACAACTTGTGGTAAAAACTCAGGGTAATGAAATTAGTCCCCAAGCTGAGGACGAATTGACTCTCCCCAAAATTAGTCCCCAAGCTGGGGGCGAAATACACAGCGAGATATTTTCTACCCCTTGGGGCCACATAAAACTATTGATTGACAAATACAAGAATCAGCCACAGAAAGCCAGATTTTTCATTCACAAAACCGTTTCTGAAGGTTGGAGCCGTGACATGCTCCTCAACTTCATTTCCACCGACCTATACGAACGCGAGGGCAAGTCACTTAGCAACTTCAAGGCCACGCTGCCAGCACCCATGAGCGACCTCGCTCAGGAGATAACGCGGGACCCGTACAATTTTGCATTTACGGGCATAACGGGCAAATACAACGAGACTTTACTGAAGAAAGCATTGGTGCACAACGTAACGCAGTTCCTGCTGGAGCTTGGCACTGGCTTTGCGTATGTCGGCAAGGAACATCGCCTGCAGATTGACGTGAAGGAAAAGTTCATCGACCTGCTGTTCTACAATCTCAACCTCTCCTGCTACTATGCAGTTGAGGTCAAGATTGGCGAATTCGATTTCCAGGACATGGGGCAGATACAAGGCTATGTTGTAGCCGTTAATCACCAGCTCCGCAAACCTGGACGTGACAACCCTACCATCGGCATCCTCATCTGCAAGTCAAAGAACAACACTCTTGCACAATATGCTCTCGAAGGCACCAACCAGCCCATCGCCATTTCGGAATATGAGTTGCAGAAACTCTATCCCGAAAAAGTGGAGGGCACTATCCCAACGATTGCAGAGATTGAAGATGCTATCGTCATTCCGGATATGGAAGAGTATAATTGATAAACTATGTTCATATATCAGAAAACGATAGACAGATCAACATTGAGGCAGGGATTCCAGATGCCTGTGGAATTCCATGACCTGTTGAAGGTTATGCCTAGAGGAATGCCGAGGCATGGTGAGAGTCGTGACATCAAGTTACTGATAGATGGACAGGAGTTTACGGCTCACCACCTCATCCCATTCACAGAGTCGATGAATAATGATACGTCAAATATAATCATCCTCTCGCCTTCATATCATCGCATTATCCATAAGGCTAAGCCGAAATGGGATGGCAAAAGACTATCTTTCTGCTACCCGAATGGATTGGTGGAGAAGGTAAAGCTGGATAGGCATTTAAAGAATTTTATCCATTAGCTTTTGATTTACTATGAATTCAAATATACTTATAGAAACTCTAAATGACTCTCCAAGTGTGAGACTGCTAAAAATGAGGAACGCTGAGTTTTTCTTAGTGTTTGTCATAAGTGTGTTTGAAGATAATATTGCCATAGTACAAGAAAAACTACAGATGTTACTTGAGAGTCGTTTGGACGATCAAGGTAATGACCTGAAGGAAGAAGGTCTGGATTTCTCTACACTCAGTGAGACTAACGAGCAGAAGGCGAAACGACTCATTACCGAATGGACAGGCAAAGGATTTCTGACCAACTACCAGAACGAGGATGGTGAGGTTATTTACGAGCTTTCGTCATACACAAGCAAGGTGATAGACTGGTTGACGAGTCTGAAAAAGGAAGACTACATTGGTACGGAGTCAAAGTTCAAGACGCTGTTTGCTCAACTGAAGGAACTTGTGGAGTATTCAAACGAAGATCGTGAGAAACGTCTCGAGCTACTTCGCACTAAAAGGATGGAAATAGACCACCAGATACAGCGATTGGAGATGGGTGAAGAGGTGGAAGTATATGAAGACTATCAAATAGAACCCCGATACAATGCGTTGAACAAACTTGCCAAGGAACTGCTGTCTGACTTTAAGGAGGTGGATGACAACTTCAAAGCGATTATCAAAGAGATTTATCAACAACAGACGGAAAACTCACAGAAGAAGGCTTTGTTGAATTACATCTTTGATGCATATGGCGAACTAAAGAACTCTCAGCAAGGCAAGAGCTTTTATGCTTTTTGGGAGTTCCTATTATCAACTGATTTGCAGAAGGAATGGGATGACCTGACCAGTTCACTTTATGATACTTTGCAACAGAGAGGCATTGATGCCCACGATATGTTCCTTAAGGAGATGAAGAAGCACCTGTTTGATGCTGGCGAGAAGGTATCTAAGACCAACGACAGAATGAGCGAGAAATTGAGTCGCATCATTCGGCAGAATGGCCAAATGAATATAGAAGCCACCAAGCAGGTGATAAACGATATCAAGAAACTCCTTCTCGATGCCACTAAACAGAAAGAGAAACCAGATGCTTCGCTTGAATATGAAGACATTGATATTGTCCTTCCTGTAGAGCGTCCATTGACCCTTGTGCCGGAGAAGGAGAAGGTGTATAATGAACGTCCTGACAAAGCAGACTTAACTTTAGAGGATTTAGAAAGCATCAGCAAACTATACCGATCGCATATAGACCGAAAGGTACTGAAATCACGCATAAACCATGTGCTGTCGAAACGAGGACAGGCAACTTTGGGTGAGGTAATTCAAAGCAATGACGGAGTGCATGAAGGTTTGGCTGAGGTTTTCGGTTACATAGGTGTACTGAATGATTATAAGACCGTTGTGGACAATAAGCGCACGCAGGACATTGCCTTCA
>DCHV01000080.1:0-74821 GCA_002314945.1 Prevotellaceae bacterium UBA1743
TGGTACCGATTCGCCGATACTGTCACCACAATGGATGCGGATGCTGAAACATACGCTGAAGGAGGCGAAGAGATTAGGCATGGAGGTGGATATGGCTACGGGTACGGGATGGCCCTTCGGCGGCCCCCAGGTGACGGAGGAGGATGCAGCGAAGAAGATGGAGGGAGGAAAGATGACATTGACTGGACAACGGGTGAAACGTGCGGCTCCTGGAGGAGAGGGGTATGTGATCGACCATTTCAACAAGAAGGCGGTGGAGCATTACTTGGCTCGCTTTGACTCGGCCTTTGCCAACCAACAGGCAGGGCCGCCTGAGAATTTCTTCAATGATTCCTACGAGGTGTATGGCGCAAACTGGGCTACGGACTTGCCTGCAGAATTCAGGAGACGGAGGGGCTATGACCTGATGCCTTTCATGGGTTTCTTCTCGAAACCGGAGGAGGATCTGACGGAGGAGGAACGACTGGCGCGCTCGGATTACCGTGAGACGCTCTCGGACTTGCTCTACGAGAACTTTACGCTGACATGGACGGAATGGGCACATCGTCATGGGGCTCTGACGCGCAATCAGGCGCATGGATCGCCTGCCAATCTACTGGATCTGTATGCAGCGGTGGACATCCCTGAGTGTGAGGGTTTCGGGCTTAGTAATTTCGGCATCACGGGGTTGCGGAGCGACTCGGACTTCACACGCAAGAATTTCTCGGATATCTCGATGCTGAAATATGCTTCTTCGGGGGCGCATCTGAGTGGGCACAACCTGGTGTCGGCTGAGTCGTTCACATGGCTCACGGAACATTTCCGCACCTCGCTGTCGCAATGCAAACCGGAACTGGATCTTTTCTTTGTATCGGGGGTGAACCATGTCTATTTCCACGGTTCGTGCTACTCACCAAAGGGAGAGGAATGGCCAGGATGGAGATTCTATGCTTCGGTGGATATGAGTCCTTATAATAATTGGTGGGGGGCGATGCCTGCCTTCTGTAAATACATAGAGCGCTGCCAGTCGATGTTGCAATGGGGGGAACCGGATAATGACGTGCTGGTGTATCTCCCTTTCTACGACATGATATACTCTTCCTCGGGGACAATGAATCTCTTTGACATCCATTCGATGGAGAAAAGAGCACCCGAGTTTATCGAGGCGGTTCAGTCGATCATTGCGGCAGGATATGACGTGGATTATGTCTCGGATCGCTACCTGCTGCAGGAGGAGGTGACAAACCGCTACAAGGCTATCATCGTACCAGGGGTGAGATTCATGCCTCTACCTACGTTGCTGAGGCTTTCTGCACTTGCACGGACAGGGTACAAGGTTTTCTTTGTGGGAAACTATCCTGAGTCGGTGCCCGGCTATGGGCGAAGAGGGGAACAAGATGATATGGAAAAGACGCTGGTTGCCATAAAACCATGGGCTCCCCTGGTGGAGGATTTCCAGATGGCACTGAGGAAGACCTCGGCACGTCCCGAACCTATGCGCTACGAACAGGGCCTGAGTTGCCTGCGACGAAGCAATGGGACGGGATATCACTATTTCATCTCGAATCTACAGGCGAGGGATGTGTCGGAATATGTGACTTTAGGTGTAAAAGCGAAGGTAGCGCTTCTATACGACCCTATGACGGGGAAGGTGACGCGTGCCAAGATGAATCGGAAGGGGAAGGTACTCATCCAACTGAAATCGGGGGAGAGTGTCTTGCTACGCACCTACGACAGGACTCCGCAGGACATAAAGCTTTCCTCGATTTCTAAACATAGGTATCTACCCTCCACAGAACCGCGAACGGAGGTACTGAGAGGGTGGCGCCTTGCCTTTGAGAAGGCTCAACCTACACCTATTGATATGGTATATGAGATGAACACCCCAAGATCGTGGACGGAACTGGATTCTCCACTCTGCAATACGACGATGGCGACGGGGGTGTATAGCACGAATTTCACACTCCCCGCTGTACGAAAAGGGGAGATCTGTATGCTCGACTTAGGGGATGTACGCGAAACGGCAAGGGTGATGGTAAACGGAAAGGAATGTGGCACGCTCTTCGCTGTCCCCTATCTGATGGACATCACCGACTATGTACACGAGGGGGAGAATACGCTGCAGGTGGCTGTGGCCAACCTGCCTGCCAACCGTATTGCACAGATGGATCGTGAAGGGGTGAGATGGCGCAGATTCAAGGAGATAAACATGGTGGATCTGAACTACAAAAAATCGACTTACAGCGAGTGGAAACCTATGCCTTCTGGCTTGTGTTCGGAAGTGAAACTGAGGGTGTATAGATAAAACAATCCTCTCCCGACCGATGCCGAGAGAGGATGTAAGAGGGGGAGAGGAATTATCAATTCAGGCGTGCGAGTGTCTCCTTGATGCGACGTAGGGCTTCGACGATATTCTCGTCGCTGGTAGCATAGCTCATACGGAAACATTCGGGACTACCGAAGGCATCTCCTCCCACGGTGGCTACATGACCTACCTCGAGAAGGTACATTGCCAGGTCGGTACTGTTGGTTATCACTCGATCGCCATCCTTCTTGCCGAAATAACTGCTGCACTTGGGGAAGAGATAGAAGGCTCCCTGTGGCTCGTTGACTTCGAGACCGGGAATCTCCTTTGCAAGGCGAACGATAAGGTTCTTGCGACGCTCGAAGGCCTGACGCATTTCCTCGACACAGTCCTGAGGACCTGCGAAAGCCACTTCGGCTGCCTTCTGACTGACACTACAAGGACCGCTGGTATATTGGCCCTGGAGTTTGTTGCATCCCTTGACCACCCAATCTGGAGCAGCGATGAATCCAATACGCCATCCCGTCATGGCATAGGCCTTGCTCACTCCGTTGATGATGACAACACGGTCCTTGATATCGGGGAACTGAGCCATTGAGGCATGTTCGCCCACGTAATTGATATGCTCATAGATCTCGTCGGCAATGACGATGACTTGTTCGTGACGCAGGAGGACTTCCTTGAGTGCCTCCAACTCCTGACGCGAATAGACGCTACCAGTGGGGTTGCTGGGAGAGCAGAGGATAAGAGCGCGTGTACGGGGTGTGATGGCCTGTTCGAGTTGCTCGGGTGTAATCTTGAAATCCTGTTCGATAGTAGCCTGGATAAAGACGGGTGTACCCTCGGCCAGGAGTACCATCTGGGGATAGCTGACCCAGTATGGAGCGGGGATGATGACTTCATCGCCTGCATTGACAAGGGCCATAAGTGCATTGCACACACTCTGCTTGGCTCCATTGGAACAGAGAATCTGTGCAGGGGTGTAATCCAGCCCATTCTCGTTCTTGAGTTTGGCTACGATAGCCTTGCGCAAATCGGGGTAACCGGGTACTGGGCTGTATCGGCTGTAGTTGTCGATGACTGCCTGAATAGCTGCCTGCTTGATGTGATCGGGGGTGTTGAAGTCGGGTTCACCTACACTCATGTTGATCACATCGACGCCTTCGGCCTTCAATTCACTGCTGCGCTGGCTCATGGCCAAGGTTGCGCTGGGTGACAAGCGATTGAGCCTGTCTGAAAGTTGGTTGTTCATCCTAAATGTATATTTCTTTGTTTTTCTTTCCATTATAACTTGTGTCCCATCCTGAGGCGTTTTGTCTCGAGATACTTCTGATTGAATTCGTTGGGTTGGATGATGATGGGTACATTCTCGACTATCTCCAAGCCATAGCCTTCCAAGCCGGCACGCTTCACTGGATTGTTGGTGATGAGGCGTATCTTCCCCACTCCGAGCTCGCGCAATATCTGAGCACCGACGCCATACTCCCGTTCATCGGGGCGGAATCCGAGGTGGATATTGGCATCGACGGTGTCATCACCCTGTTCCTGCAACTTGTAGGCGGCTATCTTGTTCATGAGTCCTATGCCGCGTCCCTCCTGACTGAGATAGACAATGATGCCTCGTCCCTCCTCCTCGATGCGTTGCATGGCCTTGTGCAACTGTTCGCCGCAATCGCAGCGTCGGCTTCCGAAGATATCGCCTGTCATACAACTGCTGTGCATCCTGACGAGTACGGGGTCGTCCTTGCTCCACTCGCCCTTGAAGAGTGCCACATGTTCAAGGCCGTTGCTCTTCTGACGGAAGGGAACGATGCGGAAGTGCCCATATTCGGTAGGCATATCAGCTTCGACACCCTTCTCTACAAGTGATTCCTGCTGCAGGCGATAGGTGATGAGATCCTTGATGGTGATAATCTTCAGGTCGAAGCGTTCGGCTACTTCCTGCAACTGTGGCATACGTGCCATAGTGCCGTCCTCGTTGAGAATCTCGATAAGGGCTGCCACAGGCTGCATTCCAGAGAGGCGTGCCAAATCCACCGCAGCCTCGGTATGTCCAGCACGACGCAGGACACCTTTGCTCTGGGCATAGAGGGGATTGATGTGTCCCGGCCGTCCGAAATCCGATGCCTGACGTGCGGGGTCGGCAAGGGCGCGTATAGTAGCGGCACGATCGTGGGCGCTGACTCCTGTGGTGCATCCCTGTAGTAAATCAACGGTAACGGTGAAGGGAGTTCCTAACATGCTGGTATTCTCCTCCACCTGATGAGGTAACTGGAGCTGCTCGGCCCGCTCGACAGTGAGGGGGGCGCAGAGGACTCCCCGACCGTTCTGTAGCATGAAGTTGACCTTCTCGGGGGTGATTAGTTCGGCTGCTGTGATGAAGTCGCCTTCGTTCTCGCGGTCTTCATCATCGACGACAATGACGAATTTCCCTTGCCGGAAATCATCAAGTGCCTCTTCGATTGTGTGTATGGTGGTGTTATTCATATTCTTGTTTTTCGATTCGTTCGTTGATTAAACTCCCCAGTTTCTGTATCTGTACCATATCATGCCACAGTCTCAACCTGTATCGCCAGATGCGCAGGAAGAAGAAGAGTCCCAAGGGCAATATGAGACCCGTGATGATATTCCAGCGTGGATTGTGGAAAGGGCGTGTATGTGCATCGGGTACGAGGACAGGCAGTTCGTTGATATGCATCAGGATTACATTGTCCTTGCTATTGTGCAGTTCCTCGACGAGTGCTTCCAGTCGTGCATTGATGTCGATGACGGTAGAGTCTTCCTGATAATGGAAGAAGAGACGTATATAGTTCGGCATACGATGCAGATGGGCATTACGGACATAGTCGGCACAATCGGCCATGAGGGTGGCCATGCGTTCTCTGACGGAGGTGTAGGCAGGGGGATTGATGACAACCTCCTTGCGATTGAGTCTGCGATGGGAACGCAATCCGAGTATCTTCTGGAAGAATTGCTTGTACCCCTCGATATTGAACACCACAGAATCCTTGTTGGCACGATTGATGAGGAAAAGTCCAATAGGCAAGAGTACGGCTGTGCTGAGCCAGATGCCAGAGAGAATGTTCCATTCGCCCGTCTTGGCCATCTTCTCACTACCCACGTTGATCATGTAGTAGAAAATGAAGATGATGACACTGATGACGACAGGCACACCAAGTCCTCCCTTGCGAATGATGGCTCCCAAAGGAGCTCCGATGAAGAAGAATATCATACATGCCAGAGAGAGCGTGAATTTCTTGTGTGCCTCGATATGGTGGCGTCGTAGCGTATAGTTGTTGTCGGCACTGACGAGACTGCGAAATTCGTACTCGGACTCGGTCTGTTGTGCACGTGAGAGTGCTTTCTTCCATGCCTCGGATTTCTCTTCCTGACCAAGGGCCATATAAAGAGAGTCGAAGGGTGTATCATTGGCTGCTTCCTGTACGAGGACAAGCGAATCTGAGCGATGAGCAGGAAATTCCTTGTTTAGATACCTCCCCACATTGGACCAAATGGAATGGCCAATACTATCCACTGCTGCCGTGATGGAGTCTATTCCGTGGTGAATCTCAGTGAGGTTTTTGGTCTGTGCGTTGCCAGCAAAGAGATTGGCATCCATCAAGCTGAAATTGCCATCCATCTGAATGATGTCGGTCTCCTGTATGAAGGACTCTCTCATGTAAGGCACATTGGCACGGAAGGCGTTGGTGCCGTTGTTGGAGGAATCCATGTTGCGAAACCGTTCCCCGTTGTAGAGGGTGAGTACAAGGTGCATCTTGTCGGCAGTGCTCTGCAGTCGTGCGCTATCGGCCAACACAATCTGCGCATCCTCGTAACCGCTGGTATTGCTGTAGATCATCACTCCGTACAACATACCCGTGTCAGGGTCCTTGTGTTCGACGAAGAGGTTGTAACCGGGTATCTCGTTGTAGAAGATGCCTTCTGGAATTTCCAATTCGGGTGATTTCTGCTTCATACTCCACACAAGAGCTGCCAGTTGCTTGGTGGCTTCGGGGGCTATCTTGTTCTGGAAATAGAAACTACCTCCGCAAATAATCAACGCAAGGAGGAAGATGGGTTGCAGAATGCGTGTGAGTGGGATGCCGGCTGCTTTCATGGAGAGGAGTTCGAATCGCTCGCCCATATTGCCGAATGAGATGAGACTGGCCAAGAGCACTGCCAAGGGAAGTGAGATAGGGACTAACGTCAAACCACTGTAGTAGAAGAATTTGGCCAAAATCTCGGTACTGAGTCCCTTGCCGATAAGTTCGTCGACATAGCGCCACATAAACTGCATCATGAAGATGAATAGGCAGATGAAGAAGGTGCCCGCAAACAACAGCAGGTAGGCCTTCAAAATGAACAAATCCATTTTCTTGATAAATCTCATGCGCGTGCGTACACAATTTATGCGACCGCAAAGGTACAATATTTAGTTGGAAATAGGGGGCTCTAACAATAAAGTTTTACTTCTTATTGAAAAAAAACAGTCCATTTTTTTTGTCGGTTACAAAAAAGTATCTACCTTTGCAACCGCAATCGAAAAACGATGGCGGGATAGCTCAGCTGGTTAGAGCGTCGGATTCATAATCCGAAGGTCAAGGGTTCAAGTCCCTTTCCCGCTACAAAGAGAGACTTCCAGACAGTGGGAGTCTTTTTTTGTTTATGATGCTCAGGGTATCACACCCTGAGGAAAATGCGCATCTTGTACAAGTATCGTAAAATGCACCATACAAGGCCCGTGGAGCAGGCGGTAGTGATGAAACCATACCATTCTGCACCGACATATTGCTGAAGACCGTATGTAAAAGTATGGACAAAAGAGGAGAACATAGAGGGAAATTCCGCTATCATGTAGGTGAGTAGAGAATTGCAGCCGAACACCTTGAGCCATGCGAAAGGCTTTTCCCATCGCTTGACATCTACGATCCAACTGACGATGCCAAGTGCAATCCAACTATATCCTGCCGCCACAAGCGTGAATGAACTGCTCCAGATATGCTTGATGATAGGTTCCTGAATACCCAACAACCAACCAGCAAGAGCCATTGCAAGACCAGATGAGATGAGAATGAGCACTTTCCGACTGCTTTCCGTCTTGCTCTTGAGTATTTCTCCAGCAAAGACACCGGCCATCACGGTGACTATGAAATTGAGACTGCTCAGGAGCCATGTGTAGGTGTACCAGGGTGCAAAAATTACTTGACCATTTTCATCCCATGAAGCTCCGTCTCGATGACTACCCAATACCAGGCAATCGATGCATTCACACAAGTTGCCATGCGCTGTCATATCGCCAGCTCCGCAAAGCCCTAATCCAACTGCACTTCCGTCGATAGATATAAACTCCATCGACAGACTCCAAACAAGCATCAAGACGAGGGATGCTGCAATACGTGCTCGCCATCCTGCAAATATATAGAGAACGGCACAGGATACATAGCCTACAGCGATAGTCTGCAGCGTGTTAGAATAGAATCGGAATTCGGAGGGGCTAAGCGAGAGTAATTGTCCCTGAGCCATCATGCCGAAAAGCCACAATAGGAGGAATCGTTTGGTTAAGCGCCATGCTATCTGACAACCAGATTGGGAGGCAATCTTGTCGCGTGTGAACGAGAAGGGAATTGTGGCTCCAGAAAGGAACATAAAGAGGGGCATAATGAGATCAAACAGGCGGAACCCTTCCCAATCGACATGTGAGAACTGGATGAGGACAGGCTGCAGCCAGCTGTATTCATTTGTGCTGGAAAAAGCGAAAGTGAGAGGTGCCAATACGGTAAGTAGGAATAAATCCATACCGCGCAACACATCTAAGGAATGAACTCTCTGTCTCGGATTATTCATGATAGGCAAATTTGAAGACGACTTTGTGATATCTCTGAGTAGGCGTGATACAGGGCGCATGGGCATCACCGGGGAAGAAGATGACAAAATCCCCTGGCCACACATGAATGTATTGCTGTGGTGTAATGCCTGGGTAGAAAGAAATATCGCGTTCGGAAGAATAGGGCACCTGTGGAAGCTCCCTCTTAGGCGACCACCCCATCCATTCGTCGGTATCCAACACCATCTGCAGATCAATCATGCGATTGTGACTCTCCAAGACAGCCTCCTCGCGGTTCTTGCCATGTGCCGTATCAAAGTTGACATAGAGGTCCTGTCCTGACAATTCTACCCTTCCCTCTGGCTGAGAAGCGAGGTGATGTGAAGCAAGGTAGGATATAATCTGTTCGATATAGGGACTAATGCCCTTGTATTGTCCTAAATTTTCAATCTTATCTAATATCATAATAGTATGTAATTATTCGAATGCTTCGAGTATGGTGGTGGGTCGTCCGTTGCTCAAGAAAGCTCCGAGATCATTCCCCCATTCAGGATAAGTCTGTGGCTCCCAATAGAAGATCCCATCACAGATTCCCGATTCTTTTGCTTTGTTACAGATGGTGTGCATAAGGGAAGTGCTGGCTACTTCGGTCGATGCAGGCAATCCCAATTCGGCAATGAGGCTATTTTTCTTATAGCGATTGTATAAGATGTCCATATTTTGGAATGTAAATTCGACGCATTCTTCCTGAGACGAAATGGTGCGATACACTCTCCCATTCACCATTCGGAACGTCTCTCCTATCTCCTTGCTCGGACGTAAGCTCAGGCCAATGATGTCGAAATCCTCAGAATCGATGAGGTCGAGGATTTCCTGGCACTGTGTCTGATCGAATCCCCGTGCGAGATGGGCTACAATGGAAGCCTGAGGATAGATACGTCTTGCTGCTTGTGAACCAGCCTTGAAGAGCGCTCTAAACCCTTCACTGTTCCGATCCGTGTCACCCATAGGAGGCAACATGCCGGTAGAAGTCTCATTGCCTATCTGTATCCAACGTACAGGAATATTCCGATCGCGGAGCGCGCTCAACACCTCGGACGTATGCTCCGATACTTGCTTGCACAACAACGAAAGACTATCTGTACTCCATTCCTCTGGTATAGATTGAGATGACCAAGAACAGCGAACATCGCTGTAGTGGAAGGCTATCATCAAGTCCATACCAAGGGTACAAGCCCGAACTGCTTTCTCTATGACATCCTCGAGACCGAGGTAGCCATCCACGGGATTCACCAACACACTCAGGCGGATGGCATCCATTCCTAAATCCTTCATTACCCGAGTACACTCCTGTGCCTCGCGAACGGAAAAGGAGTAGAAGAGACGTCCCTCTGTCTCCATTTGTGTACAATAACTGATATCGGCACCCTTGGCGATAGATAGAGGTAACGGTTCCTCGGGAATGGTATCGGGATTGACGATGGTAGTGTCTGACGATGGTGGATCGGGGATGGGCAGGGACGTTTCCGGATCATCACCGCATGACCAACATATACTCAGAATGATGCAAGAAAGAAATACTATTTTTATCTGTTTCATTTCAAAACTATACGATTTGGGAACAAAGATAGTGTTTTTTCCTTGAATTTATTCTCCGCGCGTGTTATTTTCTATTGTTTTTTCGTACCTTTGCCCTCCCAAACGAAAATGCGAAAAAATAAATCAATATAATCATAAAGAGCGATATGGCAGAAACAAGAAAAATCAAGAGAGCACTAGTATCAGTATTCCACAAGGACGGATTGGAGGAAATCCTGAGAACCCTACATGCACAAGGTGTGGAATTGTTGTCAACGGGCGGCACACAGTCGTTCATCGAATCATTGGGTATTCCATGCTGCAAAGTGGAAGACGTAACGACTTATCCCAGCATTCTGGGTGGACGTGTGAAGACGTTGCACCCGAAAGTATTTGGCGGCATCCTCGGTCGTAGAGAAAACGAAAGCGACCAAAATGAAATGAAAAGCTATGAGATTCCCGAAATCGACCTGGTAATCGTGGACCTGTATCCCTTTGAAGACACCGTGAAGAGTGGAGCCATGGAAGCCGACATCATCGAAAAAATCGACATCGGCGGTATCAGCCTGATACGTGCTGGAGCAAAGAACTTCCGCGATGTGATAATCGTACCCTCCAAGGCTGAGTACAAGCCTTTGCTCGAACTCCTCCAGAAAAAGGGCGGAGAGAGTGATATCGAAGACCGTCGCTGGTTTGCTACTCGCGCATTCGGCGTGAGCAGCCATTATGACA
Organism: Prevotellaceae bacterium UBA1743; assembly: GCA_002314945.1. Taxonomy (GTDB): domain Bacteria; phylum Bacteroidota; class Bacteroidia; order Bacteroidales; family Bacteroidaceae; genus Physcousia. The sequence goes on from DCHV01000080.1 coordinate 10,419, forward strand.
CCGCCATCTTTGGGTGGTTCCAGAAGTAATACCCCCTCACATAAAAAGCCATAACGATGTTCAATCTTTTTTCAATCAATAAAGAAATCGCCATGGACCTGGGTACGGCCAACACCATCATATCAATGGGTGGTAAAATAATGGTGGACGAGCCCTCGGTGGTGGCTTTGGACCGACGCACGGAGAAGATGATAGCCGTGGGTTCCAAGGCAAAGATGATGTACGAGAAGACGAGTCCGGAGATACGTACGATACGTCCCCTGCAGGATGGTGTGATAGCCGATTTCAACGCCTGCGAACAGATGATACGCGGAATGATAAAGAATATGCGTATCGGCAACCGGCTGTTCAGCCCCAGCCTGAAAATGGTGATAGGCGTACCGAGTGGGAGTACTGAAGTGGAACTTCGTGCAGTACGTGACAGTGCCGAACATGCAGGCGGTCGTGAGGTATATCTGATATACGAGCCTATGGCAGCTGCCATAGGTGTGGGCATCGATGTGCTTGCTCCTGAAGGCAACATGATCGTGGACATAGGCGGTGGTAGCACGGAGATAGCCGTGATTTCCCTGGGTGGAATAGTTGCCGACCGTAGTTTGCGCGTCGCAGGCGATGAGTTGACGGCCGACATCCAAGAGTACATGTCGCGTCAGCATAACGTAAAGGTGAGTGAGCGTATGGCTGAGCGAATAAAGATCAACGTGGGTGCCGCTCTCTCCGATTTGGGTGATCAGGCGCCAGAAGATTACATCGTATATGGTCCTAACCGTATCACGGCACTTCCCATGAAGGTGGCTGTATGCTATCAGGAGATTGCCCATTGTCTCGAGAAGACCATCGCGAAGATTGAGACAGCTATCCTGGGCGCTCTGGAAGATACTCCTCCTGAATTGTATGCCGACATCGTACACAATGGTATCTATCTGACAGGTGGAGGAGCTTTGCTGAGAGGATTGGCCAAGCGTCTGACTGATAAAATCAATATTCCCTTCCATGTAGATGAAGATCCATTGCATAGCGTGGCAAACGGAACAAGTATCGCATTGCGCAATATCCAGAATTTCTCATTCCTGATGTAAAGCTTTGGGCACATTTTTCACAAGAATAGCTCGATATTCCCACTGGGCGGTCTTCCTCTTCTTGGAAATCCTCAGTGGGGTTTTGCTTTTCCGATTCAACCATTACCAGGGCAGTGTATGGTTCACGCAGGCCAATGCCGTAGCTGGACGTATGCTGGGATGGGAATCGAAAGGACTGGCATTTCTCAATCTCGTGGAGAACAACCATGACCTGACACAGGAGAACTTGGTTCTTCAGTACAATATCGGAGTGTTACAGGAGGAGCTGACCCGTCTGACACACGACTCATCCTACACGGAACGTGTGCAGAGCAACGTATTGAAAGGAAAAAAGATTATTTCTGCCAAGGTGATCACCAATAGCATATTGCAGAGAAACAACTACCTGACTATCGACAAAGGAAAAGCTGATGGCGTGGAATTGGAACGAGGCGTAGTGAGCGGTACGGGTATTGTAGGCATCACGTGCATGGTGAGTGACCATTATTCTGTGGTGCTCCCGATATTGAATAGCAAGTCCAATATCAGTTGTCGTTTGCGTGGAACCCATTATTTCGGGTATCTGAAATGGAAAGGCGGCAACCCATTGCATGCATATATGTCGGATGTGCCTCTCCACGCCCATTGCAGGGTAGGAGACGTGGTGGAAACAAGTGGTTTCAGTAGTGTATTCCCCCCTGGCATCTTTGTGGGAAAAGTGGTACAGGTACATAGTGCGGATGATGGATTGGCCTATCAGTTGGAAGTGCAATTGAGTACTGATCTGGCTCGTGTGCGAGATGTGTGTGTAGTGACAAGTATCAATCAAGCGGAACAGGATTCCATAGAATCTCAGATAGAAAAATGATACAAACGCAATTTGTCCGTTTTCTCCAGATGTGTGGTCTTGTACTGCTTCAGGTATTGATATGCAACCACATTCATTTGTTTGGAGTGGCTACGCCACAGGTATATCTTGCTCTACTCTTGTATTTCTCGGCGAACTCTTCGCGTATCAGCATCCTGTTATGGTCTTTTGCCATCGGATTGGTAGTGGATATATTTGACAATACGCCTGGAATGGCGGCTGCTTCCATGACCTTTGTCGGTTTCATTTTACCCTCCTTGCTACGTTCTATCCAAACGAAAGATCGCACGGAGGATACCCGCATCACACTAAGCGAGATGGGGCTGCAACGCTTTTTGGCGTATGTGCTAATTCTATCGCTCATTCATTGTTTTCTCTATTTCATGCTTGAGGCTTTCACGTTCCAACTGTCTCTGATAACGATACTATCTATCATCGGAAGTACATTGTTGACGGCCCTTTTTGTGCTGTTGTTGGAATTGTGCAGGTCGTAAGGCTTGTTTTTCTTCGTATAGATGAAACGATATCAACTGGAGAAGCGAAAATATGTCATAGGCGGTTTGACTGTGGGCATCGTCTTGCTATTCTTGGTTCGCCTGTTTTCCATCCAATTGCTGAGTGATGTCTTCCGTCGCGATGCAGACTCTAATGCATTCCTTCGTCAGGTGCAGTTCCCTTCTCGTGGAGCCATCACAGATCGTCACGGAAAGTTGCTGGTATATAATCAGCCAGCCTATGACATCATGGTAATCATGATGGAGCAGGATGGAATAGATACATTGGATTTGTGCGAAACACTGGGTATCACACGACAATGGTATGACCGACGAATGCGCGAGATCAAGGACCGCGTACATAATCCGGGATATAGCCGCTACACACAGCAACTGTTTATGAGTCAACTTTCCGTCGAAGAATTTAGCCGTTTTGGAGAGAAATTGTTCCGATTCCCTGGCTTTTACATTCAGAAACGTAGCATTCGGCAATATCAATATCCCTATGCAGCTCACATCTTGGGTGATGTGGGTGAAGTAGGTCCCAAAGAAATAAAGGAAGACCCCTATTACCGAAGTGGTGATTATGTAGGTACATCGGGTGTCGAACGTAGTTACGAAACGTATTTGAGAGGGGAAAAAGGATGTGAAATCTTGTTGCGTGATGCGCGTGGACGCATCAAGGGACGGTATCAGAACGGAAATTTCGATGTGGCCCCCATACCAGGACACAATCTGACACTTGGCATCGACTTGGACCTGCAAGCTTTGGGGGAACGTCTGATGAAAGGGAAAATGGGAAGTATTGTAGCCATTGAACCGAGTTCGGGGGAGGTGCTTTGCATGGTGTCGAGCCCAACGTATGATCCTCGCGAAATGGTAGGACGGCAACGAGGGGCTGTCCATCGAAGACTGAGTGCAATCGCACAAAAGCCCTTATTGAATCGTGCCATCATGGGACAATATCCTCCAGGCTCCACTTTCAAGACAGGACAGGCGCTCACTTTCCTCGAAGAAGGCATCATAGAACCCTCGACTTCATACCCATGTTCCCATGGATTCCACTTTGGCAACTTGACGGTAGGTTGTCATAGTCATGGTTCTCCATTGCCCCTTCTGCCAGCTATTGCGACTTCATGTAACGGCTATTTCTGTTGGGGACTGTATCACATGTTCAGCAATCGCAGGAAGTATCCTTCAGTACAAGCCGCCATGACACGATGGAAAGATTACATGGTATCAATGGGCTTCGGCTACAAATTAGGAATAGACTTGCCTGGAGAAAAAAGAGGAATGATACCCAATGCGGACTTTTATGACAAGGCATATCGTCAATCTTGGAACGGATTGACCGTGATAAGCATCTCTATTGGCCAGGGAGAAGTGAACCTCACGCCACTGCAGATAGCCAATTTAGGAGCGACAATCGCCAATCGAGGATATTATATCACGCCTCATGTGGTGAAAGAGATACAAGATGTACCCTTGGATTCGACGTATCTGAAACGCAACTATACGATGGTGCAACGTTCCAACTATGAAATTGTGGTGCAAGGAATGAGAGGTGCTGTGACAGGAGGTACTTGCCGTGCTGCCAACAATCCATGGTACGAGGTGTGCGGAAAAACTGGCACAGCACAGAATCCTCATGGACAGGATCATAGTGCATTCATGGGATTTGCTCCCAAGGATGATCCAAAGATCGCCATCTGTGTATATGTGGAGAATGGTGGTTTTGGAGCCTATTTCGGTGTCCCTATCGGAGCCTTGATGATGGAACAATACATCAATGGCCATTTGTCACCAGCCAGTGAAGCGAAAGCTGAAGAAATGGAGAATAAATACTTGTACAATCCAGACAAAGAATGAGTACATCGAATAGAAATAACAAAGGGCTTTTCCGTACGTTGGATTGGTATGTCGTAATCATCTACCTGCTTCTGTTGGCGATGGGATGGATGAGCGTGTGCGGTGCCAGTTACGATTTCGATCAAACAGGCATGTTCTTCGATCTGAGTTCTCGTTCGGGTATGCAATTGGTGTGGATAGGAAGCTCTTTATTGCTTGCTGGAATTATCTTGGCAATAGATGATCGTGTGTTGGAGTCTTTTTCCAACATTATCTATATATTTTTTCTTGTATTGCTGGCGATTACTCCTTTGCTGGCACATGACATCAAGGGTTCCATGTCGTGGATCAAAATCGGTTCGATGAGCATCCAGCCGGCTGAATTCGCCAAATTCGGAACTGCATTGTGTGTAGCCAAGGTGATGTCTGCCCATGATTTCAGCCTCAGCCGATGGAGAGATCTGTTTTTGGGAGTGAGTTTGATTATACTTCCGATGCTTCTGATTATTCTGCAAAAGGAGACAGGATCGGCATTGGTCTATTTGAGTTTCTTCCTCATGCTGTATCGTGAAGGAATGTCGGGAAGTTTCCTGTTTGTCGGAGTGAGTGCCATTGTATATTTCATCGTAGGAGTAAAATATATGGATGAATTTCTGTGGGGGTTGGAAGAGATAAACCTGGGCCGTTTTCTAACGCTGTTGCTCATATATATATTTACTACAGGAATGATGAAGGTGTATGGCCAACGTTTTCTATCGGTACGCTATATCTTATGGGGAGGCTTGTTACTGATCGCATCTTCTTTAGTTATTGCCCGATACGTTTACCCTTTTGATATCATCTGGGTACAGTTGGCCTTGTGTCTTGGATTGGTTATATATCTATTATATCTGGGCTTTCGCAATCAAAAGTCTCGGTATTTATATATCGCATTATTTGCATTAGGCTCGTTGTGCTTTCACTATTCAGTCAACTATGTAATGGAGAATGTCCTTCAGCCTCACCAACAGATGAGAATTCGTGTGTTGTTGGGCACCGAAGATGATCCTCGAGGAGCTGGTTATAATGTAATCCAAGCTAAGATAGCTATTGGTTCAGGTGGGTTGAAGGGAAAAGGATTTCTGAATGGCACACAGACAAAACTGAAATATGTACCAGAGCAGGATACGGATTTCATCTTTTGTACGGTAGGAGAAGAAGAGGGATTTGTAGGTTGCGCAATAGTCCTCCTGCTTTTTCTTGCTTTGCTCTTGCGTATTATATGGCTCTCAGAACGTCAGCCTTTCGCATTCGGAAGAATATTTGGGTACTGTGTCATGTCAATATTCCTCTTCCATTTGTTCATCAATGTGGGGATGGTGCTTGGATTGACACCTGTGATAGGTATTCCTCTTCCGTTTTTCAGCTATGGAGGTTCCTCCTTGTGGGGATTTACAATTCTCCTGTTTGTTTTCCTGAGGATTGATGCAGGTCAGAAGCAACGGGAACGCTGACACGCAAACCCATGTCCCTTATGCCAGGAACTGCCTCTCTGATCATGACGTGGTAAAGCCGTAGCATCCCATGTTGTCCTTTTTGCATGGTGAACCGAATAGCGGGAACTTCACGTTGGAGCATGCAGTTTCCCGTCCCTAATTGCAAACCATTACTGTCGGTCAAATTGATTTCAATGGTATCGCGACAAGAGAATTCCGGTTCATGAAACTTACGTTCCATTACGACCCATAGCGAATGGTACGGATAACTGCGAGCATAGCGAACTCCGATATCTGCCACCAATTCATGTGTATCGGAGGCTTCTGGTATAATGAAATCCAACGTATCATTCCTTTCCCACCCTTCTTCTCCAACAGATAGGTATTGATGGAAAACGACATCTCCCGTACAAGCGCTTACTATCAGGAGAAATGAAAAAAGCCAAAACCTACAACTATTGCTCATTTGGCGTGGATGGGGCGGTTTCTTTTCTTCCGTCCTCTGCCTTTGGCTTGTTCTTTTTCTTCTTCTTTTTCTTCTTCTTGTCAAAGCGGTTGAGATCTTCCTGTGTGGCCAAGTCTATTGGTTTCTTTACTTCTTTACGGCCTCCTTCTTCCAGGGACTCTGGTTTCTCTCCATTTTTATTCATTTTGATGATTTCCAAAGCCCGCGAAGCAGGGATGGTAGCCAGATTGGCAGCCAGTCGCTTGTCGGTGGAATAAGTGACCATCTGGCTGAGGATGTCTGCCTTGAAATAGAAAAATGTACCATCTTGTGTTTCCAATGCGATATCTCGGGGAGGAAGAAGTCTGCTGGCCTCCACATATTGATCCACCTCATAGTTCATACAACATTTCAACTTGGCACATTGACCCGCCAATTTCTGTGGGTTCATGCTCATATCCTGAAAACGTCCAGCAGCCGTGCTTACACTGACGAAATTCTTCATCCAGTTGGAACAGCACAATTCGCGTCCACATGGGCCGAATCCGCCAATACGTCCCGCCTCTTGTCGAGCACCGATTTGTTTCATTTCTATTCGTACATGAAAGGTGTCAGCCAAAACCTTGATGAGTTGACGGAAATCCACACGTTCATCAGCGATATAGTAGAAGATTGCCTTGTTCCCATCCCCCTGATATTCCACGTCGCCAATTTTCATTTTTAGCCCTAAATCTTTGGCTATCTGCCGGCTTTCTATCATCGTATCATGTTCTCTCGCCTTGGCTTGTTCGTATTTCTCCATATCGTTCGGCTTAGCAATACGATATACCTGCTTTATTTCATCTGTACTCTTCAGATTAGCTTTCTTCAGCATCTGGGTGGCAAGGCGTCCCGTCATAGTCACAGTGCCAATATCGTGACCAGGTGTTGCTTCCACGGCCACCACATCTCCTTTTTGCAGAGGAAGGTTATTCACATTGTGGTAGTATCCTTTGCGAGTATTCTTGAATTGGACTTCGACCAAATCCGTCAGCGTATTCTCCTCGGATATGTCTGCCAAATAATCGAAGGCATTCATCTGATTGTAGTGACCTGTGTCACAACCTTTCTTGTCCAGCCCTCTGCTGGGTCCTCCACATCTATATTCCAAATCCATTGTATGCTATGTTTTATTGTTTCAATTGTACTATCATCTTCAATGCAAAATCGAAGAACACCATTTTGGCATTGACATTCTGCTCTATATCTCGTTGTGCATCTGCCAACTCGTCCATAATGGTCATTACATTTCTTTCGTTGATGAATTGGGCAAAATTCTTACTGAAATCTTTTTCCGCTTCGGTCTCATAGAGAAGTTCTTGCTTACGGAAATTATAGATAAAGTTTTCCCTCAGCAAACGTTGGAAATAAGTCAGAAGACGTTTCTGTTGTTCACGTCCCATGTCGGCCACAGTATATGACCATTGGCGCATGTCTTTGATTTTACGCATGTAGCTCAGGCGCATCAGTTGCTTGAATAAGTCGAAGAACAACTGTTCCTCATTTCCGGCCACTATTCTTTTCAATGCTTCTGTATAACTTCCCATCGATACATGAGCCATATCCTCAGCCAATGCTTTTGGAAGGGCATGTTCTCTGACGAGCGCTTCCACTATTGTCTCTTCTTCCAAAGCGGGAACCTGAATGCGTTGTACACGACTTTGTATGGTACCGAGAACCATATCTGGGTCTTCGCTTACAAAGAGGAAATGAGTCAATGCAGGCGGCTCTTCGATGAGCTTGAGTAGCCTGTTGGCCATCTCTGTATTCATTCGTTCAGGAAGCCACATCAATACGACCTTTCTTCCACCTTGGTTTGATTTATACCCCAATTTCCTTTGGATGACATCACTTTCGTACACATAGTGTACAATCTGTTGATTTTCGGCCTTGATATCTTCCAGCCACATTCTGGTGCTGAAGTATATACTGTTTTTCAACTGTTCCCTCCATTGTGATACGAAGTCATCAGAGACAGGCCGGTCGGTACTTTTTTTCTTATAGACAGGGAACGAGAAATGCAGATCGGGATGTCCCCATTCTTGTAGCATCCTGCAACTGGCACATTTACCACAAGCTTCTCCATCCGTGGGATTCACACACAACAAACTGCTGGCAAAGGATAGGGCCAAAGGAAGTTTTCCTGCTCCTGATGGACCGCAGAACATCAGAGCATGAGGCACGCAATTATCTCGCATCATCTGCCGTAGGTGATTCTTCACCTCAACCTGTCCTATTACCTTGTCGAAGGTCATCCGTATATTGACTTTGCTATTTTTGCAATACTATCGACGGCACTTACTGTATAGAAATGTAAGCTTGGCACTCCGTACGCAATCAGTTCCCGACATTGTTCCACAGCCCATTCAATGCCTACTTCCTTTACCTTCTCATCCGTATCGCATTTCTGCAACTCATGGTAGAGTTCTTCGGGAAGATCACAGTGGAATGTCTTGGGTACCACAGTTATCTGGCTCAACTTGGACAGAGGCTTGATGCCAGGGATGATGGGAATATGAACGCCAGATGCTTGTGCCTTTTGCACGAATTCGAAGTATTTACGATTGTCATAAAACAATTGGGTTACCGCATACTTTGCGCCCAATTCGGCTTTCTTCTTCAGTACCTGTATATCGCTCTCCAGATTGGCTGCCTCCTCATGCTTTTCAGGGTAGCAAGCAACTCCATATTCAAAGGGAACTCCAGGCACCTTGATAGGGCTTCCATCCCAGAAATAACCTTCATTGAAGCGATTGATCTGTTCAATCAGTCCTGTGGCATGATTCGGCCCATCTCCGGTGGGAGTGAAAGTACTATCCTCTTTGGCCTTATCCCCACGTAAGACCAACAAATCGTTGATACCCAAAAATTGGAGATCGAGAAGCATGTATTCCAAGTCTTCACGATTGTTGCCGCTGCACACGATATGAGGAACTACAGGAATGCCATATTTCTGTTGTATGGAGGCTGCGATAGCGATGGTACCCGGACGACGGCGGATACGTTGCCGTTGCACCAGCCCGTCCCCCATCTCTTTATATACATACTCGCTTCGGTGTGTCGTGATGTTGATGTAACTGGGGTCAAATATGCGCAATTGTTCGATAGTACTGAACAAACCATCCGTACCATTCCCCTTTATGGGAGGAAGTACTTCGAAGGAAAAGGCTGTACCCTTCTTTTTGCTGATTATTTCCGTTACGTTCATCAAGAAAATATTTTTGGGGTGTAAAATTAAAGAATATTATACAATGGCGCAAGAGAATTAGGTAAAAATGGAATTATTATCTCTCCTTTTTAATAAAAATGTCAATCTGAAGAAATTATTTTCGTGTACACTTTGAAAGAAACATAATATGCCGTACCTTTGCCTACTTAAAATAACGACATTGAAGAATGACACTAATTAAATCAATTTCCGGAATACGTGGTACAATTGGCGGTAGAGCTGGTGACACCCTGAACCCTCTTGATATCGTCAAATTTACATCAGCGTATGCAACCTTGATTCGTCGCACATCAAAGGTTGATACCAACAAAATTGTCGTGGGACGAGATGCTCGTATCTCGGGCGAAATGGTAAAGAATGTGGTGTGCGGAACCTTGATGGGTATGGGTTTTGATGTGGTGAACATCGGCTTAGCCAGCACCCCTACTACCGAGATTGCCGTGACCATGGAAGGAGCCTGTGGAGGTATTATCATCACAGCCAGTCATAATCCTCGTATGTGGAATGCCTTGAAACTCCTCAACGAAAAGGGCGAGTTCCTGAACAAGGAAGAGGGTAACGAGGTCCTTCGTATTGCAGAAGCAGAGGATTTCGAATTTGCCGATGTGGATCATTTGGGACAATATCGCGAGGATGATTCATACGACCAAAAGCATATCGACCTGGTGAAAAATCTTGCTTTGGTGGATGTAGAAGCAATTCAAAAAGCAAATTTTCGTGTAGCCTTTGATAGTGTAAACTCTGTGGGAGGCATTATTCTTCCGAAATTATTGAAACAGTTGGGTGTAGAGACTGTAACGGGCTTGTTCACGGAAGCGACAGGCGATTTCCAACATAATCCCGAACCTTTGGAGAAGAATCTCGAAGCAATCAAGGCTCTGATGCAGAAGGGCGAGCATGACATCGCATTCGTGGTGGATCCTGATGTAGATCGTTTGGCCCTGTTTTGCGAGGATGGCACCATGTATGGCGAAGAGTACACGCTCGTTACGGTGGCCGACTACATTCTCCAGAATACACCTGGCAATACGGTGAGCAACCTGAGCAGTACACGAGCTTTGCGTGATATTACACGTCATTATTGTCAGCAGTACAATGCAGCTGCAGTAGGTGAAGTAAATGTGGTTACCAAGATGAAGGAGACTCATGCAGTCATCGGTGGTGAAGGAAATGGTGGAGTTATCTACCCCGAAGCACATTATGGACGTGATGCTTTGGTCGGCATTGCCTTGATTCTGTCTTATTTGGCAAAGAAGGGAATGAAGACAAGCCAGTTGCGTGCCACCTACCCTCCCTATTGCATTGCCAAGAATCGTATTGACCTGACCCCCGATACGGACGTGGATGCAATCCTCTCCAAAGTAAAGGAATTGTATGCCCAGGAGGAGGTGAATGACATCGATGGCGTAAAGATTGATTTCCCCGATAAGTGGGTACATCTGCGCAAGAGCAATACAGAACCTATTATTCGGGTGTATAGCGAGGCAGCTACCATGGAAGCAGCCGATGCCATCGGGAAAGACATAATGGAGGTAGTTTATTCCATGACTAATAACAAATAATAAGTTAAGAAAGAATCATATCATGTTGACACAAATCATCAATGGAAAGATTTTGACCCCTCAAGGTTGGCTCAAGGATGGCAGTATTATTATCCGTGATGGCAAGATATTGGAGGTCACAAACTGCGATTTGGCAATAATTGGTGCTGAGATAATAGATGCCAAGGGCATGTATGTCCTGCCTGGTGGTGTAGAGATGCATGTGCACGGAGGTGGAGGGCACGATTTCCAGGAGGGTACAGAGGAAGCTTTCCGCATTGCAGCTCAAGCACATGCCAAGCATGGTACTACCAGTATATTCCCCACCTTAAGCAGCAGTACCGTCCCCATGATGGAAAAGGCTGTGGAAACGTGTACCAAACTGATCAAAGAAGGTGGAACGGGTATTCTTGGACTTCATTTCGAGGGCCCCTATTTCAGTCCTATCAAGGCTGGTGCACAAGTACCGGAATGGATAAAGAACCCCGATCCAAATGAATACATTCCTTTGGTGGAACATTCTTCTTGTATTGCACGTTGGGATGCTGCACCTGAATTGCCAGGCGCTTTACAATTTGGTCGTTTCTGTGCAGAAAAGGGCATTCTTCCCAGTATCGGACATACCAGTGCCAGTTACGATGATGTGAAAGCTGCTTTTGATTCTGGATTCACACACGTCACTCATTTCTACAATGCCATGCCAGGTTTCCATAACAAGCGTGAATATAAATACGAGGGAACCGTGGAAAGCGTATATCTGATTGATGGCATGACGGTGGAATGTATTGCGGATGGTGTACACGTCCCACCCACCATTCTGCGTATGGCATACAAGATCAAAGGTGTCGAGCGTATGGCCCTGATCACAGATGCTCTTGCAGTAGCAGCTTGCGATGACGAAGCAGCCAAGGCTTTCGATCCTCGTGTAATTATCGAGGATGGTGTATGCAAGTTGGCTGACCGTTCTGCTTTGGCAGGTTCCATTGCCACAACCGATCGCTTGGTTCGCACCATGGTGGCTGCTGATATTCCTTTAGCCGATGCTGTACGTATGGCTACCGAGACTCCGGCACATATCATGGGAGTAGCAGATCGCAAGGGAACATTGGCAAGAGGTAAAGATGCCGACGTGCTTATTGTTGACAAAAAACTGAATGTGCGTTGCGTTTGGCAGATGGGTAAGATTATCGAGAATACGTTGTTTTAGAAAAACGTCTTTCTTGTTTTTTCGGCTCGCAACAAAAACGTGTGTTCAGTCGAGTCTTACAAAAACCATAGTTTCACTTGTACTCAGCCGTGCGAAACTGTTTTTTGATTGCCAAAAGTGAGGATAAAGTGGGATTATTATGGGGTAAAAGTGGCATCAAATAGAGGATGACGTGATTGTAACAAGCTGATATACAATCTGAATTTTGAAAAAGTGAGGATAAAGCAAATTTCCAAACTTTTTGTCTTGGGATATGCCCGTGTCATATCTTTGTCCGTAGTGGTATCGTAGTGCCTACGTAGTGCGTACGTACATTATCGAGTTTGCTACGTAGGTACTACGAAGGATCTACGTAGGCAGAACGTACTCTGAGATGACCTTTTTCAAGAAATGTCATCTTTACGAACCTATAATGATAGTACAAAAAATCTATTATTCCGTTAAAAAAGTGTATGTTTATACATATTATTCCGTCAAAAAAGTGTAAATATACCATTTGAAATACCTTATAATTAAGAATATGGATAGATTTTTATATAAAGACCTGATCAAATGGAAGTCTTCTGAAGGAAGAAAGCCGCTTGTGTTGTTTGGTGCAAGACAGGTAGGCAAGACTTGGCTATTGAAAGAATTTGGCAAACAGGAATACAGTAGTGTGGCTTTTGTCAGCTTTGATCGCAATGATTCTGCCTGCAAGTTGATGGAAGAAGAAAAGAGTGCAGAAAAGATTATTAGAGGACTCTCTGCTCTTACAGGTATTGAAATCACGCCTGGTGACACACTAATCATACTGGATGATATACAAGATTGCCCTATTGCCTTGACAAGGCTTAAAGTACTATCCGAGGATGCACCGGATTATCACGTAGCAGCATGTGGCAGTTTACTAGGAATTGCCTTGCATGAGGGAGTATCCTATCCTGTGGGCAAAGTGGATGAACTATACCTTTATCCTATGACTTTTGGAGAGTTTGTTCTTGCCAATGGTATGAAAAAGATGGAGGATATACTCAGGCTATGTGACTGGGGACTCATCAATAATCTTGGTAGTGAGTATAAAGATCTGTTGCGCCAGTACTACTATGTTGGAGGAATGCCTGCTGCAGTTAAGGCATACGTGGAAGGAAAAGGGCTCAATGCTACCAGAAAAGAACAGAAGTTGATTCTTGATGATTACGACAGGGATTTCAGCAAGCATGCTTCTGCCCGAGTAGTTCCTCGCATCAGAATGGTGTGGCAGAGTATCGTGTCACAGTTGACAAAGGAGAATAAGAAGTTTATCTTTGGTGCTATGAAAAAAGGTGCCAGAGCCGCTGAATTTGAGGAAGCCATACAATGGTTGATAGATGCAGGTATTGTCTATAAGGTGAACCGTGTGGCAACAGTTCAGATGCCATTGAAGTTCTATGAAGACCGTGATGCATTCAAACTGTTTATCTTGGATGTGGGACTGATGGGTGCTATGGCAGATGTGCCTGCTTCCCAGATTATGGTAGGCGACAACATCTTCAAGGAATACAAGGGTGCATTCACAGAGGTTTATGTACAATCTCAATTGGCGACAACGAATATTCCAACGTATTATCATACTGTTGAGAATTCACGAATAGAACTGGATTTTGTTATTCAACTTTCAGACAATGTCTATCCCGTGGAAGTGAAGGCCGAGGAGAATGTAAAGGCAAAATCCATGAAGGTATTCATCGAGAATCATCCCGACCTCAAAGGAATACGCTTGAGCATGAAGAATTACGAGAGTCAGTCATGGCTGGAGAGTATTCCGCTATATGCATTCAGGGATTATTTGAAGAAGAGGTGAGGTTGTGCATTGCAGGCAGCTGCGACGAGGAAATAGCACCTTTGTTTATGTAGTCTCCGAGCATTGAGGACGTAGTTCTTTCCACGGATTACTTGACGAGATATTTCTTGCCACCCTGAATGTAGAGGCCTCGCTGTGGAGTCTGCTGCAGACGGCGGCCCTGGAGGTCAAAGATGGGGGCCGAGGAGGTAGTCTTCTCTGCGAGAGCATCCTTTACGTTGTTCGGATTGTCGGCATCTGGAGCAATCTGTTTGAATTGCCCCCAATATGGTGCTTTGACATATCGATCTCTTACCCCTTCTTGGAATGGGACGTGCAATGTGATGTCTATGACGTAATGTTGGTGCTCACCGTCATATTCCGAATCGAATGTGTTTGCTGCAAGTTCGATGGGGTCGGACGACAACACGATCACATCCTTTAGATTGGGACATTCCAGAAATGCACTTGAATCTATTCTCTTGACGGAGGCTGGGATGGTGATGGATGACAATTCGCGGTTGCCATGAAACGCAGCGGAGGAGAGGTATTGTACGTCATCCGGGATGATGGTACGAGAGGAGCCTGTGAACATTCTATTCCGTTTCTTCTCGATGATGGCATTGCATCCTTCGCGACTGTCGTAATGTGTATTTCCCTCCTCCACTATGATGGTGCTGAGGTTGCGACAGTAATCGAACGAGGCTTCTCCCATTTCTTCCACCGATGCAGGAATCTTCAGACTCTCCATCTTCTCACATCCCTGGAATGCACGGTCTCCGATGGTGTTTAGTGTGTTGGGCAGACTGAGTTCTGCTATCTCCTTGCAATTCTGGAAGGCATATCTGCCGATTTCTTTCACGCCCTGATGCAGAACGAGTTTCTGGAAACTGACTCCCGTGCACGCACAATCCCCGATAATCTCCACGCTCTGGGGAATAAACGTGTTGTTGCACCCCGTCACCAGACATTTCGTTTCCTTCTCGATGATGGCGTTGCATCCCTCGCGGCTGTCGTAATAAGGATTGGCTTCCTCCACGCGGATAGAAGACAGGGACGTACACTCATCAAATGGATTACACCCCATTTCACGTATTGTAGCAGGTATCACGATTTCCTTCAACGCCTTGTTGCCGGAGAAAGCGCCATCCCCTATCCGGGAAAGCGAGGAAGGGAAAGTCAGTTGTTGGATGTCACATTCACAAAAAGCAAGACGACCTATTACGGACAGGCCATCTGGCAATGTCACCTGCTTCAGGCTCTTGTTGCCGCGGAAAGCACAGTCTTCGATGGTGTTGAGTGCCGCGGGTAGGGTAACATCAGAGAGCACCTCACATCCGCTGAAAGCCTCTTTGCCTATCTTCTCAACATTCTTTCCCAATGTCACACTCTGCAAGTTTCCTTTCAGAGCATATCCTATGAAATATTCATTGATCTCTCGTACAGGATAGTTCTTTGCCTGATACATGCCCTTCTCGTCCCACGCGTATGCTTTCACCGAGTCGGGAATCACCAGTTTCACCTGTCCCTCCTTGTTCGCACGCTTGGCAATGGCATAACGCTCCACACCCATATTCTTCTCACTCAGGGTGAAATCAAAATCATACTCCTCGGCAGGATAGCCGTCCTCGTAGCTGAACGAATCTTCAAACCCGAAACAGAATCCGGGCATCATCAGCATTGCAGCCATGAGCAACACAACGCTGTTGTTTTTCATTGTCTTTTTCATAGTTCCCATTGTTTTTGATAATATTAGCGCAAAATAATGTATTTTTATATTCATTCTCATAAATCTCTAATTCTTTTGGTGCAAAGTAATTCGTTTTTTTTATATCGAACAAATTTTATTCACGAAATTTTCTGACAGGCAAATGGATATGTTTTGTATTATACTGTGTAACAGTAGATTGTGAATTTGCCATATTTCTGACAAGTGTGGCAATTTACTGCATCTTGAGTATTTTCAAGTCAAAATCCCGGGATTTTCCTTCAGTGCCGAACAATTTCTTGAACAGTCGTTCTTTGGTGTGGGCCGAATAGCCGGGAGTTACACCAAGTAGGTATTCTATCTCCTGCGTACTGAATTCGGCTTTCGTCAGCAAACAAAGGCGAAATTGCCTTTCATTCATATTGTTTCTGGAAATCAAAGTGAAAAAGATCGGATAATGACCTTCTATTTCGCGAGACAGCTTTTCCCAATCTTCCTCAGAAAGGGAACTGCCTCTACGATAAAACTTCTCGCGGAACGTCTTTGCTATTTCATTTTCGGAGAACGGGAAGATGTTCAGTTCCATAATATTTATTTTTTGTTGTCTTGGCGCAAAATTATATGCTCATTAATTATTGCCCAAATTTTTAACAAACAGAAAAATGAACAAAAAGTGACAGAAATAGCAGGAGCGGAATGTTATCAAACTGATATACAATACATTATTGACCAGTAGCTTTTTAAAGTGAATAAATAGTGAATGAGAGCGGAAATGGGAAATAAATGAAAGGAATCAAGAACTACCAAAACAATTAGGCCAACCATACATTTCATTTATGAATCCACTTAAATAAACACCCCATCCATCATTTTGCCACCCTTTCAACAATCATTCCATCAGGCGGATTTTCTTATCGAATTCGGCAGCGGTACCATTAATGCCAAAGACCTTTGTGTGGAGACGCTTCCTAACTTGGGAGGCATAGGAATGGCTTTTCTCCAAAAGACAATCAATCTCGTATGGCTCAAAACCAGCCTTCACCAACAGACAAATGCGGTATTCCTGAGATTGTAATTTGACAACAGACGCAATCTTGCTGTTAAAGAAGGGATAATGAGTACGAATTAAGGTATCCAATTCATTCCAATCGGACTTGAGTAATTTTACTTGACTCCTATAGAGAGAATCACGGAAACGATGAACGATGTCACTATCGTATAGAACCGCATTTTTGGCATATATGTCAGTAGTTTCAAACACTCTATTTAGTGACATTATCTCACCTTTTTGGTGCAAAATAATTATTTGCTGTTTTTGCACTTCCTCAGCAAGACGTTCCATTTGCTGGTTGGTCTCCTTCAACTTGATTTCGATGCGATCCTTCTCCTCTTGATGCTGGGTGATTTCCTCAGAAGTCTGAGAGAGAAGATTGTCCAGATTTTCCTTTTCATCCATGTAGTATTGGAGACGACCTTCCATTTCACGATACTGCTCCATGGTTCTTTGCAAATGAAGTTGTACAGCGTTCAGTTCTTTTTCTTTCTTATTCTTCACGCCCCAGTGCCATAGGTAGAATATGACCAGCGTGGCAGCACAAGTGGCGAACATTATCAGAAATAACAGGCGTTCATTTTTTGTCTTGAGAACTTCTTGCTCATTTCTTTTTGCAATGTCACGCTCTACTGAATAGTCATAAAGGTTCTTGACCTGAATACAAGCCTCCGAAAGCATACTTTCATTCATGCTGTTGGAAGCTGAAAGGAGCAATTCCTTGTATTTCTTGACGGAATCACATTGATTCTTTTCCACAAATGCATTCAGCATTCCATTATACGCCGCTGGTTGGTTATTAAACAGATCCATGTCTTGCATTGAATTCCGATAGCATATAATGGCAGAGTCTGCTTTACCTGTACCAAGGTAGTAGTTTCCTTTACAAATATAGTAAGAGGATGTACCACCTGTAATTTTATGTTTATCTTCCGTCAGGAATCTACACTTCTCGTATTCAATGAGATATTCATTTGCTTTATCGAAGTTCTTCAAGTTCAAGTAAGACTTCACACAATGAATACACGCCAGTGCTGCATAGTTTTGAAAGCCACATTTGATGAATTTATCACGAATCGCGTTTGTTTTCTGAATACATTCGTCATATTGTTTTTTGTCATACAGTATGCTACAGAAGGCATCTTCAAATAACAAAGCAGAAAGTGTATCTTGAATTTTCCATGACAAATCAGTACATATTTGAATTTCTGATTGCTGATAATCTGTAAGTTTTTGCTTGCGGTATATGAGACTCATCTGGGAATGCACCCGCATCAGGGTGGGGAAATCGCAGTCCTGGCTCAATGTATCGGCACAGTGTACTGCTTCTTGATAGCATTCGATTGCTCTTGGTGCGTCCCCCAAGTCGCGGTAGGCACACCCCAAGGTGTAGTAAGCCTGCATCCGTTCGTTGGCTGAACCATGACGGTCGTAGTATTCCACGACTCGGAGCATGACGGAGTCGGTGGTGAAGAGGCTGTCCGCCTTGTTCATGGCAGCTCCCCGGAGCAATTCCAGATGCATCCTGTCCCGACGCGACATGGCCGTTGCTGTCTCCAAACTGTCCAGTTGCCGTAATACGTTCCCGGGATCGGTGTAGATGAGGGTGTCTAACTCCCCTAACTGACGACTGACAAGGCCGCCACCACCGCACCCAGCGAGTAAGAACGTCACTCCAGCAAGGGTCAAAACCCAGAACCACTTTATGCCCGATATGTATCTCATCTTTATGCTGTAATTGATGTTTCCATCGTTTCACAACCGCAAAGGTATTAAATTTTTCTTTAGGAACATAAGTAACGGAAAAAAAACGTATGCCATCGCGCGCAACGTATGGTATCATCCAATTGTCGTAACTTTTCCGAGTAAAAGGAGAAGACCAGGCAACTATCCGTTGGCCTACTGTTAGTCTATTGTTCGCCTATTGTTAGTCTATTGTTAGTTTAGGTCCCCACCCTTTTGAACGATTGTTTAGTAACGCTGAGTTGTAACTTCGGTTTTCGCAGGTGTCCTTACTTCGATTATTGATTGGCCGCAGGATGATGGAATTTTCTGTCGATAAGGAGGGCGAGGGCACCGTCGCCTGTGACATTGCAGGCGGTGCCGAAACAATCCATTGTAATGTAAAGGGCTATCATGAGGGCTTGGTCAGTCTCGTTGAAGCCGAGCATGGAGGATAGGATACCGAGCGCTGCCATGATAGCACCACCAGGCACTCCAGGGGCAGCTACCATGGTAACACCGAGCATACAGATGAAACCCACGAAAACATCGGGGCTACAGGACATGCCTTGCATCATCATGAGGGCTATGGCACAGGCTACTATCTTGAGCATACTGCCAGAGAGATGGATGGTGGCACAAAGGGGAATGACGAAACCTGCCACCTCGGCATTGACGCCATTGGCAATGGTCTGTCTGAGAGTGACGGGGATGGTGGCTGCACTACTCTGTGTGCCGAGGGCGGTAAAGTAGGCTGGCATCATGGTGCGCAACAGGCGAAAGGGGTTCTTGCGCGATGCTGCACCTCCTATTACATAGAGGAACACCAACCACACGATATGCATGACGAAGATGATGGCGATGATACCGACAAAGACACGGAGGACTCGCATGGCTTCGCCCGTGGCTGACATATTGAGGAACAGACCGAAGATGTAGAGTGGCAAGAGTGGGATGAGGACGTGGTTGATGGTCTTCTCTATGATTTCCTTCACTTCCTGACACACCTCATAGAGACGGCGTCCCTGAATGTAGGTGATACCGATGCCAAAGGTAAAACTCAGGATGAGGGCCGTCATGACATTCAGCATGGGGGGAATGGCAAGGCTGAAATAGGGAGGAGGCGTGACGGATTGTGTCTGTTCGTCGAGGTTGCCTACCGACTGACTGATGAGGGAGGGAAAGGTGCATACGCTAACACCGTATGACATGAAGCCTGCCAACAGGGTGGCACCATAGGCTAATACAACGGTAAAGATAAGCATACGCCCTGCACCCTTGCCGATATCGGCGATGGCGGGCGTAACGAGCCCAAGGATAATGAGGGGGATGATGAACCCGAGGAACTCGCTGAAGATGCTGTCGAAGGTGCTGAATATCCTAACCGCCCAGAGCGGGAAAAAGAGACCTGCTACAAGGCCAAGAAGGATGGCTATGACAATCCTGGAAAGAAGACCGAAATGAAATACATGTTTCATTTCTTGCCCTTCTTTGGTAAACGAAGTGCCTGAATGAGGGCTGAGTCGGGCTTCTGCTCCTTGAGCACGCCAAAGCCGATTTCCGTCTCGCGATAACACCACAGGGCGCGAGCGATACCCATCTCGTCGAAGACAGCCTCGATATCCCGATGCCATCGCATACGATCCTCCATAGGAGCGCTATTGAGACATCCGTATTCACCGCAATAAACCTGTAGTCCATGACGGGCTGCCTCATCCACGGCTTCCTGGAAGTCACGTTTCATCCGCTCGGGATTATATACCGCATCGGTGGTCCATAGGAGGGATTTTTTTAGATGCTCGGGACAGGTGCGCTCAAACTCATCCTTCTCCACCATTACACCTGGGTAATGAACAGGGCCTGCATAGTCGCGGTGGCTGGTCCAGTATGCCTGATAGTGAGTAAGCAGGAAGGGATTGTAGTAGTGGAAACTGATGATGATGTTCTTGTCATTCTCGGGTACACGGAGGTACTTCACCTGATCGAAGCTCTGCCAACGGTTGGAACCAATCACGATGACGCGCTTGGGTTCCAACTCACGTACAGCCTCGTAACACTTGTATGCAACGCGGTTCCAGTCCTCTGGATCATCGGCTACGGGCTCGTTCATGAGTTCATAAGCAACTTTGTCCGTGGGATACTTGCGGAGCACGTCACTGAGACGTCGCCAGCATTCACAGAAGGCTTCCTGTGCCGATGGCTGGGTGAAGAGGGGTTTCTCCTCTGCATTGAAAAAATGGGAGCGGAGGATATGCAGATCAACCACGACCCTGAGGTGTGCACGGAGACACTGACTGATGGCTCGTTCGAGAAGAGCAAAGGCCTGAGGCTCTTTGTTACCCTGAATATCGAACATCTGTTCCTCATCGATGGGGAGACGGACGTGATCGAATCCGAGTGAAGCGATGAAATCGACATCCTGCTGAGTGAAATACTGGTCGCGCTCTGCGCCACGGACATCGCTCTGAGAGAGCCAGTGTGCGATATTCACACCTCTATGCAGGGTGAAGCGTGACTTGGAGAACATGGTTGTACACAGAAACAGGGCGCACAGGAGAAGGGGAATACGTTTGATCATTATTCAAAATTAAGGGTAAGTACTATCATTTTGGCATGGGCGCTATCGAGACCCTTGGTAAACTTGACGAGTGTGCCATCGGTGAGGTCGGTGCGCTTCTTGTCGAGGATATCGAGTAGCCCAAGGCAGAACTTGAGTTCAGGATTAAGCTTAAAGTAGGGAAGATAAAAGTCGCATCCAAGTCCGAAGTCGAGGTAGCAGTCGAAGGGCTTGGTACGCAATGCTCCGTGCTTGCGTGCGGTGAGGTCGATCATGGGCGAGACACCCGTGATGAAGTAGGGGCGGAAATTATTGTACCGCGGTGCAGAGATTTTTATGTCGATGGGGATGGAGATAAAGGTACTCTTGAGGTTCTGGGTAGTGTCGCGTCCGCTCACCTGCTCGTGGAACCACATACGTTTCTGGCCGAAATGCATGGAAGGGCTGAGACGGAGGGAGAAATGGGTATTGAGACGCAATTCGCCAATGACACCGACGGTGAACCCAGGATTGTAGCAATCGACATCGGAATACCACTGTTCGCCTGTGGCGGGATCGATATAGCCATTGTTCCGCACCTCGAGATCCTGTATCTGAAAACCAAGAAGGAATCCGTAATGGAAGAGCCTCTGGTCGAGATACGGACGATGTTGCAGTTTGCGTGTCTGGGCCATGACGGTGGTCGTACCTATAATCACGGCACACAGGAGCAAGGCGTATCGGATAGTTCGATTCATAACGTCTGATAATAACGCGAAAAAGGTGCCCTTTATTGTACGAACAACCGTTTTTGATGGGTAAGAAGAAAAAAAAGCAGGGATTGTTAGGCACAAACCACTATTTTTGACTACCTTTGCATCCGTTTCCATCGTGAACGAACATAAAACAATTTAAATAAAGACTAATATGGCTTACGTAATTGGTGAAGATTGTGTTGCTTGCGGCACATGTATCGACGAATGTCCCGTAGGAGCTATCTCCGAGGGTGACAAGTATTCAATTGATCCCGATCAGTGCACTGAGTGTGGCACTTGCGCTGATGCTTGCCCCAGCGGTGCTATCTCTCTGTAATTCCAACGAGTACGGAAGAAAACGGATTAAAAAGAGGATGGACAGTGTACCATCCTCTGTTTTTTTATAGCAAAACCATCTGTTTTACACCCCTTTGTACAAAAAATAGGATGTCAAATTTGGAGATAACGGAAAAAGACTCTACTTTTGGACAGAAATAACTGTTTATCAAGCTAAAAAATCATTTGTATCACAGAATATGAAAGAGTTTATCAAATACACCATCGCCACTGTAGTAGGTATCATCCTGTGTGGAATCATCATGGCCGTCATGGGTATCGTGTCGGTAGCTGGCATAGTGGCCAGCGAGAATATGTCGTCCCCCATCGAGGACAAGAGCATCCTGCACATCAAGTTGGACGGCCAGATGGAGGAACGTAGCAATGAGACACTGATGAGCATACTGGACGATGAGGGAAACCAGACGTTTGCCCTGGAAGACGCCCTGAATGCGCTGAGAAAAGCCAAGGAGAACGAGAAAATCCTGGGCGTATATTTAGAAGCAGGTGCCTTGGGTGCCACGCCTGCCATGGCGACCGAACTGCGTCATGCTATACAGGACTTCAAGGAGAGTGGAAAATTCGTGTATGCATACGGTGATGTCTTCACCAAGAGCGCGTACTATATATGCTCGGCTGCTGACAAGGTATATCTAAACAAAATAGGTATGCTGGACTGGAGCGGATTGGCCTCGCAACCCATCTTCTTCAAGGATGTGTTGGAGAAGATAGGCGTGAAGATGCAGGTATTCAAGGTGGGTACATACAAGAGTGCCGTGGAACCCTTCATCTGCTCGGAAATGAGTGATGCAAACCGCGAACAAGTGACCAGTTTCCTGACCAACATCTGGAGCAACTTCCAGAAAGAGGTTGCAGAGAGCCGCGGCATGACGGTGGAGACGCTGGACGCTCTGGCCGACTCGATGACAATACTGAGCGATCCCGAGATGTCACTGAAAAACGGACTGATAGACGGACTGTGCTACCTGAACGAGGTGAAGAGCGACCTGAAGAAGGCGGCTGGGTTGGAAGAGGATGACGACCTGAAGTTGGTTCCAATGGCTGACATGGCCAAGGCCGAGACACTAAAGGACAAGACGGAGGACGAGATAGCCGTCTATTATGCATACGGTGAAATCGTAGATAAGGCGAAAATCCCTGGCATGGGCAGTAACGAGCATCAGATAGAAGGAAAGGAGATGACTAAAGACTTGCAGAAACTGCGCAAGGACGATGACGTGAAGGCTGTGGTGATACGCGTAAACTCCCCCGGCGGCAGCGCGTTTGCCTCGGAACAGATATGGAAAGAGGTGACACTGCTGAAGGAGAAGAAACCTGTGGTAATCTCCATGGGAGGTATGGCTGCCAGCGGTGGCTACTACATCTCCTGCGGTGCCGACCTGATCATGGCTGAACCTACCACACTAACGGGAAGCATCGGCATCTTCGGCATGATACCCGACGCAAGCGAACTGCTCACCCAGAAGATAGGACTGAAATTCGATATGGTAAAGACACACGAGATGAGTGACTTCGGTGCTATATACCGTCCCTTCAACGAAGGTGAGGCATCGCTGATGCAGGCCCATGTCAACAAGGGCTACGAACTCTTCACAGGTCGTGTAGCAGAGGGGCGCCACATGCCCCAGGACGATGTAAAGAAGATTGCCGAGGGACGTGTATGGACAGGAGAACAAGCCATGGAACTTGGGCTGGTAGATAAGATGGGTGACTTGGACGATGCCATCCTGATGGCTGCCGATCTGGCTCAGACGGAGAAATACAGCGTGGGATGCTACCCTGCCCCTTCGCCCTGGTATGAGAACATTCTGAACAAGGAGAAATCCTCGTATCTGGAAAGCGAGATGCGTTCCGTGATGGGTGACTACTACACCACCTTTACTCGCATACGCAACCTCTGCCACCAGCACCCCATCCAAGCACGTATCATGTTCGATCCCAATATCCAATAACAGCCCACTACTTCCTCCCCGCAGATGGACGGCAACCTGTATCGAATCAATCGGTGGCTATTGCCACTAAGTTGGCTCTACGGCCTCGGTGTGAGGCTAAGGAACCGATGGTTCGACATAGGCTGGCTAAAGTCCAAATCTTTCGACCTTCCCATTATCAGCGTGGGGAACATCACCGTGGGAGGTACAGGAAAGACCCCTCATACGGAATACCTGATACAATTGCTACAGGAACAGTATCAGGTGGCGGTCTTGAGTAGAGGGTACAAGCGCAAAGGGAAAGGATTCAAGGTGGCCAATACGGACACGCCCATGAAAGAGATAGGGGACGAGCCGTGGCAGATGAAGAACCACTTCCCCAACGTGCACGTGGTGACTGATGCCAACCGATGCAGGGGCATACGTCTGTTGCGGCAGGATCCGCGTACAAGCAATACGCAGGTTGTACTCCTGGACGATGCTTACCAACACCGCTACGTAAAACCTGGATTGAACATTCTGCTGATAGACTATAATCGACCGATTGCACACGATAGGATGCTCCCAGCAGGACGGCTACGCGAACCAGAAGAGGAGAAATTCAGGGCTGACCTCGTGATAGTGACGAAATGCCCACAACGCATGACTCCTATTGAAGTCCGGCTGACGAGAAATTCCTTGGGATTGCATCCCCATCAACAAGTCTTCTTCAGCACCCTGCAATATAAGGATATGGAGGCTGTGTTCCACTGCTCCCAAAAACCTCTGGGCGAAGAGAAGGAACACATCCTGCTGTGGACAGGCATCGGAAACCCGCGACAGATGAAGAAAGATCTGGCGCCCCATGTCCTGAGCATCACCGAGGCAACTTACCCCGACCACCACTACTACACCAAGGAGGATGTGAGACACATCAATGAGACACTGGAGAACATGCCTCAGCCTCGTATCGTGGTGACTACGGAAAAAGACGCAGCACGCATACGGAATCTGAAAGGGCTAAGCAAGGAGGTAAGGGAAAACCTTTACGCTCTGCCAATACAAGTAAAGTTCCTGAAAGACGAGAAAACATTCAACAATATAATATCTGATTATGTACGCAAAAATTCAAGAAACGGCTGAATGGCTGAAAGGTAGAATGCCTTCGAAACCCGAGACAGCCATCATCTTAGGTACAGGACTGGGACATTTATCCGAAGAAATACAGACAGAATGTACCATCCCATATAGCGAAATCCCTAACTTTCCCGTTTCGACCGTAGAGGGACATTCGGGACAATTGATTTTCGGGAAGTTGGGAGGAAAGGACATTATGGCCATGCAAGGCCGATTCCATTACTATGAGGGATATTCGATGAAGGAAGTAACGTTCCCCATACGAGTGATGTACGAACTGGGCATCAAGACGCTCTTTGTGAGCAATGCAGCGGGTGGCACCAACCCCGGTTTCCGCATCGGCGACCTGATGATCATCACCGACCAAATCAACTACATGCCAGAGAACCCCTTGAGAGGAGAGAATATCCCCACAGGACCACGATTCCCCGATATGAGCGAGGCATACGACCCCCTGCTTATTGAGTTGGCCGACAAAATCGCAGCGGAAAAAGGCATCAAGGTGAAGCACGGAGTATATTTGGCTACACAGGGGCCAACCTACGAAACACCAAGTGAATACCGTATGTTTGCACACTGGGGAGCAGACGCCGTGGGCATGAGCACTGTACCTGAGGTAATCGTGGCACGTCATAGCGGAATACGTTGCTTCGGTATCAGTATCATCACCGACCTGGGCGTGAACGGAAAAATCGTAAAGGTGACACACGAGAACGTACAAAAAGCAGCCAACGAAGCACAACCACGCATGGCTGCCATCATGAGGGAAATGATAGCACGATCATGAGTGAGATAGCAAGCATCGGAGAATTTGGACTCATCAGGAAACTGACCGAGGACCTGAAAACAATAAATAAATCCACTCTGAAAGGAGTGGGCGACGACTGTGCCGTATTGTCCCCAGCCATGGACATGAAGACACTCGTAACAACCGACCTGCTGATGGAAGGCGTACATTTCGATTTAACCTATGTACCCCTGAAACACTTAGGCTACAAGTCGGTGATGGTAAACCTGAGCGATATCTATGCCATGAATGGAATGCCGGAGCAGATCACGGTGAGCTTGGCTATCAGCAAACGATTCAGTATCGAGGATATCGAGGAACTGTATGCTGGCATGAGATTAGCTTGTGAAAAGCACGGAGTGGATATCGTGGGAGGTGACACCACCAGTAGCATGACAGGACTTGCCATCAGCATCACGGCTATCGGACGCGCGAAAGAGGAGGACATCGTATATCGCAACGGAGCAAAGGAAACTGACCTGATATGCGTGAGCGGCAACTTAGGGGCGGCATACATGGGACTCCAACTTCTGGAAAGGGAGAAGAACGTGTACGACCAACAAGTGGCCGAAGCACAACGCACAGGCAACAAAGAGGCCATGAAGAATCTCGCTACGGCCCAACCTGACTTTGCCGGCAAAGAGTATATACTGGAACGACAGCTGAAACCCGAAGCACGACGTGACATCATCGCAGCACTTGCAAAAGAGGGCATCCACCCCACTGCCATGATGGACATCAGCGATGGACTGAGCAGTGAGATACGACATATCTGCTCGCAAAGCAAGAAGGGATGCCGCATCTACGAAGAACGTATCCCTCTGGACTATCAGACGGCGGTAATGGCCGAAGAAATGGATATGAACGTGAGCACCTGTGCCCTGAACGGAGGAGAAGACTACGAACTACTCTTCACCGTACCGCTAACTGACAAT
Organism: Prevotellaceae bacterium UBA1743; assembly: GCA_002314945.1. Taxonomy (GTDB): domain Bacteria; phylum Bacteroidota; class Bacteroidia; order Bacteroidales; family Bacteroidaceae; genus Physcousia. The sequence continues at coordinate 37,319 of DCHV01000080.1, forward strand.
GACAAGGTGAGCCAGATGGAGGATGTGAAGGTGATCGGATACATCACACAAGAGGAACAGGGATGCGCCCTGATAAGTCGCGACGGACAAGAATTCGAACTGAAAGCACAAGGCTGGAACCTCTCGAAAAAAGAATAAAATTCACTGACAATGAAGACATATATCTATATGGTGGCAGTGGCCATCATCGCTACAACGCTGATTCCCTCATGCAAGAAAGGTATTGCTAACACGCTACCTGAGACACTGATTCCAGCCGAGAACTTCGACACCCTAATTGATGGAAAACAAGTAGGTCTCTACACGCTGCACAATGGAGGACTGACGATGCAGGTAACGAACTTCGGAGGACGCGTAGTGAGCCTCTACGTTCCTGTAGGCAACGACACAATAGTGGATGTGGCTCTGGGACACAATACAATTGGAGAATATACAGACTATGTACACGAGCGTTTCCTGGGTGCCTGTGTAGGACCTGTGGCTAATCGTATCGTAAACGGGCAATACACATACGAAGGCGTGACCTACGAAATAAGCAAGAATCACGCATCCATTGGAACCCTGCATGGGGGATTCAAAGGATTGGATTCGCAGGTGTGGGACGTGACGGCACAAACGGATAGCAGCATCACTTTCCATTTCCTGCACGCTGATGGAATGGAAGGATTCCCTGGCAACCTGAACATCACCATGACTTACTCGTTAACTCATTACGGAGCTTGGCGTATCGATTATCTTGCTAACACGGACAAGACACGTCCTGTGAACATCACCAACCATCCCTATCTGAATCTGTCGGGTGAAGGAAATGGGGATTGCCTGGACTATATCGTACAGATAAATGCCGACTCGCTGACTGGAGTAGATGGGCCTCACATCATGGATGCCTCACCCGTGGAAGGGACAGCACTCGATTATCGCAAACCACACGCCGTAAGAGAAGTTGTGGAAAGCCAAGACGAGCAGGCAGTACGGGGCAATCATGGATTTGACCACAACTTCTGCGTGCGATTGAAGGAAGGTCAGGACACTACTTTCGTAGCCTCGGTATATAACCCTGCCAACGGCTTGATGTTGGAGGTCTTCACGGATCAACCTGGGCTACAAGTCTATAGCGGACAATACTTCAAAGGCACGGAAATAGGGAAGTGCGGAAAGACGTTGGACAAATACAGCTCGTTCACCTTCGAGACACAGCACTATCCCGACTCGCCCAACATGCCGAACTTCCCCAACGTATTCCTGCAACCAGGTGAGGAATATCACCATACCTGTATCTACAAGTTCTCTACATGCCCTTAATGCGTATGGGTTGGGAGGTTATTAACATAATCTACGAGAGCGCCGAGAGTCACGGCGTCTTCATCAACCGATTCCCTTGTCTCGACAACGGACGTCACGGGACCTACCACGAAATCGGATGCGACCCTGACAAGGAAGGCATACGCATTGCTTCCCCCGACTTTTCGGGTGAAAAGAACGTGCGCAATGCCATGCTCTATCCCATCGACAAGTTGCTCCTCTTCGACGAGCAGACTGTAGGCGAAAACGGCACCTTTTTCTATGCTGCTGCCGTAGGTAAAGGATGGGGCGTATATTTCGGGGACGATGTCTATGCATGGCAACTCTACGACATCACGTTTGCTTCTGCAGGACTACATCGAATTCTGTCCCAAGGAAGTATATGACAACCCCCAGATACCTGAGGATATCTGATAAAAATCAGACACACCAAAACATAATAAAGATGAAAAATCACATGCTCACGATGCTGGCTCTGCTACTATGCCAGCAAACGATGGCCGAAGGCGACCAAGTACTGAAAATCGACAATGGCGTGGTACAGCGAACCATATCCTACACCGAGGGACACTTGCAAGGTACAGAGTACAAACTCTCGGAATCAGGCAATTTCATAAAAGCCTCCAAGGAATTCTCTTTCCTGGCCAACGACAAAACCTATTCGGGAGAAAACGACTGGACGAATTTCCAGATGAGGGACACTACCACAACAAGCGGAGGACAAGGGCTGATCCTGTCCATGCAGGACAAGGAGAATACCCTCTGTGTGGAACTGTCCTACCTCACCTTCCCCGGCCTGCCCATGGTGAGCAAGAAACTGACGGTAAAGAATCTGGGACAGAAGGACCTGAAGCTGGAAGGCGTGAGCGTGGAGAACCTCAGAGTGAGTATGCACCCCACGGTTTCATGGGTGATGGGGAAATACGGCAGATATACCAACCTCGGTCCCTTTAACGGGACTTGGGACGAGCCATTGGTCATCGTACACGAGAACGAGAATGGCTATGGAATAGCCGTGGGCAACGAGACGGTCGGCATCATCAAGCGTACGGACGTGTTCCTGGATGGCGAATCATTGGAGGTGGGAGTCACCAAGCCGGAATCCTGCTACCCCTTCCGACGCTGGTTGAAGCAGGGACAACAATGGAGCAGCGAACCCGTATTCACCGCCATCTACAACAACGAGCTTGACCCACAACGCATCGTGAACACAGCCGTACAGAAATACACCCGACTCCACATGGGCACCCGCGTGGAACAAATCAAGCACAAGCCGATGTTCGTCTATAACACATGGGTTCCCTTTACACGCTACATCAACGATGAACTGATAAAGGACCTGGCAAAGGCGGCCGCCGAATGTGGGGCACAGGAATTCATCATCGACGACGGATGGCAGATGGGACATGGCTGTACGAACGTCAAGGGCGACGAAAAAGTGAATGACTGGGAAGTAGATACCGTGAAGTTCAAGGGAGGGCTGAAACCTACCTTCGACTACATCAAGTCACTCGGCATGAAGCCTGGATTGTGGGTAAGTCTGGCACGACTGGACGGGAATAGCGAGATCGTGGAAGGCAAACCGCAATGGATCATACGCGACAAGAACGGTAACATATCCGACCTCCACAACAGCAGTGAAAACAACCGTACGGTCTGCATGGGGACTGACTGGTACAATTACATCCGCGACCTGCTGCTGCATTTCGTCAACGATTACGGATTGGCCTACGTGAAACTGGATCTGGCCATCGTGACAAGCGCCTACGTCTATAATACGGAAGAAACGGGATGCTATGCCACCGACCACCCCTTCCATCGCGACCACGAGGAGTCCTACGATGTCATCTACCGACGTGCCATGCAACTCTTCGACGAACTGCACGAGAAAGCCCCCGAGCTGTTTATCGACTGCACCTTCGAGACAGCAGGAAAGTTACAGTTGATGGATTACGGATTCGCCAAACATGCCGACGGCAACTGGCTCAGCAACGTCAACGCATTGGCCCATAGCGCCAATATGCGGGTGCGTCATCTGGCATGGGGCAGGACACCCGCCTTGCCTGCCACCTCGCTCGTGATAGGCAATCTCAAATTGGATTCCCCCGACCGTGTGCTGGCTCTGAAATCCCTTGTAGGCACACTCCCCATCATGTTGGGCGACCTCAGGAATATGACAACGGAAGAACGTCAGGAAGTACGCCATTGGACCGACTGGCTGAAGGAGATGGAGCAACGCCACGGATATATGTCCTTCCGTCAGGACCTCCCAGGGTTTGGAGAGCCTAAGGAAGGCCATTGGGACGGCTTTGCACGCATCAATGTAGATACGCAGAGCGGAGGCGTAATTGGTGTGTTCAGGGAGAATGCTGCCGAAGCATCACGTACCGTCACCGTGCGCGACCTGAATCCGGAAGCCATGTACGATGTGCTGCAGGGAGCAGACAAGGTCAAGGTAGCCACTCTCAGCGGAAAAGATCTGGAAGAAATAGGTTTCCGCGTTGAGCTGAAGAATCGGAAGGACGGAGAACTGTTTGAAATCCTAAAGGTAGGGAAATAGTACAATTCCTCTCCTCTCTCTTTAAGCGAAAGCCTAAAATAATGGTTACGGCAGCCTGTAGAAATTACACGCTGCCGTTATTTTTCTTTTTCATTGTTCCCCTAAGTAAGAAATCGAGGGATTTATTTTCTGTTCTTGTCCCAAGCGACAAGTTGATCTACTACGGCCTTGTCAACACACAGAGCCGTGCCGTGACTCATCCCCTCAGGCATGTGTATGAGGTCGGTGGCATCTTCCCAAGTGCGGCCATGGTCGTGGCTGAGAGATGCACCATAGCGATGCTCGTAATATTTGTCGAAAAAGACCAACAGATCTCCATTCTCGAGAAAAAGAGGAGAAGGTCCCTCGCAGCCCTTCACCGAATGTATGGGCTCTGACACTTCGATGGGAAAACCCTTCTTCATAGACTTGGAACGAGTAATGCGAATGTTCTTCTGAGGCGGATTGAGGTTTTCATTTTTTACTGCCATAATCAATTCGCCATTCTCTGGATCACGTACGACAGCTGCATCGATGGCATTGAACGAAGGATTGAAATATAGTTTTGTTTTGGAGAATTTCTTGAAGTCCTTGGTCGTACAGCAATAGATACGATGATTGTAATCAGACTCACTGAGACAGCCTTCGGTCTGCACATCGAGTGCCCCGGGAACAGTAGAAGCCCAGAAAATGAAATAGCGTTTGCTTTTCTGATCGTAGAAAAGTTCGGGTGCCCAACTGTTGCGTGTAGAAGGATGGTCCTCCATGACAGGAATAATCTGTTGCTCACCCCAATGAATGAGGTCGATGCTATGAGCATGACCAATGATACGATCTGTCCAACCTGTCGTCCATACCATGTGGAAAGTTCCATCAGGTGCCTGACAAATACTGGGATCACGCATCAGTTTGTCGGGGCCCACCGCAGGAGAGAGAATGGAACGATTGTCGTTGATGGCTGTCCATGTATAGCCATCGTAACTGTAAGCAAGCCTGAGTCCTGCGCCTTGCTGATTTCCATCGAAATAGGAGAATACATACGCCTTCTGACCAGCATAAGAGAAAAAAGGCAACAAGAGTAGAATGGAAAAGATGATTTTTCTCATACGTCGTATAGTTTATAAAAGATGAATAATCATTTGAAATCGAGATAAGGACTGAGTCTTTCTATCTGCGAAGCAGAAAAACCAGAAATATGCTGCAAATCGGAAAGTTGGCACAAGGGACCATGTTCATTTCTATACTCCACCAAAGCCTTTGCCTGATAAAACGTAAGATAAGGGTGGCGCATGAGGCGTTGCACAGAGGCATTATTGACATTCACACGTTCGGGATCAACAGATGACAGCGTAAACCAAGGGAGCACTTCATCGGGAAGCTGACATGCCTCCATCACCTGTTCTACATTCACGAAGCCTCCCAAACGGCTACGATATTCCACTATCTTACGCGCACGATAGGATGCAATACCTGGAATACGCTTCAACTGGAATGTGTCTGCAGTAGCCAAATCAACCAAAGTTCCCTCGCTGTACTTCTCTGAAACGGCAGAATCCGCCACAGCCGAAGAAGTGGTTGGCAGAGGAATCGTTGCGGAGGATGTATCAGATGAGGATACAGAAGAAGGGGACAGAGCAGTTTTGTGAACAGGCGCGGGTTCTAAATACCGGAACTTTGAATCAATCTGTATATAGGGCGAAAGGTGGTCCCACACCTCCTGTGTCATACCTGGCAACCTGCGAAATTCCTCAGGAGTATGGTATCTTCCATGTTTGGCACGATAGCGATAGATGGCACGTACCTGCCAAGGAGCCAAGCCAAGACGTAACAAGGCTGTACTGTCGGCCGTATTGGGATCGAAAGGAAAAGCCTCCCATTTTTCCTCGACAGCATAGGAAGGGGAAGACGGACGAGAATAGGCCGTACTATCGCGATGAACTTCTCTATGTTCCTGAGAAGAAGGATGTCGCCACGTCCAAATCCATATACCTAACAAAATCAATACGACCGCCCATTCGAGCAACAAGAGAGCACGACGATCTGAACGGCTAAAAAATGGAGTGGGCCTCATCAGACGATTCTACTTTGTTGAGAAGAAAGAGACTATCTCATTCACAAAGATCACGCAGACACCAATAGGAGCCACCCATCGTATTAAAAATGTGACAAGACGCAGAAAGGTGAAGGGAAGAGTCCCTCTGTTGGTAAGTTCGTCATGCAAGACTTTCCTATTCAAATACCATCCCGCAAAGACAGTAATAAGCAAGCCACCAATTGGCATCAGCAACTTGGCTGTGATGAAATCGAAGAGGTCGAAGAAGCCCAGGCCAAAAAGATGAATATGTTCCCAAGGTCCGAAGGAGAGGCTACAAATAACGCCCAACAAGAGACAAAGTAATGAGACTATGCTGGCGGCCATAGTACGACTCATCTGGAAACGTTCGCGTATATAGGCTGTGGATATTTCGTGCATGGAAATGCTACTGGTGAGAGCTGCCAAGAGAAGCAACAAATAGAAAAACACCGAGAATACATAGTACATGACTGGCGAATCCGAGAAAGCGAGATCGAATACATGTGGCAATGTGATGAAAACAAGACCCGGTCCTGCATCAGGACTAACACCAGGCACACTGAATACGGCAGGAAAAATAATACAACCGCTAAGGATGGCCACCAATGTATCAATAAGGCTTACTTCCAGGGCGGAAGATACCAATCGCGTATCATGTCGAAAATAGGACGAATAGGTGATAAGGCATCCTATACCCACACTGAGCGAGAAGAAGGCTTGCCCCATCGCACTAAGTACTACATGAGATGTAATCTTGCTGAAATCGGGATGGAAGAGGAAGTCTAATCCCTGTGATACGCCTGACATCGTAAGACAATACACCACCAACACCAACATAAGAATGAACAGGAGTGGCATCATCATCTTGGAATATCGTTCTATCCCGTTTTGAATACCCCGAACAACCACAAGATGAGTGAGAAGAAGGAATACTGCCAATGCTATCAGGGGAAAGAAGGGGTGAGAAACGAAATGAGAAAACGTCTGTGCATAATCGGAGCTGGAAGACAATGTGGCTGAAACAGCAGAGAACGAGTAATACAACGTCCACCCTGCCACTACTGAATAATAGGAAAGAACGAGAATACCCGCCAACACGCTCAGGTATCCAGCAATGGACCAAAACTTGCCTTTGGAGAGAGATCGGAACGCATCAACTGCATTGGAATGAGAAGCACGTCCAATGACGAACTCACTAATCATAACAGGCATGGCGATAAAGAACACCGCTCCAATATACACCAGGATGAAAGCACCCCCACCATTGTTTCCCACTTCGGTCGGAAAACGCCAAATATTACCCAAACCTACGGCACAACCTGCAGCCGCCAAAATAGCTCCAATTCTACTACCAAAACCGCCTCTATCCTCTTTTTGCATAACTCAAAAATGCTTAAATCAAATGTACTTCATGCAAAAGTACGTTTTTTTTTCGTAATTTTGCACAAAATAACAGAAAGAGATGAAGACGCTCACACGAATACTGAAAAATTATCCACTTAGCCTACTGACTGTTTTGACCATCGTATTGTTATCCTTACTTCCCTTCCCTGAAATAAAGATGGCAGAAGATGTACCCTTGGCTGACAAATGGGTTCACATGGTCATGTACGGAGGACTGAGTCTGATGGTATGGATCGAATACCTGAGAAACGGCCTTGGTTTCCGTAAAGATACGGCTATTCTGCTCACCTTGATTGCTCCAATTCTCTTAGGCGGTCTAATGGAACTGGCACAAGCCTATCTGACTGAAACCCGAAGCGGGGATTGGATGGATTGGTTTGCAGATGCCATCGGATCATTTATCTGCCTATTCATTGGATTCGGCCTACTGAAACCCTGGTTACAGAAAAAGCGCGCTCATATCTGATCCTTCCACAACTTGAAAGGATTGTATCGCATGTGGGAATTGTAGAACCGACGATCACCAGTCACTTCCTTGCCGATGAAAGAAGGTTTCTCGAACGGCTCGTTCTCGTCTTGTAACTCCACCTCGGCCATAATGAGACCTTCGTTGTCGCCATAGAACTCATCCACCTCAAATATGTGATTTCCGCTTCGAACGAGGTAGCGGGTTTTGTCGATTATGCCAGGTTCGCAAATAGTCATCAATTCCTCTGCATCCGATACGGGAATCTCTGTCTCGAACTCATAACGTCCGAGACCGGCTTTGTCGCTGGGTCCTTTGATAGTAAGGAAACCCTTATCGTCGCGGATACGAATGCGTACAGTACGCCCGTTTCCCGAACTGATATATCCCTGACGAATACGGCTGAAACTAAAAGCCTGGTCGCGGAACTCGCCCACGACCAGGAATTTTCGTTCAATCTCCAAATGCATGTGTTACAGTATGGCGTATGCTGCAAACAAAATCACGAAGAGGAGAATGAGCGTCCCCACAATGTACATAACAAGTGACTTGCCTTGTTTTTCTTCACGAGCGGCACGCTTGGCTGCTCTTTTTTCTTTTTTTGCTAAGCTCATACGTTTCAGTGTTATAAGATTATTACTATGTTATTACGATTCTTCAGCTCCAAATTCCATAAGATAAGCCTTGATAAATCCATCAATCTTTCCATCCATCACGCCACCCACGTCACTCGTCTGATAATTAGTACGATGATCCTTTACACGACGATCATCGAATACATAACTGCGTATCTGGCTTCCCCACTCTATCTTCTTCTTGCCTGCCTCAATCTTTGCCTGTGCTGCCTTCTTCTTCTGCAAAGCACGGTCATACAGTTGGCTCTTGAGCAGACGCATAGCATTTTCCCTATTCTCCAACTGCTTGCGACTCTCGGTATTCTCAACAAGAATTTCCTCTTCCTCCCCCGTATCAGGATCCTGGTACATATAACGGAGGCGAACACCAGTCTCCACCTTGTTGACATTCTGTCCTCCTGCGCCACCACTACGGAACAAGTCCCAGGAAACACGAGCAGGATCGACATACACCTCGATGGTATCGTCCACCAATGGCGTGACAAAGACACTGGCAAAACTGGTCATTCGCTTGCCTTGAGCATTATAAGGAGACACACGCACCAAACGATGCACACCATTCTCGCTCTTCAGATAACCGTATGCAAACTCACCTTCCAATTCCATCGTCACTGTCTTGATTCCAGCCTCGTCACCATCCTGGAGATTGCTTATGGTACACTTGTATCCATTAGACTCAGCCCAACGCATATACATACGCATGAGCATCTGAGCCCAGTCCTGACTTTCAGTACCTCCCGCACCAGAATTAATCTTTAGGACTGCATCCATGGAATCTTCCTCTTGACGCAACATATTCTTCAATTCCAGATCTTCAATAGACGAGAGACAATGGGCATAGAGTTCATCTACTTCGGCCTCTGTAACAAGTTCTTCCTTGTAGAATTCAAAGGCTGTATCCAATTCCTCGGTCTGAGTCTTCACCTCATCATATCCTTTGATCCATTTCTCGAGCCCTTTCACCAGTTTCATCTGTTCTTCTGCCACTTTCTGATCGTTCCAGAATTCAGGGGCTTGCGTGCGCAATTGTTCCTCCTCAAACTGGATTCTCTTTCCATCAATATCCAGATAATGATTGAGCTGTTCTACACGATCCTTTATTTCCTTGAGCTGTTCTATCGTTATCATTCTTCGTACATCTTTTCTATTTGGGTGGCATAATTCTCGTTCAGTACGGAACGTTTCACTTTTAACGTATTGGTCAGTTCTCCACGTTCCATACTGAAAGGCTCAGGAAGCAAGGTGATGCACTTCACCTGCTCATAGTGTGCAAACTCCTGTTGCAAAGTATCTATGCGATATTTGACAAACTTGACCACATCTGGATGCTGGCACAACTCGGTTCTATTTGCAAAATCTATATTGTGCTGACGCGCAAATTCCTCGAGTAGCTTGTATTCGGGAATGATCAATGCAGAGACAAACTTACGTTGGTCTGCAATGATGACAATCTGGTCAATGTACCTGTCCACCACCAATTTACTCTCCAACATCTGTGGAGCAATATATTTCCCGTTGCTGGTCTTGAACAACTCCTTGATACGGTCTGTCAGGAAAAGTTCGCCATCCTTGAAATAGCCTGCATCCCCCGTATGGAACCAACCATCACTGTCAATGGAAAGGGCAGTCACCTCAGCTTTTCGGTAATAGCCCTTGGTAATGGTGTCTCCCTTGAGAAGAACCTCGTTGTTTTCTCCTATTTTTACTTGAACTCCATTTAGAAGACGTCCTACAGAACCAAGGGATATTTTCTGGTTCCAACGGTCACAGGATACCGTTGCCGTGCTCTCGGTAAGTCCATAACCAACCACCATCATGATACCAGCAGCATGAATAAACTCTTCTACCACGGGTGGAATAGCTGCACCTGCTGTAGGAAAGAAATTATGACGTTCAAGTCCTAAATTCTTCAGAAGAAGTGCGATGACCGTCTTCTCATAGAACTTGTACTGCATTTTGAGAGACAAAGGAGGAGTCAACCCCTTCATCTTGTATTCCACATTGTAGGCTTTTCCCACACGAAGCGCATCCTGCAAAAGTTTACGTTGAATGGGGGAACTGGACATTATCTTCTCTTGCACTCCTGAATACACTTTCTCCCAAAAACGCGGAACAGCACACATGCATGAGGGATGCACTTCCTGCATACTACGCAACACATCCACTGGATTTCGGTTGACGGCCAATGTACACCCTTCCGTCAAACAAAGATAAGCCCATCCCCTCTCAAAGACATGAGTGAATGGCAAGAAGTTTAAGACTACGTCACGGTCACTCAGAGGAATCGCGCCCTGATGTCCTCTCATAGCCCCCGCATACATCCGATGTGTAAGCATCACTCCCTTGCTAAGTCCTGTCGTACCGCTCGTATAAAGTATATTGGCCAAATCATCTTGGTCAAGTTCCCGAGTACGGATATCCACTTCTTGTTGATGCGAATACGAAGCGCCCAACGCGAGAAATTCATCGTAATAGATACTCACCTTATCTTGAGCATCTTTCTTCACCTTAGAATCAAAAATGATGAGTTTACTCATCTGCGGGCTGATGTGCAACACACGGTAAGCTATGTCGTATTGATATTGCTCACCCACAAAAATGTAGCGGATGTTGGCATCGCTCACCATATATTTTACTTGCATCTCACTGCTCGTTGCGTAGAAAGGAATCGTAACAGCTCGGATACCATACGCACCAAAATCGGTGTACATACATTCCGGCATATTCTGAGAGAAAACACCTATATTCTCCTGGATTCCCACACCAAGTTCCAGCAGCGCATTGCTCACCATGCGCACTCGATCGGAAAACGTATTCCAAGATATTTCCTTCCAACGACCTTCATTGTCATCCCGATAAAGCATAGCAGCTCGATCACCATAGACCTTGGCTTGACTATGTATCAAAGTGGAATACGGAGTTGTGTTCAGCATTGTGTTGTTACTTTTATTTGTACAAAGATACCACAACTTGCGATAAATGCCAAATATATTTGTTTTTTTATATTTTTGGAGATAACTTTGTGCTTCAAAACTCACGAAAAGGATGAAGAATGACACGTTGAAAAGTCAAGCTATCGAATTGCTTACACAATTAGTGGAAACTCCCAGGATAAGCAGACAGGAGAAGGAAGCCTCCGATTTACTCTATCAGTTTATGACCATGGAATGCCATCTCGAAGTGTCAAGGGATGGATGCAATCTATGGACCATCGCACCTAATTATGACAAGAAGAAACCCACTCTATTACTGAACGCTCACATAGACACGGTAAAACCAGTATCAACATGGCAACGAGATCCGTTCCATGCCACGACAGAAAATGGTCGCCTATACGGATTAGGCACCAACGATGACGGAGCAAGTCTGGTAAGCCTACTGCAGGCATTCCGCATTCTCTCGACACGCCCTCAGCCTTACAATCTGATTTTTCTTGCTTCAGCAGAGGAGGAAGTAAGTGGGAAACAAGGCATCGAGCACGTCTTGCCTCTCCTCCCACCCATTCATGTGGCCTTGGTAGGAGAACCTACCAACATGCAACCTGCCATTGCCGAAAAAGGACTAATGGTATTGGATGTAACATCTCATGGAAAATCTGGGCACGCAGCACGCAATGAGGGAGATAATGCCATCTATCATGCACTGGATGATATAGCTTGGTTCCGAACATTTCAGTGGCCTCAGGTGTCACCTATGCTGGGAACTGTAAAGATGACCGTCACCATTATCAACGCAGGAACACAACACAATGTGATACCTGCCGAATGCACTTTTACGGTAGATATTCGGAGTAATGAATACTACTCGAACCAGGACCTGTATGAAGAAATATGCAAGCATATCCAAGGAACTTGCACAGCTCGATCATTCAAACTCAATTCCTCGCGCATAGAACTATCACACCCTCTCGTGCAAAAAACACTTTCAATGGGGAAAAAACCATTCGGTTCACCCACATTAAGCGATCAAGCTCTCCTCCCGTGCCCAAGTATTAAGATGGGGCCTGGAGAAAGTTGTCGCAGTCACACTGCTGATGAATACATTGAACTGGAAGAAATCTATCAAGCTATTGATCTCTATGTAGAAATCCTCGATGGTTTAATTTTGTAATCTCATCGCGCTATCCACGACTCGGGATTCAGTTTACTCGTTTCCTTGCGTAACTGGAAATGCAACACATATTCTCCTTCGCTATTCTGTGCAACCGTCCCTAACAAGTCTTTTGCATTCACATGTTGCCCTTTCGTCACGATAACAGAAGACAAATTGCAATACACCGAAATGTAACTTCCGTGACGCACTAACACATTCTTGGTACCACCAAACTGGAACACGGCAGTCACTTGTCCTCCAAATACGCTTCTTGCTCTTGCTCCTGCCTGCCCCACATAATCAGTCCCCTTGCTATCAAGTTGCACATTCTTCAAACCAGGTACATTATAACGGCCAAAATGATGCCCTAACATATACCGCCCTGTAATGGGAACTGGCAATCTACCTTTATTCTGAGCAAACGAGCCACTCAACTGACGATCCTCAGCCGTAAGCCACGAACCGCTTCGAGGCGTAGCTTCTTCTTTGGTCGCATTGTCGGATTCCTGATTCTTTGGGCTATCAGATTGCGTCCCCTGTTGTTTCTGTTTGTTTGGTTGTTCAACCTTCTTTTCCTGTTTTACTTTAGCGCGTTCTATTTCCTGTGCTATCAAATCATCAATTTTCCGATCCAATGCATTAAGTTGCTTCTGCTGATTTTTCACCTGAGCAGCCAATCCTGTTTCCTTCTTTTTCAGCCCGTCCACCTTCTTCTTGGTAGAAAGTTGTTGTTCACTCAATGCCTTACGTTCCGAAATGGTTTCCTGCAACAAATTGTTCATGTGGCTTTTCGAGGTAAGTAACTTATTCTGAGAATCGAGCAACTGATTATGTTTCTTACGTACCTTTTTCCCTAAATTGTGTTCAAAATTGACATACTCTTTGGCATAACGTGCCCTTCGAGTCATTTGAGTCAGAGTGCGTGCAGAAAAAACAAAAAGTAATGCGCTTGTTCGTTGACGATATGAAGCTGCATATCTAATAGCATTCTTGAGTTTAGCTTTTTCTTTGTCCAATTCCCTGCTCACCTTCCGAATATCTGATTTCATCACTACTATCTGCGAATCCAGACAATCTATATCTGTTTCCATCGTGCGAATCTTCTTTACACGATTTTCCAATTTTTTCCCGATGAAATTCAGATCACGTTGGCCAGACTGAACTTGTTTTTTTGTCTTCTTCAGTTCCTTCTGAGACTTGTCCAAAGTCTTCTGCAATTCGGTCTTCTCTTTTTGTAAAGCACGAACCTTCTTGCTATGTTGAGCCTGTATTGTGGTTGATAACAAGCAACACCAAGCGAGTACGAATATGTATCTAATTCTGCCCTTCACCTCAATTTGCCAATTTTGTCAGACTCTTCAGAATTGTCTCCAATGGAATCTGTGTATATTTGTCCGATACTTCTGTACGTGTTTCCCAGTTCTCATTTGCCTTCATACCACTCAATTGCATCGTAACCTGTACAGGCGTTTTCCCTGTATTCAGGGAAATCTGCATTTGATCAGGGAACTGCTGTTCCCCCATTTGAGCATAGTTTTGGTATTGCCAATTCATTGACAAGCGTTCGGTACCTGAAATCCGTCCGCGCAAAGTAGTTTGTTGCAGAAGACCATCTACGGCATCAGCTATGAAGGTGAGCGCTATCACCTTAGAATCCTCATTTACAAGTTCTATGCCATCTGCCAGTGAACGCTTCTGAAAATCCTTTTCACGAGGAAGTCCTCCCTTGTCGCCAAACAGGAACAGCTCATTCCAAAACAGCGATTGGAAGGTATTGAAATCCACTCCAACCTGTTTCAGGAAAGGCACATCGGAATAGTTAACACGCACATACTGGTGATTCAGTCGGTCGATTAGCATAAGATAGTCGGGAGTCAGTTCCAATCGTCCAGCCTCGAACATCCCCAAGGCCACGAAAGACAATTGTATCACCTCATCGCGTTTCATTTTCAATGATCCGCCCACCGTCACAGCCTTTCCTCCCATTACCAAGTCAACGTTAGTCTTGGCCGTCACTGCCTTTTCCTTCAATCGTTTACTATTCAGTACCGTAACAATTTCTTTTGCCAGAGGTTGATTGCCTGAAACCGATTCCGTAGTTATCATTCCCTGTTCAGATGCCACTCTGCGAGTGGTATGACAAGCTGTCATGAGTATGAGTAGTGCACAGAGACTTGCAATGTATTTTTTCATTTTTCTATATACTTTTTCTTTTTTGATTTCTTGAGAAGCAAACTACTCCCCGTACCATCCTTGCGTCGCACGGCCAATTGCCACAGGCGCACAGCTTGAGTTTTATCGCCACACAGATAATGAATATCTGCCGCATGTTCCAACAAGACAGCGTTTATCATCGAGTCAGTCAACAACTCATCATCTGTCGCCTCGGGTGACACCACACGATCGATATATAGACGCGCTTCTGTGTATTCCTCTTTTATAAAGAGGATCCAAGCATACGTATCCAGATAGGTTTTGTTATCAGGCTCAGCCTTGATTGTACGATAACTCATCTCCTCTGCCTTGTCCAAATCGCGTTTCTCAAGACTCAAGTAATAGGCATAGTTGTTCATGCAGGAAATGTTGTTGTCATAATATACCAAAGCGGAATCATACGCTGCATAGGCATTTTCTTTCTGTTCTTGCAAATTATATAGGTCTCCCACAGCCGCATACATATCCGAAACCAATCTCGGATCGGCCTCGTCTGTCTTACTTCGTAGCCCCACCAGGAACACTTCCATTGCCTCATCTGTACGTTCTTGCTGATGCAGAGCCAGACCTAAGTAATATGAATAGCCCAATTCCTCCGGATAACAATTCACTCCTCTGCGACACACATTCTCCATTCCCACCACATCATTCCTTTGAGCATGATAGCGCATCAAATAAGCCAAAGCCGTTTCGTTGTTGGGCTCTATTTCCAAGACTTGTTGCATTGAACGCGCCACACTATCTTCAGGTTCACCCACAAAGATCTGATAGGCTGCCTTCATCGTCCACATTCGCGCGTCCTCCTGAGGCATATCCAACACAAGAGAGAGAGACTGCTCCACTTCCGCACGCAATGTCGTATCACGTTGAGCCTTACCAATATAATCACGCATCAATGACAATCGCATATTACTCGACACAGCAGGTTCATACAATAGAGAGTCGCGCAATTGCTTATATTTCTCTTCTTGATTGGTCTCCCCGAAATATTCCAACAAAGCCAATTGAAGTGTCTCGTTATGGGGATCTTCCTGTTTGACTTCCTCAAATATTGCCAATGCCTTCTCTTCATCACCCGACTGTATAAAACGTCCTGCAGCCAATAACTTGCACGTTTGGTCATGAGGAAATGACTCGCACAATGACTGCAATTCTGCATCCGCATGTTCCTTCTCTCCCAAATCCAAATAAAGGGAATATTTTTCCATGCTCAATTGAGTCGATTTTCCTTCTGCCCGTTCTATGCGTTGCAAGGCTTCTATGGCATCTTGAGTACGTCCGGCACTTTTGTATAAATAGGACAATTGCGCCAACACATCTGTCCGTTTAGGTTGCAGACGTGCCATTCGTTCCAACACAGGTAAAGCAGCCTCAACGTCTTTTCCATTGAGACAAACCGAGGCTAACGTTTCCAAATACCACGGGTTGCAGGAGTCCAATCGTGCGGCTTCGTACAACATCTCACGTCCCAAACTATCCTGCCTCAAGCACAAACGAAGTAGTGCCTCTTGGTAGATTACCTCAGCCGCATCAGGACGTAGCGAACGACAATGTTCATAGAGTTCCAAGGCCGAGGCAAAATCCCCTTCCAAGCGACTTTTCTCCGCCTCCAGATAAAAATAATCGAATTTCGTATTCTGAGCCCCAAGCCATAGAGGAACAACCATCAGCACAAGAAATACAAATCCGTTACGATTCATCGCGTTATCCTCCCCATGCTGTATCATTTCACACCAGAATGGCCGAAACCTCCCTCACCACGTTCCGTTTCATCCAGCACTTCTACAAGTTCCCATTCAGCTTGTTCATGACGTGCCACCACCATTTGTGCGATGCGTTCCCCATCTTCTATTACGAAATCCTCTTGGGATAGATTGACCAAGATGACCCCTATCTCCCCACGATAATCGGCATCTATTGTTCCTGGAGTATTCAGCACCGTCACGCCTTTCTTCAACGCCAAGCCACTACGAGGACGTACCTGAGCCTCATATCCCTTGGGAAGAGCAATGCGCAACCCTGTAGGCACTAATGCACGCGCTCCCGGATGCAGTACGACTGGTTCTTCCAGATTAGCTCTCAAATCCACCCCTGCTGACATCTCGGTCGCATATTGTGGTAGTGCATGATGACTACCGTTAACCACTTGTATCTTCATATTCAAACTTTTTGTTTCAACATTACATATTCGGTACGTGTATGCCATGGATTCTGCGATAGACCTCCAATGCATACACGTCCGTCATTCCTGATATATAATCCAAAACCGCCATGATACGATCGTAGAGGTTTTTGGCTCTGACATCGTATTGTGGGCTAACTCTATTGAGTAGTTGTTGTGAATAGGCCTTCTGAGGACTTATCACGGCTCTTATCATCAGATCCAAGAGAGAGGTAATCACCCTATAACCAGCTATCTCAATATCTACCACATCCTTACAGGGATAGATACGTTGAAAGGCTACTTCCACACATCGTTGGAAAGCCCCTCTTGGCCTGTCGGCTATATGCTGAACTAAAGCACCGTTGAAACACCCGCTCAATATTTCATCCTCATGTTCCACGAATACTCTCACACATTCCATTTCCAAACAATTGATGACACAACTCCTCAAGTAAACCACCTGTTCGTTGGTATCTTCCAATGTATCCATTCTACGCTCTATCCGCTCCCGCTGTTCCCCTTCGAAAAAAGCAAGCAAGAGTTCCTTGGTCTCTACCGTAGTCAATATTTTCAGTTTGTGAGCATCCTCGATATCCATTATCTCATAACAGATGTCATCGGCAGCCTCCACCAACCACACCAGCGGATGACGCACATAACGAACGCCATCCCCTTCACACGGCAGACGCAGAATGCCAAGTTCCTCGGCTATACGTTCGAAGTGTTTCCTCTCACTCTCGAAAAATCCGAACTTGCCCTTCTCTCCTGCCTGATTGGATGAGACAGGATATTTCACAATGCTGGCCAACGTGCTATAGGTCATCACAAATCCGCCCTCTCTTCGTCCAAGAAAATGGTGAGTGAGTAGGCGGAACGCATTGGCATTGCCTTCGAAATGGATTACATCCTGCCATTGTGTTTCAGACAATCCATCACCTGTATCAGGACAAATGTAATCACGTAGGAACTGGCCCTCACCCTCGCTGAAATAAGTTGCAATGGCCTTTTCCCCACCATGCCCGAAAGGAGGATTGCCCAAATCATGTGCCAAACAAGCAGCACTCACCACACTGCCCATTTCGGAAAAGTGTGTTCCCTCCAGTTCTGGGTGACGTGAACGCAACAGGCGACTCACATCGTTGCCCAAACTACGGCCCACACTGCTCACCTCCAGGCTATGTGTCAACCTGTTGTGCACAAAGATACTTCCAGGAAGAGGGAATACCTGTGTTTTGTTTTGCAAGCGTCGAAAGGGGGCCGAAAAAATAAGACGGTCATAGTCACGCTGGAATTCCGTTCGGTCTTCCCTGCCATTCGACCTGTTTTCCTGCCCTAACCTGCGAGTAGAGAGCAGTCGTGCCCAATCCATTTTCTGCGTGCCTACGTCTTTCATCACTTAGTATTCTCTCCTTTTGGTTTATAGAACAACTTGTTTGCACCACTCGTCACCTTCACAAGTTCGGGATGCTCTGCCGCAAATGTGTCTATATGTCTCATACGCTTCTCCTCCAGTATCTCATCTACAGCAATCAAGATGCCGGTTTCCTCCACGTCGCCAAAACCATCATTGATGGCTGTACCAAACAATCTCATCGTAGGACTAAGTCCCATGTAAGCATTCACTAGTGGAGGGATGTTGTAACCCAGTTTACGAACCTCCCTGTTCAAAATACGATAATCGGCCTTGAACTCATCCTCGGTAAACAAATCACAGAACGTCTCTGGATCATGCCATAGGTTCAGAGGTTTCATCGGTTGAATCAACTGGTCGGGATCACGGAAGTGCTTATCCAGAAAATACAATATCATGTCGCGTGCCATGCGGTCGTAACTGGGATACATCGTAAACTTTCCAAAAAGGTAGCGTACATTGGGTTCTATCACCGTGAGAGCGCCAAGGCCGTCCCATAGATTATCCAATGCAAAAAGGCTCTTGGCACCTGCGCGACTACTCTGATATTCAGGCGCGACAAAACTACGTCCAAGTTCTATCGTGTATGGCATGTACTCACGCATGAATCGTTCTGAGAACCGAAACATGTGACTCGTGGCCAAAACGGGCTGCCCCTCTTTGTCCGTGGCGACCTCGCTTCCCAACAGATAACGATAACCACCCAGGATTTCCTCTTCACGAGGATCCCATACGAGCAACTGTTTGTAGGGTTGCTCCATTGTA
This sequence comes from Prevotellaceae bacterium UBA1743, assembly GCA_002314945.1. Lineage (GTDB taxonomy): Bacteria > Bacteroidota > Bacteroidia > Bacteroidales > Bacteroidaceae > Physcousia. Next base: position 56,385 of record DCHV01000080.1, read on the forward strand.
TCATACTCGTCTATATCCATCGACAGCCCTGTACCACCTCCTGCCGCACGAAAGGCAATCTCACGCAATCGTCCGATCTCACGCACAGTATTGGGCGCATTATGCCACGTCACTACATATATCTCGTTGTTGCTACGGTTAGTAGTCCTAAGCCTTCTCTCGGATGTCAGTTCGGCACGGAGAAGTTCCCTCGGCACCTTCGCTATTATCTCTTCCATTTATATTGTTTTCGTTTTATCTCTTTGAAAAAATTGTTCGAATATGAGTCTGCCCTATAATTCGTACACTCTATCCTGTACCCATTGTGCCCACTCGGCCGGTGTACGACTATGGTCAAATGTCTGATATGGAATGGGTTTTCCGATGCGCACCATATAATGCGACCCATTGCTGCGTCTCATCTCATTGGGGAGTAGTAGCATAGCAAAGTTGGGCAGATGCAGTCGTTTGCACCACATGGCAACACGATAGAACCGGTTACTGTTGCGCCCCACAAAATGAATAGGCACCACATCCCTTTGGTGTTTCACACTACGTATTATGAAAGTCTTCCCCCAGGGGAGGTCGCGTATCGTGCCGTCACTCCTTTTTCTGCTACACAAGCCTGCAGGGAACATCAGTACATGATTCTTGCCCGAGAAAGCGCTCTCGACCATTGCTGGCAGATTACGCGACTGGCGTCCTATCTTGTTGATAGGAATACACAACGGAGCCAGACCTTGCAGATTCATCAGCAAATCGTTCACAAGATACTTTATTTTTCCTTCGTAGTGCTCACCGACAATCCATCCCAACGCAACACCATCAATAGCGCCCAAGGGATGATTGCTCACGAACGTATGGTAGCGTCCATCGTCAGGAAGATTCTCCTTACCTTCCACGGTCACATCCGCACCAAGGTACTTCACTCCCTCACGACAGAATTCCACTCCTTCAAAGCCTTTGCGGAGAAATACGTTGACAAAATCCTGTTGGACGAATTTTTTTAGCCAAGTCACCACAAATCGGGGAATATACTTTGCTTTCTTTCCAATTCTGGATTGGATTATTTCGTCCAAATCAATCTCCTTTATTCCACTTTGTTCAATGGGCATATCACGTATTTACAAAATAATGTGCAAAAATAGCAAAACTTTCCCAATTATGCGAATATTTTCATCACAAAAAATGGCATTCGACAGCACTTTATTCCCAATGAGGGCGTTTACAAACAAGGTTCATTGATTCACTATCTTCTGCCGGGAGAACTCTCGCCTGCCGAAATCAGTGAAAAAATATTGACAAAACAAAAGATAAACGATAGGAAGGAATTACGAAGGGATTACGAAGGGATAGCGAAGGGTTAAACTGAGAGGAAAATTTACGTGTATTTATACATGAAAAAGGCTGAGGAGGGGGGGGCACCTCAATTTATTTTCACTGGGCGGTTGTTGACAAAGTACCATCCGCGCGGCAAACCGGCCAAGGAATTCATTCCTTTGGAAAGACGCATAGCCATCAGGAATACACCATTTTGATTGTAGATGGGAAGGACTTGATTATGGTCACTCTCTATCTTGACCACATGACCTGTTACGTACATTCGTATAGGGTAAGCACTTGTACTCATTTTTTTATATTGTCCCCAATCCAAAGACGGCCGCCAGACATTCATACTATCCACATACGTCAGAGTAGAATCCACTTTCGTATGTTGGTTTTGAGCCACGACGAAAATGTGACATACAGACGTCAGGCACAATATCACAAGTACAATTCTGACATATTTTTTCATCTCTTTCTGCATACGAATTCTTAATCTAAGACGCAACAGTACCGCTCTTGGTTTAATTCCCTACAAGAAGAAAATTTCTCGTACAAAGTTCATTTCTCGTGAGTCGTCATTTCCCTCTTTGCTCAATAGTCATCTGTCTGATTACAATATCCTTCAAAGGCCGATCGTTTGAATCCGTTGGCTCAAGCTGAATCTCCTTCACAACATCCAATCCTTCTATCACTTCCCCAAACACGGTGAAAGTACCATCCAGATGCGGGCATCCTCCGCGCATCGTATAATCATCCACCATCTGTGGAGTAAGTTCAACACCTTTCTCCTCGAGCATGGCCCGCACTTTTTTGATAGAACCAGCACCCTGTTTCTTCCCCCATACGATATAGAACTGACTCCCGCTGCTACGCATCTCCGGATTGACATCATCTGGTTCGCGAGCTGCAGCAAGTGCTCCTCTCCAATGATACAAATAGGGCAAGCAAAACTCAGGAGGGAGCGTGTAACCAGGCCCTCCCTCGCCAAGCAAATCCCCAGGTAAAGAAGACCTGGAATCAGGGTCTCCACCTTGAATCATATAGTCACTTATCGTACGATGGAAAAGCGTACCATCGTAATAACCTTTCTCGACAAGTGTCAAGAAATTTTCACGATGAATAGGAGTCTCTTCAAACAGAGCAACACGAATAGTTCCGCAATCAGTTTCCATCCTTACGATTGCACGTTTCTCCTTCTTCTTGCATTCAGCTAAACCTGGAACCAAGCATAGGACGAACAGCCATAAAAGAATCTTGTCAAACATAGTTAATAACAACTTTTTGCAAAAGTACGGAAAAATTCCCCACCACGCGACACTCTTTCATAAAAAAATATACCAAGATGCAATATTTGCAATAACATGCTAAAACAAACTATCTTAGAAACATTTCGAAAGCCTCTGAAGCAAAGACATGAAACGCACCAAAAAAAATATTTTCAGAAAAAATAAAAAAAATACCATAATATGTGGGGAATTGTGGGGAATAATTCGTACCTTTGACACCTGAAATTATATATAAAGCAAAAAGAAACAACGCGCACATGAGATTCATTGGTAACTTCGATGCAAAAGTGGACGAAAAAGGCCGTGTATTTGTTCCAAGCAGTTTTAGAAAAATTCTGCAAAAGAACGAGACGGATCATCTCATTCTACGACGTGACGTTTTTCAAAAATGTCTCGTATTATTCCCACAAGAAATATGGGATGAGCAGGTAGATGCCATTACTGCCCGAACCAACATGTTCGACCGGCAAGGAAGGGATGCGTTGCGTAGATTTGTTGCAAGTGCAGAGCCCATGACACTCGATAGCGGAGGACGAATCCTATTACCTCGCCGATACATGGAAGAAGCCAACATACACAGCGAGGTACGATTCATCGGAGTAGATAACACGATAGAGATCTGGAGTCGTCAAGAAGCAGACTCATTATTGGACAACTCGGAAAATCTGGCAGACATGCTTGAGGAAATGATGTCCCCCAAAACCTGCCAGCAACAAGAAAAAGAATGAATTGCGAGACGTATCATATTCCAGTAATGCTATCCCAATCCATCGACGGATTGAACATCCATCCTGAAGGGATCTATCTCGATCTGACTTTCGGAGGGGGAGGACATAGCATGGAGATACTCTCACATCTGCAGGGTGAGGGCCACTTGTACGCATTCGACCAAGACCTGGATGCTATGAGAGGTATCCCCACAAGCAAGCAGTTCACTTTTGTACGCAGCAATTTCCGCTTCCTGAGAAACTGGATGCAATACTACGGAGTAGAACAGGTGGACGGAATTTTGGCCGACCTGGGAGTGAGTAGCCATCATCTGGATGAAGGTGAGCGAGGATTTAGTTTCCGCTACGACGCCCCATTGGATATGCGAATGAACCAGAAAGGAAAAACCACGGCTATGACCATCCTGCAAGAATATAGCGAAGAACAACTATCGGATATTCTATTCCTGTACGGAGAACTGAAGAACAGCCGACGCATTGCAGCTAAGTTGGTGGAATCACGCAAGAACAAGCCACTTCAAACCACAGGTCAACTGGCTGACACATTGCGTCCCCTGATGGGATATGACCGTGAGAAGAAAGATTTGGCAAGGGTATTTCAGGCATTACGCATAGAGGTAAACCACGAGATGGAATCCTTGAAGCAAATGCTGACAGAATCCATCAACATACTCAAACCTGGTGGACGGTTGGTGGTATTGACGTATCATTCATTGGAGGATAGAATGGTGAAGAATATCATCCGACATGGTAATGTAGAAGGAAAGCCACAGACAGATGATGTATATGGAAGCATAAAAGCACCCTTGAAAGCCGTCGTCCGGAATGTTATCACACCCGAAGAGGAAGAATTGGCGACCAATCCCCGAAGCCGTTCCGCGAAACTACGTATCGCACAAAAAATATAGAAGATGGATTCAGAAAAACATATAGACCCCCTATTGCCAGATAACAACAAGAGTAAACTGTTAAGTTCTCTGGCATCGGAAGACGAAGAAAATGCCAAGCAATTGCAACATTGGAAGGATGTGGCAAATGCGCTCAGTATTGACTGGGGATGGATACAAAGGCAAATGGGTGTAATCGGGCTCATTGCCTTGGGGGTATTACTGTACATCACCAACCGTTATCAAGCACAGCAGGAAGCCATAGAAGCAGAGGCTTTACGCAATGAGCTGAAAGACTGGAAATACAGGAGTTTGACACGCAGTAGTGAACTGACTCTGAAATGCAGACAAAGCAATCTGGAAGAGATATTGCATGAAATGGGAGACACCACAATAACATTCAATGTAACCCCTCCCTACAAACTGACAAGTAAAGAAAAGAGAGAAGCCGAATGAAAGCTGGTAAAAAAAATTCGACAGGCCGTTTTCGCATACTCCTATGTATGATACTCATCGCAGCATTGTACATCTTTGGAACAGCATTGCACACCATGTTGCCACCCACTCGCAACTATTGGCTTCAAGTGAGCAAACGCTTCACCAAGGAGAATCAGCCATTGCCCGCCGCACGAGGCAACTTGTACGACTGCAAAGGGAGGCTCGTAGCAGGATCTGTCCCTGAATACCGGCTCTATTTGGATTTCAACCTTATCGAACCAGATACCGTCAAAAGGAAGAAAGCACAAGACTGGAGGGACTCGGTGCTGACAAATTGCATGGATAGCATATCTACAGGATTGGCACAGATATTCCCCGACAAGAACGCAAAATGGTTTAAAAACAGGCTTCTCGAAGGCATGAAAAAGAAAAGTCATGCATGGCGTATATATCCCAAACATGCCTCCTACATCCAGTTCATGGAATGCAAGAAATTACCATTGCTCAGGGAAAGTACGACCAAAGGCGGATTCTATTCCGAAATCAAGATGAGCAGAAAGAAGCCATACGGCTCTGCCGCCACAAGAACTTTCGGAGACTTGTATAGAGATTCGGATGCAGCCAAGTTTGGATTGGAACTGAGCTTCGACAGCATTTTGCGCGGCAAACCAGGTAAAAGTCATATTGCGAAGGTTCGCAACCGAAAATTGAATTTCGTAGATATCGAACCAGAAAACGGTCATGACTTACAGACAACCATAGATGTGGACATCCAAGACCAAGCCGAGAAATCCATCGTAAGGAAGCTGGAAGAGATTGGTGGCGAAACAGGTATTGTCATTGTGATGGAAGTAGCCACTGGTGATGTGAAAGCCATCGTCAACATGACAAAGGGAAAAGACGGCAATTACTATGAGATGAAGAACAATGCCGTAAGCGATTTGATGGAGCCTGGTTCCACATTCAAGACCGCAAGCATCATGGTAGGATTGGAAGACGGGAAAATCAAGAAGAGTGACATTGTTGACTGCACAGGAGGTAAATACAAGATGTACGGACGATGGATGAATGACCACAACTGGCGAAAAGGCGGATATGGTGTACTGACCGTGCCAGAGGTTCTTCAATTCAGTTCTAACATTGGCGTCAGCCGTCTCATAGACAAAGCTTACCACGACCACCCTGAGGATTTCGTAAAAGGGCTCAAAAGAGAAGGTGTGGGACACCTTCTCGATCTTCCTTTCCAAGGAAAAGGAGAGCCTATCGTCCCAGAACCAAAAAGCAAGAAAAGATACTGGAGCAAGACAGACTTGCCATGGATGAGCATTGGATATGTGACCCAGTTACCTCCTATCAGCACATTGACTTTCTACAATGCCATCGCCAACGGAGGAAAAATGGTAAAACCTCGTTTTATCAAGGCCGAATTGGTGGATGGAACAGTTGTAAAAGAATTTCCCACAGAGACTCTTGTTCCAAGCATCTGTAAGCCAACCACGCTGGCAGATATACAAGAAATACTGGAAAGTGTTGTCAGCAAGGGCTTAGGTAAGAAGGCTGGCAACGGAGGGAAATATTTCCGTGTGAGCGGAAAAACGGGGACAGCACAAATAGCCAAGTTACATGGTGGAGGCTATCATTCAGGGACTCCTCGATACATGGTTTCCTTCTGTGGATATTTCCCTTCCGAAAAGCCCCAATACAGTTGTATCGTGTGCATAGTAAAAGATGGATTGCCAGCCTCGGGTGGAGGACAGTGTGGCCCAGTATTCAGCGAAGTATCACAATACATAATGGCAAAAGGTATTTTCCGAGACACGGAAGAGGCCGCAGATAGTCTGTCTGTTTTTGAGCCAAGTATAACCAAGGAAGCCGAAAGTAAAATAGATTCAACCTTGGTGCCCAATTTGGTCGGAATGGGGGCTAAGGATGCTGTTTACTTGATGCAAGGAAGAGGAATGCGAGTAAGATTGAACGGATGGGGCTCGGTGAAAAGTCAAGACATCCCATACGGTGCCACTGTCAAAAAAGGAAAGACTATCACTCTACAGTTAGAATAATACCTTATTATATAATATAGACAAAAGATAATACACGAACGGACGATATGAAACTTGAACAACTGATAGGAAGTAACAAGCCACTACAGGTAGAAGGAGATATATGCAAGGAAGTGACAGGCATAGAAACCGACAGCCGACGTGTGAAGGAAGGAACGCTCTTTGTAGCCATGCGAGGAACCCAAACAGATGGACACGCATACATAGAGAAAGCCATAGAAGCTGGCGCATCTGTTATCGTATGCGAAACGCTTCCACCAGTTACCAAAGAGCATGTAACATATCTCAAATATGAGGATACATCTACCGTAGTAGGCCCTATGGCCACCAGATATTATGGTGACCCCACGAAACGAATGAAGCTCGTGGGTGTGACTGGAACTAACGGAAAAACAACTATTGCCACACTATTGTACCATCTATTCCGTCGCATGGGCTTCAAATGCGGATTATGCAGTACTGTATGCAACTATATCGACGGAAAAGCCATTGCTGCAGAATGTACGACCCCCGACCCCATTACCCTAAATCGTCTTTTGGGCGAAATGGCAGACGAAGGGTGCCAGTTTGCTTTCATGGAAGTAAGCAGTCATAGTGTAGTGCAAAAAAGAATCGGAGGATTGCATTTTACGGGTGGAATCTTCACCAATCTGACACGAGACCATCTGGATTATCATGGCACTTTCGAGAATTACCGAGATGCCAAAAAGACATTCTTTGACATCTTGCCACAAAATGCCTTTGCGCTGACCAACGCAGATGACCGCAATGGTTTGACTATGCTACAGAATACCAAAGCCAGCAGACAGACCTACTCCATCCGTGGAGGTGCCGATTTTCAGGCGAAGATTTTGGAAGAAAGTCTGGAAGGCATGAACCTTCTTATGAATGGAGAGGAAGTATATGTAAGATTCGTCGGACGCTTCAACGTAAGTAACCTTTTGGCTGTGTATGGAGCAGCTGTTCTTTTGGGGGCCGACAAGAGAGAAACTCTCATTCATTTGAGCGCCCTACAACCTGTAAGCGGACGATTTGAGGCCATCCGTTCACCACAAGGATTAACTGCCATCGTAGATTACGCCCACACTCCCGATGCCCTGTGCAACGTACTGGATACCATTCGAGAGATACTGGGGAAAAAAGGACAATGCTGGACAGTATGCGGAGCAGGCGGAAATCGAGACAAAGGCAAACGTCCTCTGATGGCAAAAGAGGCCGTAAAGAGAAGTGAGCACGTAATCCTGACGAGTGACAATCCTCGTCACGAAAACCCTGAAGAAATCATCAACGATATGTGGCAGGGAGTAGAGCCGGAAGATCAAAACAAGGTGTTGCGCATCACAGACAGAAAAGAAGCAATCCGAACTGCCTGCACACTGGCTCGCACAGGAGATGTGGTATTAGTAGCAGGAAAAGGACATGAGGATTATCAAATCATCGGGGATGTGAAACATCACTTTGATGACCATGAGGTAATACGCGAAATATTTGGAATCAATTAAGAGTTAAGATATGCTATACTATCTATTTAGATACTTGGGAGAATTCGGAATTCCTGGTGCCCATTTGTGGCAATACATTTCATTCCGTGCCCTGATGGCACTCGTTCTGAGTTTGATAATAAGCCTGTGGTTCGGAGAGTACTTTATCAAATGGATGAAAGGAATTGGAGCGAACGAAACGCCAAGAGATGCAAGCATTGATCCATACGGAGTGAATAAAATAGGAGTACCGACAATGGGAGGCATCATACTTATTGTGGCAACTATAATACCCGCTTTACTCTTAGGAAGACTACGCAATATCTATATGTTGCTGATGCTGGCATCAACAATTTGGTTAGGATTGATTGGATTGTCGGATGATTACATCAAGATGAAAAAATCAAAGGACGGATTGCGTCCCGTGTATAAATTGGTAGGGCAAGCCATACTTGGGTTATGTATTGGACTTACACTCTGGTTGAGCCCAGATGCCGTCATCCGGGAAAACACACAACCCCAAAAAGTACATACTTCTGAATTGACAACCCGTTCAGAAAAGGCTGTCAAAAGCACTACTACGACCATTCCTTTTGTTAAGGGAAACAACCTAAACTATGCGGAAATCATGTCATTTTGTGGAAAATACAAAACTGCAGCAGGATGGATACTATTCGTGTTGGTTACAACTTTTGTCGTAATGGCTGTAAGCAATGGTTGCAATCTGAATGACGGAATGGACGGAATGTGCGCAGGCAATTCAGCCATCATAATTCTCACCCTGGGCATACTGGCTTATGTGAGTAGTCATGCAGAAATGGCCAATTATCTAAATATCATGTATATACCTGGAAGTGAAGAATTGGTAGTCTTTCTGTGTGCATTCGTTGGAAGCCTGATTGGTTTCTTATGGTATAATGCCTATCCCGCACAGGTTTTCATGGGAGATACAGGAAGCCTGACAATCGGAGGCGTAATTGCCGTGACTGCCGTTATTATTCACAAGGAACTTCTCATACCTTTACTGTGCTTTGTCTTCCTGATGGAAAGCATTAGTGTGATCCTTCAGACACGAATAGCAAAGATGGGCAATAAAAGAGGGGAAAAATGGAGGTTCTTCAAACGAGCCCCGATTCATGATACTTTTCGAGTTAAGCCCGGCCAATTGCCTGCCGATTTCAAAGTATTGGTGAATTGGCCTGACGGATGTTGGTTAGAATCGAAAATAACAGTAAGGTTTTGGATAATAACAATAGTAATGGCTGCATTGACCATCGTAACACTAAAAACGAGATGACAATGGAAAAAAGCACAAAGAACATGGTGATATTGGGAGCTGCCGAAAGTGGTGTAGGAGCTGCCATTTTAGCTCAAGCGAAAGGCTACGAAGTATGGGTAAGCGACATGGGACAAATCAAGCCCTCATACAAAGCACTTTTGGAACAATATCACATCCCGTTTGAAGAAGGTGTACATTCAGAAGAACGTATTCTGAGTGCCTGCGAAATTGTAAAAAGTCCTGGCATACCAGAAAACGCTCCTATTGTAAAGAAAGCGAAGGAGAAAGGAATACCTATTTTGAGCGAAATAGAATTTGCCGGGCGTTACACTCGGGCAAAAATGATTTGCATTACAGGCTCAAACGGTAAGACAACAACAACAAGCCTCATCTACCACCTCTTCAGAAATGCAGGATATCATGTAGGATTGGCAGGAAATATTGGAAAAAGCTTGGCCCTTCAGATTGCAGAAGGGGCAGATTACGATTACTATATTATCGAGCTAAGCAGTTTCCAACTGGACAATATGTATGATTTTAGGGCGAACATTGCTATCCTTCTAAATATCACGCCAGATCACCTTGATCGTTATGAGAACGATATGCAATTGTACACAAATTCCAAGATGAGAATCCTCCAGAACCAGACAGAAGAAGATGCTTTTGTTTATTGGGCTGACGATCCAATCATTGGCAGGGAATTGCAGAAATACGGAGTCAAGTCGCAACTTTGCCCTTTCAGCCTATTGCACAAACAGGGTATGATTGGCTACATTTCCGAAGGGAAATATGTGATAGAAAAACCTACTCCATTCAATATGGAACAAGAAAGCCTGAGCCTAAGTGGGAAGCATAATATGTACAATAGTTTGGCAGCAGGTATAGCAGCTCGGTTGAGCGGAATGGATGATAACTACTTAAGGAAAGGGCTTAGTGATTTCGAAGGCGTAGAACATAGGTTGGAAAAAGTGGCAGTAGTAAGAGGTGTGCAATACATCGATGATTCAAAGGCGACCAACGTTGATGCGTGCTGGTATGCTTTGGATAGCATGAAAACCCCCACTATCCTCATACTGGGCGGAAAAGACAAGGGAAATGACTACCAATGTCTGCGAGATATGATAAAAGAAAAATGTGCTGGCTTGGTATATTTAGGTGCTGATAACACGAAATTACACGCAAACTTCGATGACCTCGGCCTTCCCATAGCAGACACCCATTCCATGAAAGATTGCGTGGATGCTTGCGCAACGATGGCAGAACCTGGATACACGGTATTGCTGAGTCCTTGCTGTGCAAGCTTTGACCTCTTCAAAAATATGGAGGACAGAGGCGATCAATTTAAGCAACGAGTAAAAGAACTCTGAATCTATGTTACTGGATAGAAACTCCATTGCAGAAAAAGGACTGCTACAGGGCGACACGGCTGTGTGGATGATATTTCTGACACTATGTACAATCTCCATCATTGAAGTATATAGTGCCAGCAGTTCCATGTCATACAAGAGCGCCCACTATTGGGCACCTGTCTTGGAACATTCTTCGTATTTGGTTTTAGGAATCATATTTGCATGGTTCATCCACTTGATTCCTTGTAATATGTTCAAGATAATTGGAACTGGAATGTTGCATGTAGCCGTGTATCCGATGTTGGTCTTTACACTCTTCACGGCAAAGACAAACGGAGCCTCGAGATGGATTGAATTAGGTGGAAAAACTATTCAGCCAAGCGAATTCGCAAAACTATTCTTAGTCATCTTTGTAGCTTTCATCCTTTCGACCCTGAGAGACGAGAAGGGAGCATCTAAAACCGCGTTTTGGTGGGTCTTCACCGAAGTGGGATTGACCGTAGGTCTCATCTTTTTCGAAAACGCATCTACTGCAGCTATCATATTACTTGTGATGTTGGGCATCTGTTTTATCGGACAAGTCAGCACCAAATACCTGAGCGTCCTTGTAGGTTCAATCGGTACGGTAGCTGCCATTGCACTGATAACGGTATATAGTATCCCAGATTCGAAACTGTCAGAGTGGAGCAACGACGAAGAAAGTATCCTACATCGTGTTCCGACATGGGTAAATCGTCTGAAGAGCAAAAACGTAGAAATACCAGAAGACCCCAATGATTACCAAATCACTGACCGCAACACGCAAATCACACATGCTTACATAGCAGTAGCCGGAAGCAATATAATAGGAAGAGGACCAGGCAATTCCGTACAACGCGACTATCTTCCTCAAGCATATTCCGACTTTATCTATGCCATCATCATAGAAGAAGGAGGCGTCATCTCTGGCATTCTTGTCATCCTTCTGTATTTACTGTTAGCATGGAGAGCAATGAAAATAGCACAGCAATGTAAGGCTTTGTTTCCATCGTATCTTGTAATGGGACTAACATTGATGATGGTAGTACAAGCCATGGTAAACATGGCAGTAGCGGTGGGGGCCTTCCCCGTAACCGGTCAGCCCTTGCCCTTGATTAGCAGAGGTGGAACTTCCACGTTCGTTAGTTGTGCATACATCGGCATTATACTCAGTGTAAGCCGAACAGCAAAAAAAATTGACAAGAAAAAAGATTCGACACAAATCACGTCAAGCCTATGAGTGAATTGAGAATTATTATAAGCGGAGGTGGAACAGGAGGACATATTTTCCCTGCCATCAGCATCGCAAATGCAATCAGAGAATTGGATTTCGATGCCCACATCCTTTTTGTAGGTGCTGAGGGAAAAATGGAGATGCAACGTGTGCCTAATGCCGGATATGACATCGTGGGATTACCCATCCGAGGGCTGCAGCGTCCACTGTGGAACTTGAAAAACATTAGTGTCCTGATTGACTATCTGAAGAGTAAGAAGAAAGTAAAAAAGATCATACGGGAATTCCGTCCTCAAGTGGCCGTAGGAGTGGGTGGATATGCCAGTTCGGCAACATTGGATACTGCATACGGCATGGGCATACCTTGTCTGATACAAGAACAGAACAGTTTTGCCGGGCTAACAAACAAAGCCCTCGCAAGAAAAGCCAGCAAAATATGCGTGGCCTATGAGGGAATGGAACGTTTCTTTCCAAAGGAAAAAATCATACTGACTGGTAACCCCGTACGGAAAGGACTATCCGATGAAAACATCACCCAGCAGGATGCACGCGTTGCGTTCGGACTTCGTGGTGATTTACCAACCATTTTGCTGATAGGAGGTAGCCTTGGAGCTCGCACCTTGAATGAGAGTATTTTGGAACATCTCGAAGAGATAAGTAAAGCCCCTATCCAATGGATATGGCAAACAGGCAACTACTACAAGGAGCATATCCAGTCGGAACTTGACAGGAAGGGGAAGCCCGACAACCTATGCGTGACAGATTTCATCAGCAGAATGGATCACGCCTATCGTGCAGCCGACCTCGTAATCAGCAGGGCTGGAGCAAGTAGCATAAGCGAATTGTGCTACCTGGGAAAGCCTTCTATCCTCGTACCAAGTCCCAATGTAGCAGAGGACCATCAGACACACAATGCAATGGCCTTGACAAGCAGAAATGCGGCTCTTTTGGTAAAGGATTCCGAAGCCGTAAAGGATTTGGTACCCCTTGCATTGGCAACAGTAACAGATAATCGGCTATTGGCAGAGTTAGGACAGAACGCCAGTAATATGGCTTTCAGAAATTCAGCAGAGGTGATAGCAGATGAAGTACTGAAATTGATAGAAAACAAATAGTCATCATGAGATTAGACGATATCAAATCTGTATATTTCGTAGGAATAGGTGGCATTGGGATGAGCGCCATCGCTCGATATTTCCTACATCGCGGAGTGAAAGTGGCCGGATATGACAGAACACCAAGTGATCTGACACTGAAATTGGAAGAAGAGGGTGCAGAAATACATTATGAGGAAGACGTGGATAAAATCCCTTCATATTGTAAAGATCCCATCTCCTGTTTAGTTATCTACACACCAGCCATTCCTGCCAACCACAAGGAACTCGTGTATTTCCAACAAGGTGGATTTGAAATCCAAAAGCGAGCTCAGGTATTAGGTACATTGACATATTCGCTGAAAGGCCTCTGTGTGGCAGGGACGCATGGAAAGACGACGACAAGTAGCATGGCTGCCCATATCCTTCATCAGAGTCATACCGATTGTAACGCATTCCTCGGAGGCATCACTAAGAATTATGGTACAAACTACATTCTCAGCAAGGATAGTCCTTATGTGGTAATCGAAGCTGACGAATTCGATCGTTCTTTCCATTGGCTCACTCCATTCGCAAGCGTTATCACAGCAACTGATGCCGACCATTTGGATATCTACGGGACAGAAGAAGCCTATCTGGAAAGTTTCAACAAATACAGCAGCCTCATCCAACCCAATGGATACCTGATAGTGCATACAGGACTCAAAATGAGCCCAAGACCCCAACAGGGTGTTACAACTTTCACATACGGACGTGAAGAGGGAGATTTTCATGCCGAGCGCATCAAGATTGGAAACGGGACAATTACATTTGATCTGAAGTCTCCCTTTGGAAACATAGATGATATAGAATTGGGTGTCCCCGTAAATGTGAATATAGAAAACGGCATTGCAGCAATGGCATTGGCACAAATAGCAGGTGCCACAGAAAGTGAGATCAGAGATGGAATGAAGTCGTTTACAGGAGTAAGCCGAAGATTCGACTTTCATCTGAGAACCGATAAAATGGTGTATATAAGTGACTACGCCCATCACCCCGAAGAAATCAGACAGAGCATCATCAGCATTAATCAGTTGTACAAAGGACGACATATCAAGGCAATTTTCCAGCCCCATCTCTATACACGCACTCGGGATTTCTACAAGGAATTCGCAGATGCACTATCTCTATTGGAAGATGTAGTGATAGCAGACATCTATCCAGCACGCGAGTTGCCAATTCCTGGAGTAAGTAGCCAGCTGATCTACGACTGCTTACGTCCAGAAATGAAACGTCGGCAATGCCGCAAAGAGGAGATTCTTGATATTGTAAAAGAGGGTGGCTATGATGTATTGGTAACCCTTGGCGCAGGTGACATTGAAGACTATGCAGATACCATCACGAAAATTTTGAAAGAACGCGAATGAAGACCATCCTCAAGATTCTCGTACTTACGGCGATAATAACATACTTTTTCTTCGCCTTCACTCGTCTGGCTCGTCCTGCGGAGAGTGTCCTTTGCACTCAATTGCACATAACCATAGGCGACAGTCTTCCGTCTTCATCCTATTTACAGGAGTCATACATAAGTAATCTGTTAAAAAGAAAAAAAATAGATCCGGTAGGACAAGAGTTTAGCAAGATTGATTTGCATCAGATAGAGGAGTATCTGGAGAAAGACCCCTATATACTTTCAGCAACATGCTATCATACTGCCACAGGAACGCTTAGAGTGTCTGCCACGCCTATGAAACCAATCCTGCATGTAATGACCACCGACAATGAAGAGTATTATTTGGACGCCAGTGGCGAAATGTTACCCGTAGGCATATTCAACTTCAATCTATGCATCGCCACAGGTAACATCAGCAAGGAATTTGCAAAGAGCCAATTAAGACAGTTAGGCAATTATCTGACAGAAGACTCATTGTGGAATGAACAAATAGAGCAAATCCATGTGATTTCGCCAAAGGACATTATCCTTACGCCCAAAACGGGAAACTGCGGTATTGAATTGGGCGAAATATACAAGCTCAAAGAGAAATTCCACAAACTGACTATATTCTACGAGAACGGTTTCCCCAAGGTGGGATGGAACAAATACAAAACCATCAACTTGGCTTATGACAACCAGATTGTATGTACAAAACACAAATAAAAAATAATATGGGAGTAGAGAAGGATATGATTGTAGCAGTAGAACTGGGTTCAACTGCAATCCGTGCCATCGCAGGAAAAAAGGAATCGGGCGGCACAATGAAGATTTTGGCGTTCGCTCAGGACAATACGCCTCATTGCATCCGCAAGGGCATGGTTGACAACATGGATAGAACCATGCTGGCTATCTCCAAAGTTGTAAAGCAACTGGATGAAAAACTGAATGTCCATATCAAACGAATATATATCGGGCTATCTGGACAATCCCTTCATTCTGTCATCAACACGGTAAGCAAACAGTTTGAGACAAAAATCTTGATTGACAATCGAATCATAGACCAAATGAAAGACATGAACCTGTCAATGGTCTATCCCGATTACGAGATTCTCGAAGTCATCCCGCAGGAATATCGTATAGGGAATCGTCTGATACAAGACCCAGTAGGAATGCTTTCGGAACAGATAGAAGCAAACTTCTTGAATATCATAGCCAGAAAATCATTGAGAGAGAATATAGAAAAATGTGTGCAAGGAGCAGGTTTCGAATTGGCAGAAGTTCTCTTGTCGCCACTTTGTGCTGCAGACGCTCTGTTAAGTACAAACGAAAAACGTTCGGGATGTGCACTGATAGATTTTGGAGCAGACACGACTACCACATCTATATATTCCAATAATCTACTCAGGAATCTGGCGGTTATTCCATTGGGAGGATCAAATGTAACAGCCGATATCGCTTCATGTAAAAACATGGAGTTTTCCGAGGCAGAAGAACTCAAGTTGAAGTATGGCACTGCCTATCGGACAGAAGAGCAAGAATCTACCCCACAGAATATCAAACTGTCATTCGACAGATCCATTGACGAGGATCTTCTTCAGGAAATCGTCGAAGCGCGCTATGAAGAGATTATCATCAACGCTTGGAATCAGATAAGCAAATTCAACGACAATTTACTGTCAGGATTGGTACTATGTGGAAAAGCCTCACGAGTGCCCAAACTATCGGAGGCAATCAGCCAACACACACATCTCAACAAATCCATACGTATTGCTAAGGGATTGCCCGAGGACGTTGTACTGGCTCCAGGAATCTCTATCCCAGAAGAAAATTATCCTAATACACTCATATCACTTCTGAAAAAAGGAAAAGAGAATTGTATCGGGGAATTTGAAGAAGAGGAGGCTGTCCAAGGTGAACTTCCTTTTGCAGAAAACAACGACAATGCGCCAGACAATGAAGTTCCCAAAACTGAAGATACGATTCAGGAAAAGAATAACGAGAAGAAGAAAGCCAAAAAAGATTCAGGCAAAAAACTCCGGACAATCTGGAATGTTGTGAACAAATTATTTATCGAAGAGGATTAACCGCCATAAAGATTACGACTATGCAAAATAGCAATGAAACCAAGACCGAAGGAATTGCCTTCAATTTCCAGAAAACATCATCTCCCAGTATCATTAAGGTAATCGGTGTAGGCGGAGGTGGAGGAAACGCTGTAAACCACATGTATCGCGAGGGCATACATGATGTGACATACGTGCTTTGCAATACCGACAAGAAGGCTCTGTTTGATTCACCTGTCCCCAACCATCTACAATTAGGCAAAGACGGACTTGGAGCAGGCAATCGTCCAGAAAAGGCAAAAAAGGCGGCAGAAGAAAGTATCGAGGACATCAGGCAAATGCTGAATGACGGAACGCGTATGGCGTTCATTACAGCCGGAATGGGAGGAGGTACTGGTACTGGAGCCGCTCCGATTATTGCACAATGTGCCAAGGATGCAGGAATTCTGACCGTGGGTATCGTCACTATCCCGTTCAAGTTTGAAGGAATGAAGAAAATAAACCAGGCTCTGGATGGAGTGGAAGAAATATCCAAGCATGTGGATGCCCTGCTGGTTATCAACAATGAGCGTCTGCGTGAAATCTATCCCGAACTGACTGTAATCAATGCCTTCGCCAAAGCTGATGACACGCTGAGTGTGGCTGCAAAGAGTATCGCTGAGATTATCACAATGCATGGCATCATGAATCTGGATTTCCAGGATGTCACAACAGTCCTGAAGGATGGTGGCGTTGCCATAATGAGTACTGGATATGGAGAAGGAGAGAATAGGGTAACAAAAGCTATCGAACAAGCACTGAACAGCCCGTTGCTCAACAATAATGACATCTTCAATAGTAGGAAAGTACTCCTCAATATCAATTTTTGCGACAACGAAGGTCAAGACAGCCTCATGATGGAAGAAATGAATGAAGTGAACGATTTCATGAGCAAGTTCAGACAAGATGTTGAGACCAAATGGGGACTGGCTACCGACAGCAGTTTGGGAGGAAAAGTGAAAATCACTCTTTTGGCCACTGGTTTTGGCTTGCAAAATGTGTCGGGTCAACCCGGGGACGCTATCAATGACCAAGACAGGGCAAAAACGATAGAGGATGAAGAAACGAAAAACATACAGAACGAACGCATAGGAACATATTACAATGATGGTGTTATCATCACGAAACGACGTCGTCACCACAATGTTTTCATCTTCAATTCGGAAACCTTGGATAACGATGACATCATTTCTCAAGTTGACACCTCTCCAGTATTCAGACGCACAAAAGAAGAACTGGGAGCAATAAAAAGCAAAGGTACACCCAACGAATCAAACTCGGAATCATCTGAATTGTCTTCATAAGATCTCTGATTTAGAAGTCCGGTAATCCTGTTTCCTGAAATCTGTCCCATATCGATTCCTCCCATCCCTCAGGAGCCTTTCTACTTGGAAGGCCGACTGCTGGGCTTGGGGGCAGGAGGTCAGTCTTTTACCCAGCAGGTGTTCAACATGATATTTCGCACACAAACAGTAAGAATACCGTGGCCATAACGTATTCCTTATCGCTGACTTATGTCTGCCTTATGTGTGCGTTGCAAAGGTATGCAAATTTTCCCACCCCTGTATCACTTGTAACAAACTCCCGCCCATTCTGTAACAAAGTAGTTGCTGCAAGGAGTGAGGAAGCTATCGTGATGTTGTCATTATGGTCATTAGTCATTAGTCATTAAGCGAAAATGAAATGCGTTTTTGAGCTCAAAGTAAATAGATATATTTATATATAAATATATCTATTTACTTTGGCGGAAATCGGCGACATC